>CAZNYC010000010.1:0-19079 GCA_964577175.1 uncultured Anaerolineales bacterium
GGTCGGGATGGCAGAAGAACTCGATCTCCATCTGCTCGAACTCGCGGCTGCGGAATGTGTAGTTTCGCGGGTTGATCTCGTTGCGGAACGCCTTGCCGATCTGGGCGATACCGAACGGGAGTTTCAGGCGCTGGGTGTCCAGCACGTTATTGAAGTTGACGAAGATGCCCTGGGCGGTCTCGGGGCGGAGGTAGACTTTGTGCTCTTCATCCTGCACTAATCCAGCCCAGGACTCAAACATAAGACTCACCTGCGACGGCTCATCGAGTGGGGCACCACATCGCGGACACGGCTCCTGGAGGCCCGTCTGGTGCAGCTGCTCAGTCGCCACATAACGCATGAGTTCTGTCAAATCGGGGGGTGCGTCCGGCTGCCCATTCACTCGCGTGGCGAGGAAGGACAATGTGACTTCCGGTTCGCGAACAAGTGCAAGATTGGGGGCGAGCCTCTTGCCCTTTCCGCGGGCCCACTTCAGAAGACGAGGGGTATCAATCTCACCTGTTATCACCGTGAATTCCTGGAGCAGCGAGTCTACCCACATGGACTTCGTCGCGAGTTCATCCAGAACATGATCTGCGCGCACGAAGTAGCCGCACCCAGGACACTTACGCATCGGGTCCTTGAACCCCGTAAGATGCCCGCTCGCCTCCCACACCTTGGGGTTCATGATGATGGAGCAGTCGAGGCCGACCATCTCGATCGGCTCGCCGTCGGGGCCGGCGGGCGGGCGGCGGACGACGTCGTCCCACCACGCCTGTTTGATGTTCCGCTTCAGTTCCACGCCCAGGGGACCGTAGTCCCAGAAGCCGTTCAGGCCGCCGTAGATCTCGCTGGAGGGGAAGATGAACCCGCGGCGCTTCGCCAGGGCGACGAGGCGTTCCATGCGGTCGGTGTCGCTGGCCATACGTACTCCTTACGTCGAAAGGCTGTTTGCACGAATCACGGATAACGGCACGCGCCGAGTAAACGCGGCGGCTATTGAGCCCGGTATGAGGAATCTTCATGGTTGTCATTCTGAGGAGGCCGCAAGGCCGACGAAGAATCTCGCCTTGTCGCCACTGGCACGGCGCGATTCTTCGGCCTCGCAAGCGAGGCCTCAGAATGACATCTTCACTTTACTTTACCGGGCTCAATAAATATGGCGCATCGGGTCTCCTTCCCCGCCGCGCCGCCTTGCACTGGCGGGCAAGCCGCCGGTGGCACCCGACGCACGGTACGGTCACGTCGAGGCGGCATGATAGTCGCCCGCGGCGGATGGGTCAATGGCCTGGGCCGGACGCTGCGGCCTGGGTGCCGCCAAAGGGGCTTCCGGGAATCGGCTCCGGATGCGGATTCGTGGCTTTGCCCATCCCCCTGCCCGTCAGAACGTGTGCGAAAACGGCTCCCGGGACCTTTTTCGCGGAACACCCCCTCCCCCCCGCCGCGTTCGATATACGGAGGCAAACCGGAGGGCGTTTTTGGGTGCCAGAGTGTCTGTTCGTTGACCGCGGCCCCATAACTTCCCGCGATGTGGGCTCTTAGGCTTGACGGGAACGGTTTCTTAACGTATACTTACCCAATTCGCGGGGGCTGAATCCCCCGGCAGAGGCCAAAAACAAGGGTGAGGGGTCTGCTGGGTCGTCGCTTTGTCGGGACTCTTTTCGGAAGACATCCTGGACGATGTCGCTCGCGCTAACGACATCGTTGACGTAGTGTCCACGTACTTCCCGCTCAAGAAGGCCGGGAAGGACTACGTGGCCCTATGCCCGTTCCACAGCGAAAAGACGCCCTCCTTCACCGTCAGCCCCGGTAAGCAGATTTTCAAGTGCTTCGGCTGCGGGCGTGGCGGCAGCGTGTTCAACTTCGTCATGGCGAAGGAGAACGTGACCTTCCCCGAGGCCGTGCGAATACTGGCCGAGCGGGCGGGTATAGAACTCCGGCAGGACCCCCAGGCCCGGCAGAAGGCCCGCGGACGCCGCAGGCTCCGGGACGTCCTGGCGTGGGCGATGGAACGGTTCCAGGCGGGCCTGGCACATCCGCGGGAAGGCGAGGCCGCACGCGAGTACCTCAAGGGCCGTGGCCTCGCAGAGGAGACGATCGAGACGTTCGGCCTGGGCTACGCCCCCAAGGGATGGGACAACCTGATCCAGGCCGGACGCCGCGATGACGTCCCCCTGGAGGCGCTCGAGAAGGCGGGACTCGTCCTGCCCCGCAACGATGGCACCGGCATGTACGACCGGTTCCGCGGGCGGGTGATCTTCCCGATTCTCGACGCGCTCGGCCGGCCGATCGGTTTCGGCGGCCGCACGCTCAGCGAGGAGACACCCAAGTATCTGAATTCGCCTGAAACGTCGCTCTTTCATAAGAAGGAAACCCTGTACGGCCTGTCGCAGGCTCGCGAAGCCATCGAGAAGGATCGCCGCGCCGTCGTCGTCGAAGGCTACTTTGACGTGATTATGCCGTACCAGTCGGGCGTCCGTAACTGTGTGGCCACGCTCGGCACGTCGCTTACCGACGAGCACATCGTGGCCCTGAAACGCTACGCCGACGAGGTCGTGGTGGTCTTCGACAGCGACCTGGCCGGCCAGCGGGCCGCCGACCGGGCGATGGAACTTTTCCTCGCCCACGACGTCCGTATTCTGGTGGCGGTCGTGCCGGACGGCAAGGACCCGTGCGATTACTGCGAGGCCCACGGGGCGGAGGCGTTCCGCAAAATCCTGGACGAGGCCGACGACGCCTTCAAGTACAAGTGGACCCTGGTCCAGCAGGACCTGGAGACGGCAACGAACCCGGCGGCGCGGGAGCGGGCCCTGCGGGCGATGCTCGAAAGCGTCCTCAAGGCGCCGGCCCTGGCCCAGCAGGACCTGCGGCTGCAGCGGGACCTGATCCTGGGCCACATGAGCCGGACGCTGGGTATCCCGGAGGCGACGCTGCGTGCCGAGTTCCGCCGGCTCCGGCGGTCGGACAGACGATCCGCCGCCGGCACCGAGACGGGCGCGAACCTGCCGGGCGCGGCAGCCCGCGGACGCCGGTGGGCCGCCGAACGCGAACTGCTGACCGCGCTGGTCTGCCGGCCGTCGGCCGTCGAGGACGTGGTGGAACAGTTGCCGCCCGAGCGGATGCAAACGGAGGCGTTCCGCCGGCTGTACGAGTCGGTCCGGCAGAACCCGGGGGCGCGGGACCTGGACATCGCCAGCGTCGTCCGCGGGATGGACGACGCGGACCTCTCGAGCCTGGCGGTCGAGTTGTACGAGCGGGGGCAGGCCCTGGCCGCCTGTCGCGACCCCGCCGACACCGGCCCGGGGCCCCTGGAGCGGCTCCTGGAGGAAGCGCGGGCGGCGCTGGAGGAGATGGAGGACGAGGCGGTCCTCGCCTCCCATCGCGAGGCGGCGCGGCGAGGCGGGGGCGACGCCGGCGAGGCCCTCCGGGCCTTTGCCGAGGCGCGGACACGACGACAGGGATTCCTGCCGCCGTCGGCACGGCGCCGGCGCAGTGACGAGATGTAACGGGATGGGGGGCTGGAACGCGGCCGAAGCCCGGATACCACACGATAAACACACACGCTGCCGGGCACGGGGAACCGAGGACGTCGCGGAAGAAGTCGAGGTGACAATGGCCGATACCAAACAGAATCCGAAGGTCGACGCCGAACAGCAGATCAAGGACCTGCTGGCGCGCGGCAAGGCGCGCGGCTACGTGACCTACGAGGAGATGAACGACTCTCTGCCGGACGACCTCGTGAGTCCGGATCGCCTGGACCGCATCCTCATGCAACTCGACGAGATGGGGGTGGACCTGCTGGACGAGTCGGAAGTCCCCGCCCGTGAGGGCAAGGGGAAGGGCAAGGACGACGGCGACTGGGAGGCCGACGACGCCAACCGCCGGGCCGCCAAGGCCGCCCTCCCCACCGACGCCGAAACCCAGAAACGCATCGACGACCCGGTCCGGATGTACCTGACGCAGATGGGCGAGATTCCGCTCCTCTCGCGCGACGAGGAGATCTTTCTGGCCAAGCGCATCGAACTGACGCGGAAGCAGTTCCGCCGGAAGGTCCTGGCCAGCGACGAGGCCATCGCCAGCGCCCTGGGTATCCTGCGCCAGGTGGAGTCCGGCGAACTGCCGTTCGACCGCACGATGAAGATCTGCATCTCCGAGAACCTGGCCAAGGGCACCATCATCAAGCGGATGCCCGAGAACCTGAACACGATCGAGCGCCTGCTGGAGGCGAACCAGGCCGCCTACGACCGCCTGGCGGCGAGCGGGACGTCGGCCGACGCCGCCGACCGGATCCGCCGGCAGATGCGGGCCCGGCGCCAGAAGTGCGTCCACCTGCTCGAGGAACTCAGCCTGCGGACCTCGCGCATCCAGTCGATCATGAAGAAATTGATCGGCATCCATCAGAAACAGGGCGAGATCGTCCGCCGGCTCGACGAGATCGGCTCCGGCCCGGAGAACGACGCCGAGGCCGCCGCCCTGCGCGAGGAACTCTCCGGCTTCGAACGCCTGACCGGCGAGACCGCCGACGACCTCAAGAAACGCGTCCTCCGCATCGAACAGTGCTTCGCCGAGTACGAGGAAGCCAAGCGGAAACTCTCCGGCGGGAACCTGCGGCTGGTGGTCTCCATCGCCAAGAAGTACCGGAACCGCGGCCTCTCGTTCCTCGACCTCATCCAGGAAGGCAACACCGGCCTCATGCGGGCCGTGGACAAGTACGAGTACCGCCGCGGCTACAAGTTTTCGACCTACGCCACGTGGTGGATCCGACAGGCCATCACCCGCGCCATCGCCGATCAGGCCCGGACGATCCGCATCCCGGTCCACATGATCGAAACGATGTCGAAACTGCGGAATATCTCGAAGCAGTTTCTCCAGGAAGTCGGCCGCGAACCCACCCTGGAGGAACTCGCCGCCGAGGCCGACCTGCCCCTCTCGGAGGTCCGCCGCGTCATGAAGATCAGCCGGCACCCGATCAGCCTGGACCGGCCCGTCGGCGAAAGCGAGGACTCCTACTTCGGCGATTTCATCGAGGACGATACGGTCGAGTCGCCCGTCACGGCCGCCACCCAGGAAATGCTGAAGTCGAAGATCGACCACGTCCTCAAGACCCTGACGTACCGCGAACGCGAGATCATCAAACTCCGGTACGGTATCGGCGACGGGCAGACCTACACACTGGAAGAGGTTGGCCGCATCTTCCGCGTCACCCGCGAGCGTGTCCGGCAGATCGAGGCCAAGGCCATCCGCAAACTCCAGCACCCGGTCCGTAGCCGCAAACTCGAGGGATTTCTCGAGAAGCGCCGGCAGGAGGTCCGGCCGTCGTACTTCTGAGCGGGCCGACACACGGTGTGCGCGGTGGTGCTCCGTAACCACCGCGTAACCCGCGGCGGGTGCGGAGACCCGCCGCGCAGCGTGCCACGGCCGTCCGACGCTGGATCAAATCACAACGCGCGAGTCCCGGCAAAGGCCGTTAACGCCCTTTGCCGACCCGAGGCGGGGCCCTCACCCCCCCCGCCTCTTTTTTTGCGCCGCAGGCGGCGGGACGCGGGTGGGCAGTCTTGCCCGCCGCGCGATGGCCAGGGGACCCGCCCGTTCGCTTCGCTCATGGCCGGGCGTTGCGCGCGGCCGGCTCGAACCGCTCCCCTCACGGCCGGACGTGGCGCGCCGTCACGTTTCACCACATTTCCGATGACACCCTGCCTCGCCGCGCGTATGATGGACCCGTGGACCCCGCACCGAGGCCGACCATGGACGTCCTCCGCCACTTCGTGTTCGAGAACCCCCTCACCCTTCTGATCGTCCTGATCATCGCCACCGTCCTGCTGGGCACGGTGTGGCGGCGGACGGGCAAGAACGCCGCCCGCCTGGCCGCCTCCGTCTGCCTGGTGGCGGCACTGCTGGTGGCCCTGCTCGCCTGGCTCGTGGAGACGGACCGCGAACGGCTCCAGCGGACGCTCGACACGATGGCCCGCGCCGCCGACGAAGGCCGGCCCCAGGCGTTCATCGAACGCATCTCCCCGGACTACCGGACCGACGGGCAGGGCAAGGACGGCCTGGCCGACATCGTCCGCCACGGGCTCCGGTACGTCCGCGCCTCCGCCCGCGGCGCCACCGTGGACATGGGCGACGACCGCGCCACCGTCACGCAGACGTACACGTTCCGGACGGCAGCGGGCATGCGGGCCCCGGTGGCGGAGCGGTTCCCGCGGGTGGAATGGGAAGGCACGTTCGCCCCGGACGCGGACGGCCAGTGGCGGCTGCGGTCGGCCCGGGTCCTCTCGCCCCGTCCGATGCTGCCGCAGGAGGCGGTCCGGTATCTGCCGGGCAGATGACCGCCGCGGCTGTGGCGTGGCTTAGAGCCTATCCGAATCACCCTCTGGCTTCGGCCGGCTGCGGCGACCGCAGACGGCGTCGGGCTGCATCGCCAACCCGGAAACGGGGTTGCCTGCGTCGCCCTCCTTGCCTGCGGCCGCCTCGCTCAACCTCGGGCCGACGAGGGGTTATTTGGATAGGCTCTTAGATATCCTGCCCAATCCATTTTAACGAGGAGCACACAGAGAGCGGGGAGAACGCAGAGAAAGGCAGGAGCAGAAGATCACGGAAAAAGAAGGGAAGAACGACAACGAACGGCATCCACACCCGCAAGGCCGTTCCGGTTTGGCCACCGACTTCCGATTTTCACTTTCCGCTTTCCGATTTCAAATTACCACGTCTTCGCCTTGTCGGCGGGCGGGTACTTCGTGCCGGCCAGGCCCTTCGTGCGGTTCGGTTCGGCGGGAATGGCGTACTCGACCTCGACCGGCCCTTCCATGCCGTAGGTGATGTCCAGGCCGCCCAGTTTCGGCTCGAACTGCCAGCCCCAGGACCGCCACTCGGCCTTCGGCGCGCGGATGCGGTACAGGCACTGCGACCGGAAGGCGTTCCACGCATCGTAGAGTTTATCGTAATACCACTTCTCGATGCGCCAAGTGACCTCGTCGCCCTTGCGGCCGTGGAACGGGGCATCCATGAGGAGTTCGACGAGGGCGACGGCCGTCTCGCCGTCGGCCCGGATGACGAGATCGGTTACCTTGTTCTCGTACCGTTTGACCTTGCCGATATGTCGTCGGACGGCCTTGCGGTCCTGGTCGGTGAACTCGCCGCGGGCGGGCAGGCCGATCGCCTCCGTCCGGTATCGCGGCGGGATGAGGGCGTCGTAGGGCGAGAGGCGCGGCGTCAGGTCCACCCCCTCCAACCGGCCCCAGGGCGTGCGGACCACGAAACAGTATGTGCCCATCTTGAGGCCGGTGACTTCAAACCGCCCCGTCTCCTTATCCACCGGCACGGGCACCTTGAGGCCGAGCATTCGCTCCACGAGGCAGGCGTCCTCGACACGGCCGGGCGGGGTGAACCGGCCGCGCACCGCCCGGACCGCGGCGGGCGGTTCCTCGAAGGTGTGCTCGGCGACCGTCTCGCCGGCGGCGGGACCGCCCTGGCCTTGCGTGTCGGCGGGGGACTCGGCGCGCGGCTGCGATGCCGGCTCGGATTTCGGCGGGTCGAACGGACTCCCGGCCGGCGCCGGGCCGGAAACCGCCGCCAGAAGAGCGACCGCCAGCCATGCAGCCGCCGCCGTCATGCCATCGCGTCCCATCATGCCTCCGTTTGGACTCGGCCTTGCGATGTCCTATTCAACCGCGCCGGCGGCGGCCGGGCAAGGCGAAACGGGGGACATGAACGTGTGGCGGCGAAACACGCTTGACGCAACGTACCGAAATCATTACAGTTTACCGGCTGCCCGGCAGCACGGAGTCGTCCGGGGATATGGCATATGGCCAAGCGGAAGCAGGAACGCGCCCTGTTCGAGTTGCTCTCCGAGCAGCGGGGCCGACAGAAGGCCAGACCGGACACCGAGAGCCGGCGGCCGGAGGAAGGCGGCGCCGACTCCGCCTCCGCGCCCCCGTCCGGCGACGAGTCCCGGTCCGGCCGGGGCGAACCGCCCCGACGCACCGCCCCCACGGTCGTCACGCGGCAGGCGGTGGTGACGGTGGGCGGGCTGCGCCTGTCGGCGTATCACCTGGTGATCGTCGGCGTTGTCATCCTGTGCCTGTGCTACCTGTTTTACCTGCTGGGAGCCCATCTCGGCGGAGCGGACGACGGTTTGCCGGACGTCCCCTCCGACCCGACGATGGAGGACATCCGAAACGGGCAGCCCGAGAAAGGCCTCGTGGAACCGGGCCCGGCGCAGCCGCCCCTCGGACGGCGCATCGAACCGGAACCGGAGCCTGAGCCCCGGCCGGAACCCCAGCCGCAGCCCGAACCTCAACCGGAACCGCAGCCCGAGCCGGCGCCGGAACCGCCCGCCCCACAGCCGACCGGGCCGCAGTACCGGGTTCGGATCGCGCGGCTGGACGTGTCGCGTCCGGACGCCATCGACGCCCTCCGGGCGTACCTGGCCCGCAGCGGCATCGAGACGGACCTCGTAACCCGCGGCGGGTACCACGTGCTGTACAGCCGCAAACGTTTTACGGACAAGACGGAGGCCGACCGCCTGGCCACCCAGGTCAACAAGAGCCTGGCAGCCTTCGAGGCCGAGACCGGCCGGCCGACCTCCAAGGACGCCTATACGGTGCAACTCGAAAGGGAGTAACCGATGTCGCTGGACAAGAGCCTGAGAAGCCACGGCGCCCTGGAGCGCCATCGCAACGTCCTGACCCGCGCCGAACGCATCGAGGTCCTCCGCGAAGACGAGCAGTGGGAAGAGGGCGACGACGTCTTCGGCCTGCCGAAGGTCGCCCACCGCAAGGTGACGACGAAGCGGCACAAGCCGGAGAAAGAGGAAGCGGCCGAGGGCGCCTTGGCCGAAGGCGAGATCCCGCCCGGCGAGGGCCAAGCCCCCGCAGGTGCCGAGGGCCAGACCGGCTGAGACGGGCGACACACGCGTTCTCAGGCCACCGCCTCGAGCGCGGTGGCCCTCCGTACCCACCGCGCAGATGCCTGGTGAGGTCGAAGCGCGGCGGGGGCGGAGACCTGCCGCGCAAAACCCATGCTGCATCCACCCAAGGAGTCCCCACCCGTGGCCGACCTGCCGCTCGCCGACCGCATGCAGCGCATCGACGCCTCGGGCATCCGCAAGGTCTTCGACCTGGCCGCCCGGCTCGAAAACCCCATCAACCTCAGCATCGGCCAGCCGGACTTCGACGTCCCCGACGCGTGCAAAGACCGGGCCGTCCGCGCCATCCGCGACGGCGCCAACCGCTACACCGTGACCCAGGGCGAGGCGGCGCTGCGGGAGGCCCTGGCCGACCGGCTCCGCACCGAGTTCGGCACGTTCGACGCCCCGCTGCTCGTCACGAGCGGCGTCTCGGGCGGCCTGCTCCTGGCGTTCCTGGCGACGATCAACCCCGGCGACGAGGTCCTCGTCCCGGACCCGTACTTTGTGATGTATAAACACCTCGTGGGCCTCCTGGGCGGCGTGCCGGTCTTCGTCGACACGTACCCAAACTTCCGCCTGCAGCGGGAGACGCTGGAGGCGGCCGTCACCGGCCGCACGCGGATGCTCCTCCTCAACAGCCCCGCCAACCCCACCGGCGCAGTCATGGACCAGGGGGAACTCGAGGCGGCCGTCGACGTCGCCCGCCGGCACGACCTGCTCCTCGTCTCCGACGAGATCTACGATGCGTACGCCTACGACGGGCCGGCCCCGAGCCCCTGGCCGATGTACGACCGCGTCCTGCTGCTGCGCGGGTTCTCGAAGACGTTCGCCATGACGGGGTGGCGGCTCGGGTACGCCGCCGGACCGGCGCCCATCATCTCGGCAATGACGACGCTCCAGCAGTACACGTTCGTGTGCGCCCCGGCGCCGTTTCAGCAGGCGGCGCTGGCGGCGCTGGAGACGGACCCCTCGGCCGGCATCGAGACGTTCCGTCGTCGGCGCGACGTCGTCTACGAGGGGCTGAAGGGGCGGTTCACCGTCACGCGCCCCGGGGGGGCGTTCTACATCTTTCCGGAGGCGCCGGGGGGGTCCGGCACGCGGTTCGTCGAGCGGGCGATCGAGGCGGGCGTCCTCATCATTCCGGGCGGCGTATTCAGCGAGCGCGACACGCATTTCCGCCTGGCGTACACGGCGGACGACGACACGATCGAGCGGGGGCTGGTGATCCTGAATCGCCTGGCCGACGAGACGTAGCGAAGCACGACGGCTGAAATGACGAACCCACGCCGGCGGGGCCGACCCGTCGGCACGCCTCAGTCAATCGTCATTCGGGCTTCGTCATTCGTCATTCCTCCTGCGGCTCGTCATCAGGCGGCGTGCGGACACGCGTTTTTGCTTGCAAGCGGGGCCGGGGTCTGCTAGGCTCCCGCGTCTAGTACCGGCCGCCGACGCCCGCCCGCTGGGGCGGCGCTTCGGCGGCGTGCGATATCGGAGACGATGCGCCGGGCCGGCCGCCGGCCCAGGAAGACAGAAAGGCGTTGCACACGGGCTTGGCGCGGCGATAGAATGCCGCCCCGGTAACTTGCGATGAAATTCTACCTCGTCGATCACATTCAGGAACTGGAGCCGCCCGACCGCATCGTCGCCGTCAAAAACCTCACCTTGGCCGAAGAGTACCTGGCGGACCATTTCCCGTCGTATCCGGTGCTGCCCGGCGTGCTGATGCTGGAGGCGCTGGTGCAGTCGGCGGCCTGGCTGGTCCGCACGGCCCGGGACTTCGAGCCGACGCTGATTCTGCTGAAGGAGGCCCGGAACGTCCGCTACGGCGCGTTCGTGCGGCCGGGCGGGCAACTGGTGATGGAAGTGACGGCCAAGGAGATCGGCGAGGAGACGAGCACCTTCAAGGCCGTCGGACGCTGCCGGGACGCCACGGCCGTCCAGGCCCGCCTCGTCCTGGAGCACGGGACGGTGGCGGACGAGGAACCGGGCGCCGAGGCGGTCGACGACCGGCTCCGCACGTTCTGGCGCGAGCGGTTCACACTGATCGGAGGACCCCAGGCCTTGGAAGCGGCGGCCGAGGCGTCCTGAGCCTGCACCTTAATTGGGGAGGTCACGCACGATGGCTTTGAGTCGCGACGAGATCATGGAGAAGGTCCGCGAGGCCCTCGTCGACGCCCTCGGCGTCGACGAGGACGAGGTCACGCCCGAGGCCCGCATCGGCGGCGACCTGGGCGCCGAGAGCATCGATTACCTCGACATCGTCTTCCGCCTCGAGAAGGCGTTCAACATCAAGATTCCCCGGGGCGACCTCTTTCCGGACAACATCCTCCAGAGCGACGAGTTCGTGCAGGACGGCAAACTGACCGAAAAGGGGCTGGAGGAACTCAAGAGCCGCCTCCCCCACGCCGACCTCTCGGAATTCGAGAAAAACCCCAACGTCGACGACATCGCCGACCTGTTCACCGTGGACATGATCGTCCGCTACATCGAGTCGAAGGTGAACGGGGAGGCCGGCTGACCCGGCCGGTCCGAACGGACGCCACCGCCCCGCCGGGAGCCCCGCGATGCGCTGGATCTGGATCGACCGATTTACCGCCTTCGAGTCCGGCCGACGCGCCGTGGCCGTCAAGTGCGTCACCCTGGCCGAAGATCACCTATACGACCACGTGCCGGGGTACCCGGTGCATCCGCCCACGCTCATGATCGAGGGCATGGCACAGACGGCGGGCGTCCTGGTCGGCGACGCCTTCGACTTCAAGGAGAAAGTCATCCTGGCCAAGGTGACGCGGGCCACGTTCCACGCCCACGTGCGGCCGGGGGACCGTATCCGGTTCGACGCCGAGGTCCAGGGCGAGGTCCGCCAGGAAGGCGCGGCCGTCTCCGGGCGGATCACCCGCAACGGCAACCTGGTGGCCGAGATCGAACTCATGTTCGCCCACCTCGACCAGTCGCGGGGGCCCGTGGAACCCGGCGAGGGCAACTTCGTGTTCAACGATGATTTCGTCGGTCTCCTGCGGATGCGGACCCTGCGAAACCTGGGCGCCTCCGACCCCTCCCCCGACGCCTGAGCCGGAGAGACCCACGTGCACCGCCGCATCGCGATCACCGGGACAGGGCTGGCCGGCCCCGCCGGCGACCCGCAAGGCTTGGCGGCGGCCCTGCGCGAGGGCCGCAGCGCCGTCGCCCCCATCGCACGCTTCGACGCCTCCGGCTTCCCCAGCCGGCTGGGCGGCGAGGTGCCCGACGACTTCGATCCCACCGAGGGAACCCGCAAGGACCAGCGCCGCTACATCAAGAAGAACCGCAAGGTCATGGCCAGGGACATCCAACTCGCCATGGGTGCCACCTGCCGGGCCGTCCTCGACACCGGCCTGGACGTCGGCGAGGACGACCAGCCCCTGCCCACCATCGACCATGCCCGGTTCGGGATGATCTACGGCACGTCGTTCATCCCGACGACGCTCGAGGACCTGGCCCAGCCCGTCCGGGCGTCGGCCTCGGACGGCAAGGTCGATCTGAAGGACTGGGGCACCAAGGGCATCCCGCAGATGTTCCCGCTGTGGCTGCTCAAGCACCTGCCCAACATGCACGCCTGCCATGCCGGCATCCTGTGGGACGCCCAGGGGCCCAGCAACTCGCTGACGTGTTCCGACGCCGGGGCCCTGGTGGCCCTGGACGAGGCCGTCCGCATCCTGCGGCGCGGGGCGGCGGACCTGATGATCGTCGGCGGCGCCGAGAGCCGCGTCTGCCCCCTGCTGCTCATCCGCTATTCGCTCCTCGGCCGCCTGGTGACCGCCGAGGTCGAGCCGGCGAAGGCCTCGCGGCCGTTCGACCGGGGGGCCCTCGGCTGGGTCGCCGCCGAGGCCGCCGTCGCCGCCGTCCTGGAGGACCTCGACACGGCCAAGGCCCGCGGCGCCCGCATCCTGGGCGAGGTGCTCGGCACGGGCGTCGGCACGACCACCGCCGGCATCAACGCCTGCGACCCGGACGGCGCCGCCGTCGCCGCCGCCGTCCGACGGGCCCTCCAGGACGCCGGCGTCGCGCCGGGGGACCTGGCCGCCGTCTGGGCCCACGGCACGGGTCTGGCGGAACAGGACCGGAGCGAGGCGGCCGGCCTGGCCGCCGCCCTCCACGGCGCCGCCGACCGCGTGCCCGTCACCGCCACGAAGGGGGTGACCGGCCATATCGGGGCCGCCAGCGGCCTGGCGGACCTGGCGGCCGCGTTTGTCCTCGCCGAGGACGGCATCGTGCCGCCCATCCTGGGCTGCGACGAGCCGGACCCCGAGGTCCGGCTGAACCTCGTCACGGGCGAGGCCGCCGAGTTGACCGGCGACCTGATCCTGGTAACCACGAACGCGGTGGGCGGCCAGACCGCCGCCGTCGTCGTTAAACTGAATCGATAAGTGCGACAAAGGCAATGCCTGCGATTGTCATTCTGAGGAGCGGCGAAGCCGCGACGAAGCATCTCGCCTCGACGCGGTTCGCACGGCGAGATTCTTCGGCCCCGCAAGCGGGACCTCAGAATGACAGGCACGGCGAATGAACAGGCCATGACACGACGCGTCGTCATCACGGGGCTGGGCACCTGCAACCCCCTCGGCCGGGAGGTGGAGGCCGCCTGGCAGGCGCTGCTGGCGGGCAAGAGCGGCATCCGCGACATCTTCGTCTTCGACGCCTCGACGTTCCCGACGACGTTCGCCGCCCAGGTGGAGGACTTCGACCTGGCCCCGTACGTGGGCGACCCGGATTCCTTCGAGCAGGCCGGCCGCAACGTCCGCTTCGCCATGGCCGCCGCACGCCGCGCCATGGAGGACGCCGGCTTCGCCGACGGCGAGGACGTCGACCGCGACCGGTTCGGCCTCTACACGGGCAGCGGCGAGGGACGGCTCGACTTCCACAGCCTGACCCACTCCATCGCCGACGCCCTGGACGGCGATGACGAGGCCGACACCGTCCGCTTCGCCCAGGCGGCCCTGAAGCGGTACGACGCGATGTCGGAACTCGAGCAGGAACCGAACATGCCGGCCAACCACCTGGCCACCGAATACGGCCTGCGGGGACCGGCCTACTCGAACCTGACCGCCTGCGCCGCCAGCACCCAGGCCATCGGCGAGGCGTTCGACCTCGTGCGCACCGGGCGGGCGGACCTCATGCTGACGGGCGGCACGCACTCGATGATCCATCCGCTCGGCGTGGCGGGGTTCAACCTGCTGACGGCCATCGCGACCGAGCCGAAGGACGAGCCCTGGCGAGCCAGCCGCCCGTTCGACCGCGACCGCGGCGGGTTCGTCCTCGGCGAAGGCTCGACCATGATGGTCCTGGAGGAACTGGAGCACGCCCGCCGCCGCGGCGCGCGCATCTGGGCCGAACTCGTCGGCTTCGGCACCAGTGCCGACGCCTACCGCATGACGGACATCCATCCCGAAGGCCGCGGACCCGCCGCCTCTATGCAGATGGCCCTCGACGACGCCGGCGTCGCCCCGGCGGAGATCGACTACATCAGCGCGCACGGCACGGGCACGCAGGAGAACGACCGCGTCGAGACGATGGCCGTCAAACGCATCTTCGGCGACCACGCCCGGCGGGTGCCGATCTCCAGCGTCAAGAGCGAACTCGGGCACCTGATTGCGGCCGCCGGCGCCACCGAACTCATGACGTGCATCCTGGCGATCCGCGACGGCGTGGTCCCGCCCACCGTCAATCTCGACACGCCGGACCCGGAATGCGACCTCGACTACGTGCCGCACCAGGCCCGCGAGGTGGGTGTCGAGGTGTGCCTGTCGAACTCGTTCGGGTTCGGCGGGCAGAACGATTCCCTGGTGATTCGCCGCTTCGTTTCCTAGAATCGTGTCGCGCCGTTCAGCATAAGGCGAATCGCGGTGGGTCTCCGCGCCCGCCGCGCAGCCGAGAATCCGGGGTGCTTGCGCGGTGGGTACGGAGACCCGTTGCCCAAGGCCGCACCACACTGCACGGAGACATCGCCGTCATGGGCCGTGCACTCTCGCTGCTGATGCTCGCCGCCGAGGCCGATTCCAAGGGGACCGGCGCCGACCCCGGCGCGCTGGCCCGTCACTGGCCGCTCATCGCCGTCCTCGTCGGCGTGGCCGTCGTCCTCACCCTCTTCATCCTGTACGTCGTGAAGTACCTGCGGCTGGCGGTGAACCTGTTCCTGGACACACCGCTGCCGATGACCGCCACGCTTTACGACTACACGCCGCCCGAGGGCGAGGTCGTCTGGTTCCGCAGCATGGAAGGGCGGCAGTTGCGCGGCATGTTCATCGAGCGCCCCCCCGGAACGCCGGACCGCGGCACGATCATCTTCTGCCATGAGTACGGCAGCGACATGCTGAGCGCCGGCCGGTACGCCGCCGGCCTGGTCGAGGCCGGGTACACGGTCTTCACGTTCGACTTCCGCGGGCACGGGGGGAGTTTCGCCCCCAAGTATTACGAGCCCCGCCACTGGCCGTCCAATTACGAGGTCCACGACATCCTCGCCGCCGTCGCCACCGTCAAGAGCCAGCGGCCGGACGAGGCCGAGCAGGTGGGCATCCTCGGCATCAGCCGGGGCGCCAGCGCCGCCATCGTGGCAGCGGCCCTGACGACCGACATCGGGTGCCTGGCGGCCGACGGCGCCTTCTCCACCGACCGCAGCATCGACGACCTGCTGAAACGGTGGGTCCAGATCTTCGCCCGCGTCGACCTGGCCCGCGCCATGCGGTCGATGACCGCCTACCGCTTCTTCCGGGCCCTGCTGATGTTCTACGTGGAACTGAAGTGCCGCTGCCGCTTCCCCAGTACGCGGCGGGCGCTGACGAAACTGGAGTCCGTCCCCATCCTGTTCGTCCACGGCGAGCGCGACACGTACGTCCCCCCCGAGCAGACCCGCGCCCTGCACGACGACAAGCCGGGCCCCAAGGCCATCTGGATGTGCCCCGAGGCCAAGCACAACCAGGCCGTCGCCACCGACCCCGACCGCTACCACCGCACGCTGCGCGGCTTCTTCGACCGGCACATGGGTGGCGAAACGGAGGACGCCGGCGAACCGTCCGACGGCGCCGCGGCGGCCGACACCGCCGACCGGTTTCAGGAGACCGAGGCGTCCGGCCCGGCCGACGTCCCGTCCACCGACACGGCGGGAGGACCGGCGTCATGAGCACCTCCTTGGCCGCCCGCGCGCAACGGCTCCTGGCGGTGCCCGTCCTGTGGGAAGCGAACCGGCAGGCCCGGTGCTGGCGGCGGGACGTGCGCGACACGCGCCGCGTGCAGGAGGCCGTCCTCGCCCGGGTGCTGGCCGACGCCGCACGCACGCACTTCGGACGCGACGCCGGTCTCGCCGGCGCCCGCACCGTGGAGGACCTGCGCGCCTGCCTGCCCATCGCCGGTTATGAGCGGGTGGCGCCGTACGTCGAGCGGATGACCCGTGGCGAGGTGGAGGCCCTCTTTCCCGCGGGCACGCGGGTCCACATGTTCGCGAAGACGAGCGGCACGACCGGCCGCGCGAAGTACATCCCCGTCACCGACACCGTCCTGCGGGACTACCGGGCCGGCTGGCACATCTGGGGCTCGCAGGCGCTGCGCGATCACGTCGACGCCTTCGGCGCCAAGATCCTCCAGATCTCCAGCCGGGTCGACGAGGAGGTCACGCCGTCCGGCCTGCCGGCGGGCGCCATCTCCGGCCTGGCCGCCCGGAGTCAGCGGCGGGTCGTTCGGCGCCACTACGTGACGCCCCCCGCCTGCGCCTACGCCTGCGACACGGCTGCCAAGTACTACATCATCTGCCGGCTCGGTCTCCAGTGCGACCGGGTCATGCCGATCACGGCCAACCCGAGCACGCTGCTCGGCCTGGCCCGGACGCTGGACCGGCGGAAGGAGGACCTGCTCCGCGACCTGGCCGACGGCACCCTGGCCGACGACGCCCGCCTCGACGCCCCCCACCGCCGCTGCATCGAGCGGTGCCTCCGCGCCTGCCCCGACCGGGCCCGGCGTTTTGCGCACCTCGCGGAGGCCCGCGGCCGGCTGTACCCGAAGGACGTCTGGGACGTCCCGCTCATCGGCACCTGGAAGGGCGGCACGCTGAGCCTGTACCTGCGCGAGATGCCCCGCTACTGGGGCGAGGCGGCGGTTCGCGATATCGGCCTCATCGCCTCCGAGGGACGCTTCTCCGTGCCGGTCGAGAGCGACGGCAGCGCGGGCATCCTGGAGACGACGCGCACCTTTTACGAGTTCGTACCGGAGGCGGAAATCCACAACGAGCACCCCACGGCGCTGCTCGCCCACGAGGTGGAGGTGGGCGGGCGCTATGTCCTGGTCGTGACGACGGTAGGCGGCCTGTTCCGCTACAACATGGGCGACGTCGTCCAGGTAACGGGCCGGGTGGGCGAGACGCCCCTCATCGAGTTCCTGAACAAGGGCGAGCACGTCGCCAACCTGACCGGCGAAAAGGTGACCGAGCACCACGTCATCGCGGCCGTCAACGAGGTGGTGGCCGAGCGCGGCCTGGCACCGGCGGGGTACTGCCTCTCGCCCACCTGGGACGAGGTGCCGTACTACAGCCTCCTCGTCGAGACGGACGACGTGCCGGCCGAGACCGCCCCGGCATTTGCCGCCGCGGTTGACTCCGCCCTGGCGCGCCTTAACATGGAGTACGAGGCGAAACGCGCCTCCGGCCGGCTGGCGCCGATCCGCGTCAAGACGGTGCCCGACGGCACGTGGGACGCGTACGACCGCGAGATGATCGCGCGCCGAAACGGCCGCGTCGAACAGTATAAGCACAAGTTCCTGGAACCCGAGATCGACTTCGAGCGGCGGTTCGAGATTCTCGCCGAGTACGCGTAGGGCCCGGATAGCGCGGTGGGCAGTCTTGCCCACCGCGACAGACGACAGGCTGGGGCGCTGCGCGGTGCCCAGGATTGCGCACCGCGCGATCGCGTACCAGGCTCACAGCGCAGGAATTGTCATTCTGAGGAACCCGCAGGGCGACGAAGAATCTCGCCTTGGTCGTGACGACGTTGGCGTTCGCACGGCGAGATGCTTCGGCCCCGCGAGCGGGGCCTCAGCATGACAACACCCTCCCCAAGACCGCGTGCAGCAGAGAAACCCTATGAGAGTGAAAGTCATCGCCTGCGACGTCCTGCGGCGGGAACTGTACCACGCCGCCGCCCGCGCCCGGCACGCGGCGGAGGTCACCCTCCTGCCCCAGGGCCTCCACGACAACAGCGACACCTGCCGCCGGCGGCTCCAGGCCCAGGTCGACGCCGCCACGGCCGAGGAGTGCGGCGCCGTCGTCCTCGGTTACGGCCTGTGCAACAACAGCCTGGTCGGCGTCCGGGCGGGCGAGGTGCCGCTCGTCGTTCCCCGGGCCCACGACTGCATCACCCTGCTGCTCGGCTCGCGCGAGCGGTACCAGCGGCTGTTCGAGGAGGCGCCCGGCACGTACTGGTTCTCCAGCGGGTGGATCGAGCACCGCGACCGCACCGGCGAACCCATCGCCCCGCGCCCCAACAGCGGCCTCGGCCCCGATTACCGCGCCGACTGGGACGACCTCGTCGCCAAGTACGGCGAGGATAACGCCCGGTACCTCTCGGAGTTCATGGAGGGGTGGGAGGCCGCGTACACCCGCGGCGCCCTCATCCGGTTCCCGTTCGACCGGGGTCTGGACCTCGAGCGCCGCGTCCGCGCCCTCTGCGACGAGAAGGGCTGGCAGTACGTGGAAGTGGACGGGGACCTCGCGCTGCTGGAGGCCGGCCTGAACGCCCCGGACGACGGGTGGGACGATGAACGGTTCCTGACGGTCGCGCCGGGCGAGGCCCTCCGCGCCAGTTTCGACGAGACCATCCTGGCCGCCGAGGCCGCCCGCGGTCCGTGCCCCGCGTGCGCGCCGCCGCCCGAGGATGCGGCCGGTGCCGACGATTCGGAGGCCCACCGATGAGCCAGGTTCTCGACGTCATCCGCATTATCGGCCTGCCGAAGGCCCTGCGCGTCAAACGCCGATACGACCGGGCCCTCGGGTACGTGCGCGGCTACGCCACGTGCTGCTGCCTGTGGGCGCTGCTGGAGACGGGCGTCCTGGACCGGCTGCTGGAGGCGGACGAGACGGGCTTCGACGCCCTCGCCGACGAGGCCGGCCTCGACCGACACGTCCTGGAGAGCATCTTCACGTACCTCGACGGCACGAGCCTCGTCCGGATGGAGG
>CAZNYC010000010.1:19179-26645 GCA_964577175.1 uncultured Anaerolineales bacterium
GGCCGTGGCCGAGGCGCACCCGGACGTCGACGCCGTCACGGCCGTCGATACGTATCACGAATACCTCGAACACGGTGAGGGGAAGGTCGTCGGCCTGCTGAAGGACCTGCGGGCCACCTTCCCGAACGCCCTGCTCTACGTGGGCGAGTTCTGCAAGCAGCCGCACGACCGGCTCCGCCGACGGCCCACCGCCTTCCTCGAACACCACCTGTACCACGACCTGACGAACCAGGTCATCACCGACGCCGCCGGCTGGCGCCGCATGTTCGCCGAAGCCGGGCTGGAGATCCTGGAGGAGAAGGTCTTCGACATCGTCGGGCACGGGTACTTCGTTGTGAAGTAGTCCGTCGAACCTTATCTGTCGTTCTGAGGCGCGGCGAAGTTCACCCGCCGCAGGCGGGCCGCGACGGAGAATCTCGACGTGATGTCTTTCGCAAGGCGAGATTCTTCACTCGCTCCGATCGCTCAGAATGACATCATTACATAAGCGCGGCAGCCAGGCAGAGCCGCCGCGCGTGAATCCAGGACGTGCCGCCCCGAGGTCATCGTGCCCCACCCCCGCGTCACCCTCTACGCCACCGATTACGACGGCGCCGCCGAGGCCGTGGAGCGCGCCGTCGCCGCGCACGCGCCCCCGCTCGAAGGCAAGACCGTCCTCCTGAAACCGAACATCCTGGGCGCCATGGGCCCGGAGAAGCACGTCAACACGCACCCGGCGATCGTGCGGGCGGCGATCGAGGCCGTCGAGCGGCGCGGCCCGGCCCGCGTCATGGTCGGCGACAACTCCGGCATGCGGGCCTACGGCTCGAACGAGAAGACCGCCGAGGTCGCCGGCATCCGCCAGGTGGCCGGCGACCGGTACGTCAACCTCGGCGCCTCGCCGGTGAAAACGCCGGTCGACTCGGCGTTCGCCGAGCACCTGGCCGTCTCGCGCGAGGTCCTGGAGTGCGACGTCCTGGTGAGCCTGCCGAAGATGAAGACCCACGTCGCCACGGGCATCACGGGGGCGATCAAGAACACCTACGGGCACCTGGTGGGCGGCGAGAAGACCCGCCTGCACCGCGAGGCCCAGGGGGGGCTGCTCGCCTTCGCCCGGGCCGTGGTCGACGTGTACCAGGTCCGCCCGCCCGACCTCGTCGTCATGGACGCCGTGACGGCGATGGAGGGCCAGGGCCCGTCCGGCGGCCGGCCGAGGGACGTCGGCCGGGTCCTCGCTTCCACCGACGCCGTCGCCCTCGACACCGTCATGGCCGCCATGATGGGCCTGGAGCCCCGCACCGTCCCGATGCTGAAAGAGGCGGAGGACCGCGGCCTGGGAACGGCCGACCTGGAGGAGATCGAGATCGACGGCCCGCTGGAGGTGGTGCCGGACTTCAAGACCCCCGGCCTCGGCCAGGGGCTGGGCACGTGGATCAGCCGCCTGGCCACCTACGTGTTCGTCACGCGACCGGAGGTCCGCCACGACCGGTGCGTGACGTGCGGCTCGTGCGCCCAGGCGTGTCCGGTGGAGGCGATCGCGATGACCGACGACGGGCCGGTCATCGATTACGCCAGGTGCATCCGGTGCTTCTGCTGTCACGAGATGTGTCGATACGGCGCGATGGACCTGTCGCGGCGGATGCGGCTGCTCCAGGGGCGGTGGCGGTAAACCTGCACGTAGCGCGGCGGGTCTCCGCACCCGCCGCGCAGCCCAAAACCGGTTATCCGCGCGGTGGGTACGGAGACCCACCGCGCTCACTTGCTTGGCGCGCATAAAAGTCGGGCGGTCCCGACCGCGTGGCCGGGACCGCCCGTGGGGGGTCTGCCGTCTCAGGCCTCGTTACGGCACCAGGAAGGAATCGCGGATCTCACCGGCGGGCAGTTCTTCCGTCCCGTTGTAGGAATCCGAATCGAGTTCCTGGATGTCCGACCACCGGCTGGGGTTGATGGCATCGCTCTGCTGCCCCTCCGGCAGTTTCGTCCAGATGTTATCGTACCCCGGGCCGCAGTACGGGTGGACTTCGAACGCCACGTGGCCGTCCAGGTACAACACGTTCTGGCCCTGGAAGTTGTGGTTCGGGCTGTTGAGCATCCAGGCGTCGGTGATGCCGCTCTCGCCGAGTTCATCGTTCCACTTCTCGGTGATTTCCGATTCCTCGAAATCGACGTTCCGATCGAGTTGGCGGTCCGTCGGGCCGTCGGTGTCCCGCGACCGGGACGAGCCGCTGTCGCCGTAGTAGTCGCCCCGCTGGGGATTGGCGTCGGCGGCGACGGCGAGCAGGCTGGGCTGCTCGGCGCCCGTCTGCGTCAGCGTGTAGGCGCCCAGGACGTTCTGGTACGAGTAACTGCAGTAGAGTTCGTTCCGGAAGTCCTTGACGTCGTCGAAGTTCGTGACCCGGTCGTCGATCATGTGATTCGTCGACGGGCACACGAACATGCCGACCGAGGCGCCGGCGCTCGTGATGAGTTTCCAGAGGTTCGCCGTGTTCGAGTTCACGTCGTCGCCCGTGTCGTCGGGGACGGTATCGTCGGCCTGATCCTTATCGCCGGGGCTGTCGTGCTCGTAGTAGTCGGTCCGGTTGCTGCCGACCTTGTCCCAACTGTCCGACGAGCCCATGACGTCCGGCCACGCCTGACGGTGCGACGACGCCCAGTTCTGGCACGCCGTCCCGATCTGCTTCAGGTTGTTCTTGCACGCGGCGCGGTTGGCTTCTTCCAGCGCGCCGTAAATGGCCGGCAGCAGCAGGCCGGCCAAGAGGCCGATGATCGTAATGACCACCAGCAACTCCACCAGGGTGAATCCTTGCCGTTTCATCGTTCATCCTCCGATTGGCGGCGCCTTGCGGCACCAAAACAGGAATAAAGCATGAATGATAATGCCGTGTAAGACTCAGGTACAGCACGTTCGGTTCGGTTCGTGTCGGGCGCCTCCTTTCCACCCCCCGAAAGAGCCTTCATAAGCGACGTTTCTGCCACGTGCGGGCAGACCCACCACTATCATTATGGCCCATTGGAGCGGGGCTGTCAACGGAAACGCGGCGGATTCTCGGGGTCCCCATCCCCCCGGTTCGCCAAAACCCTTGCCCACGCATGCCCGGGGCTGATACCCTCGTCTGGGGCGATACCCGAATGGCCGTTTTCCGGCGGTTTCCGACCGCCGGACCGTCCGAAAAACGAAAGGATACCCCGTGACCGACCCCCTCTCCAACGCCGACGCCATCCGCGAGCGGGTGGCCGACGCCGGCCAGGACCACGTCTTCCGCTTCTGGGACGACCTCTCCGACGACGGCCGGCGCCGGCTCCTTTCGCAACTGGCGGACATCGACTTCGAGCAGTTGCGGGGCCTGGTCGAGACGCACGTGCACCACCCCACGCCGCCCGGTCTGCCGGCCGACATGGAGCCCGCCCCGTACGTCCCCCTGCCCGAAACCGACGACCAGCGCGAGCAGCGCCGCCGCATGCACGACCGCGGCGCCCAACTCCTGTCCGACGGCAAGGTGGCGGCCTTCACCGTGGCGGGCGGCCAGGGAACCCGCCTCGGCTACGACGGGCCGAAGGGCGCCTTCCCCATCGGGCCGGTCTCCGGCCGTCCGCTGTTCCAGGTCTTTGCCGAGGGCCTCCGGGCCGCCCGCGAGGCCGCCGGCGCCGCCATCCCGTGGTACGTCATGACGAGCGAGGCGAACGACGAGGCCACCCGCGCCTTCTTCGCCGACCACGACCGCTTCGGCCTGCCGGAGGAGGACGTGCGCTTTTTCCGCCAGGGCATGATGCCGGCGGTGGATTTCGACGGGCGGCTCATCCTCCAGGCGCCGGACCGCATCGCCCGCAGCCCGGACGGGCACGGCGGGTCGCTCCTTGCCCTCTCCCGCAGCGGCATGCTGGCGAACATGGCCGACCGCGGCATCGACCATATCAGTTATTTCCAGGTGGACAATCCCCTCGTCCCGCCGGTGGACCCGGTCTTCCTGGGCACCCACGTCGAGCGGGAGAGCGAGATGTCGAGCAAGATGGCCCGCAAACGCGATCCCGGCGAGAAACTCGGTGTCTTCTGCGCCTGCGGCGACAGCCTCCGCGTCGTCGAGTACAGCGACCTGCCCGACCACCTGGCCGAGGCCCGCGACGACGACGGCCGACTCCGCTTCCAGGCCGGCAGCATCGCCATCCACGCCATCGCCCGGACGTTCGTCGAGCGCCTGGCCGCCGGGCGCACCTTCGGCCTGCCCTTCCACCGGGCCGAGAAGAAGATTCCCTGCTGCGACGACGACGGCAACACGGTGACCCCCGAGGAGCCGAACGGCGTGAAGTTCGAGATGTTCGTCTTCGACGCCCTGCCGATGGCCGGGAATCCGATCGTCCTGGAGATCGACCGCTCCCGCGAGTTCAGCCCCGTCAAGAACGCCGAGGGCCAGGACAGCCCCGCCACCGCCCGCCGCGACATGGTCCGTCTGGCCGCACGCATGCTGGACGAGGCCGGCGTCGACGTGCCCCGCGACGACGACGGCGAGCCGGCGGTGCAGGTCGAGATCAGCCCCCTGGCGGCCCGGACCGTGGGTGAATTGAAATCCGTGTGCGAGGACCGCGGCATCTCGGAGATTACGGAGGACACCTACATCGGGCCGGAGGACTAGGCCAAAGTACGTGCGCGGCGGGTCTCCGCACCCGCCGCGCCGCACGCGCGAAGCCTTTTCGCGCTCACCCGATCAACATCGCGTCCCCATAACTGTAAAAGCGATATCCCGCCCGCACGGCCTCGCGGTAGGCCGCCAGCACCCGCTCCCGGCCCGCGAAGGCCGACACCATCATCAGCAGCGTCGTCCGCGGCAGGTGGAAGTTCGTGACCATCGCCCCGGCCACCCGGAAGTCGTGCGGCGGGTAGATGAAGAGGTCCGTCCACGCCCGCCCCGGCCGCACCGTACCGTCCGGTTCGGCGGCGGACTCGAGCGTCCGGACGGTCGTCGTGCCGACGGCCACGACCCGCCGCCCCGCCCCGCGGGCCCGGTGGACCGCCTCGGCGGCCGCCGCCGAAATCTCGAACCACTCCGCGTGCATGCAATGGTCCCCCGCCCGCGCCGCCCGCACCGGTTGGAACGTGCCCAGCCCCACGTGCAGCGTGACGGCCGTCCGTTCGATGCCCCGGCCCTCCAGCCGCGCCAGCACGCGGTCCGTAAAATGGAGGCCGGCCGTCGGCGCCGCGACGGCCCCCGCCTGCCGCGCGTACACCGTCTGGTAATCCGCCCGGTCGGTGGCGGTGCGCGGGTCGGCGCGGTCGCGGCGGATGTACGGCGGCAGGGGCGGCCGGCCCGCCGCCTCCAGCAGCGCGAGCGCCTCGACCGGGTCCGTCGGCCGGACCGTCCACGCGCCGCCGTCCCCTCGCGCCTCCAGCCGGATGGAGGCGTGCGGCCGGTCGGCGGCGTCGACGACGGCGAGCGTCTCGCCCTGGCGCAGGCGCCCGCGGCCGGAGAGCAGCACCTCCCACGCCCCGTCCTCGCGCGCCCGCAGGAAGCAGCCGTCGATGCGGCCGCCCGTCTCGCGGCGGGCCGTCAGCGCCGCCGGGATGACCCGCGTGTCGTTCAGCACCACGAGGTCGTCCGGGCAGAGCAGGTCCGGCAGGTCGCGGAACCGGTGGTGCGACACCGCGCCGGTGGCCCGGTCGAGGGCCATGAGGCGGGAGGCGTCGCGCGGCCGGGCGGGGGCCTGGGCGATGCGCTCGGGCGGCAGGTCGTACTCGAAGTCCGCCACGGGCGGGCCGGCGTCTGCGCCGCGCTCCCCGGCCGGTCGCTTCGGCGTCCGAGATGGTTCGTGCTCGCCCATGCGGAGGATTGTAGGCGCTGCCCGTGAAGGTTCCAGGGGTCTTTTCTGGAGCCGCGTGCCGGACACACCCGCGCAGGCACGCCACTTGACCCGCCGCTCGCCGCCGTCTACAATCGCGGCCGCACGCCCGACCGACGCCCGGACGGAAACCGCATGGCCCACTGGCGCAAGCGCGCAGTCTGGTACCTCCAGTACGCCGCCCTCCGGCTGGTGGAAACGGCGGTCCAGTGTTTCCCGATCAACGCGAACCTGGCCACCGCCCGCCTCGCCGGCGACCTGCTGTACCGGCTGGACGCCCGTCACCGGCGCCGGGCAATCAAGAACCTGAAGGCGAGTTTCCCCGGCCTCTCCGACGCCGCCGCCCGGCGCCTGGCGCGCCGCTCGTGCCGGCACCTCGTCATGGTGGGCGTCGAGGTCCTCTGCATGCCGCGCCTCATGCATTTCAATTCGTTCTTCCGGTACGCCGACATCAGCGGGTGCCTGGAGTCGCTGCCGTACGTCGCGGGCGAGAAGCCGTGCCTGCTCATCTCCGGGCACTTCGGCAACTGGGAGATGGTCGGCTACGCCCTGGCGGCCCTGGGCCTGCCGCCCACGTCCGTCGCCCGGCCGCTGGACAACCCGTATCTGAACGAATACATCCAGGCGCTGCGGGCCCGGACGGGCCAGAGAATCCTCATGAAGTTCGGCGTCACGGAGGAGGCGATGGCCGAACTCGACGCCGGCCGGAACCTCGGCTTCATCGCCGACCAGGACGCCGGCCGCCGCGGCTTCTTCGTCGACTTCTTCGGCCGCAAGGCCTCCGCCTACAAGAGCATCGCGTACCTGGCGATGGAGCGGAACCTGCCCATCCTCGTCGGCGGGGCCTGCCGCCTGGGCGACCGCTTCCGCTACCGCCTCGTCATGACCGGGACCGTCCACCCCGAGGACTACCCGCAGGGGTTGGACGGGGCGCAGGCCATCACGCAGGCGTACACGGCGGCCATCGAGCGGCTGGTGCGCGTGGCGCCCGACCAATATCTATGGGTCCATCGCCGGTGGAAGACGCGCCCGCCGGAGGAGCGCAAGCGCCGCCGCGCCATGGGCCTGCCTGAAAAGGACAAGGAGTGAACCGATGAGCCTGCACGAACGCACGCAGCGCCTCGCGAACCGCGAATCCTCCGGGGCGGCGGGGCCCCGTACCCGCCGCGCCCACACCGCAGGTGCCACGGTTTGCTTGTCAAACCGTGTCTCCCGCTTCGGCAGCACCGATTGGCAAGCAATCGGTGGCACCCGGCATTGCGCGGTGGCCCTGGCGATCCTGCTCGCCCTGACCGCCGGCGCCCCGGCCGCCGAACGGCTCGACCGCGGCCTCGTGGCCATGCGGCGGGAGGACGGGGCCGTCTACGTCGGCTGGCGGCTGCTGGCGTCCGACCCGGCGGGCGCCGCCTTCCACGTCTACCGCCGCACCGGTGACGGCGACTTCGAGCGCCTCACCGCCGAGCCGGTCGCCAAGAGCACGAATCTCGTGGACGCAAAGGCGCCGAAAGACGGCCGCCCGGCCTACGCGGTCGCCCTCGTCGCCGGCGGCAAGGAGCGGGACCGGTGCGCCCCCGTCGCGCCGCGCGAGGCCGCGCCCGGCGCCTCCTACATCCGCATCCCCCTGAAGGACGGCGAGGACTTCCAGAAGGTCGGCGTCG
>CAZNYC010000010.1:26745-52404 GCA_964577175.1 uncultured Anaerolineales bacterium
TCCTACATCCGCATCCCCCTGAAGGACGGCGAGGACTTCCAGAAGGTCGGCGTCGGCGACCTCGACGGCGACGGACGGTTCGATTACGTCGTCAAGCGGCCGAACTTCAACACCGACCCGTACCAGCACCCCGGCTACTGGAAACGGAGCCCCGAGCCGTACACCCTCGACGCCTACTCCGCCGACGGGGCGTTCCTGTGGCGGCACGACATGGGCTGGTCCATCGAGACGGGCATCTGGTACTCGCCCTTCGTCGTCTACGACGCCGACGGCGACGGCCGGGCCGAACTCTACTGCAAGGGCGGCGAGGGCGACCCGCGCGAGCCCACCGGCCACGTCCGCTCCGGCCCCGAGTGGCTCCTGAAGATCGACGGCCGCACGGGCAAGGTCGTGGCGCGCGTGCCCTGGCCCAGCCGCGAGGGCGTCGGCAAGTACAACTACTATTGCCGCAACTTCCTGGCGGTGGCGTACCTCGACGGCGAGCGGCCGCACCTGGTCGTCGAGCGCGGCACGTATAAGCACATCCGGATGGAAGCGTACGGGCCGGACCTGAAGCCCGTCTGGAAATGGTTCTCGGCCGACGACGCCCCCCGCTTCCGCCACCAGGGCGCCCATACGCTGCTCGCCGCCGACGTCGACGCCGACGGCCGGCAGGAACTCGTCATGGGATCCGGGTGCCTCGACGAGACCGGCAAAGCCCTCTGGTGCACCGGCATGGGGCATCCGGATATCTGCTTCGTCGGCGACATCGACCCCCGGCGCGACGGGATGGAGGTCTTCCTCGGTTACGAGACCCGCCGGAAGACGGACGGCGTGTGCCTGCTCGACGCCCGCACCGGCGAAAAACTCTGGGCCTACAAAGGGCCCACGCACCACGTCCACAGCCAGGGGATGTGCGGCGACATCCTGGCCGACCGTCCCGGCCAGGAATGCTACTGCGGCGAAAAGAACAAGAGCCAGTACTGGCTCTACTCCGCCGCGGGCAAACGCATCGGCAAGGAGCGAATCGGCGGCCTGGCGCCCTGGTCCCTGTGGTGGGACGCCGATCCGCAGAAGGAACTCCTGTACGGGCGGAAGGTCCGCGACTATCACGGCAAGACGTGGCTCGATCTGGCGGGGATGCGGCGGGCGGCCCTGGTGGCGGACGTCCTCGGCGACTGGCGAGAGGAAATCATCACCTCCCACCCCGATGAAATACGTATCTACACGACCACCATTCCCGCCACGACGCGCCGCACCTGCCTCATGCAGGACCGCCACTACCGGACGTACGTGGCCACGAGCGGCTCCGGCTACCACACGCCGCCCCAGCACTCGCAGCCGTTCGCGTGGGAGCAATAAACCGTGTGAACACGTTTCCCGAGCCGGCCGCGGGAGCGGCCGGACGTTCCCATCCGCCTTGGCACGTGCGCCCTGCGCGCGGCAGCGCAAGGCCCCTTTCCTCAGCGCCCCGCCTTCAGCATCCCCACGATGCCCAGCCCCATGCCGACCATCGGCCACAGGTACAGCCGCGCGATCTGGGGCCAGGCGCCGTCCGGCCACCCTGCCGTCCCCGCCTCGACGAGCGCCACCACGGGCGACGCCGCGGGCAGCCACGGCAGCACGGCGCCGATCGTCTCGGCTGCCGCATAATAGACGGCCGGCGGCCCGCCCGCCAGGAGCAGCGCGCCGCCCATCAGCCGCCGGGGCGCCCCGTCGCCCAGTCCGTCCGCGGCCACCCGCAGGCCGATCGCGAAAACCGCCAGGCCCGCCCCCGTCGCGACCGTGGGCCAGATCTGGAGCGTCCCGCCCAGCGACCGCGCCGCGACGAGCATGGGAACCGCAAGTGCCGTCAGAATAAGGACTTCCGCGACCGAGAGGCCGACGAGGCGGGCACCGACGACCGTCCCGCGCGGCGGGTCCGGAGACCCGCCGCCCTCATCGTTCTGAGTCCCGCGCGGGGGGTCTCCGTACCCCCCGCGCGACAACGAATCAGGTAAAAGCGCCGGCCAGAACGGCCAGGCCGCCACAAGGAACAGGGCCGCCCCCGCCAGAACGGCCGCCGGCGCAGCCGACGGGTCGAGCCACGGGCGGGCGTCCGGCGTCGCCGGTCCGACGAGCAGGGCCGGCGTCAGCCACGCCAGCAGCCACGCGCACCACGCGACGAAGACCCACGGCCGGCGGCGTGCCGGGGCCGCAGGCGACGCGATCGCGGATGGGCCGGCGTCGGCGGGGGACATGGTCAACTCCGCAGGCGGGGACCCGGGTCCGACCGGCGGCGGACGGCCTCGTTCGGAATGTCGATGTAGGCGAGCACGCCGTCCACGCGGCCGTTCATCTGCTCGTAGACATACGACAGGTAGTCGAGTTTCTCCTCCGGCGACTTCTCCCGCAGCCGCGCCGCCTCCGGGCTCGGCGCCTTGCCCCACTTGATCCGCGTGCCGCTCTCCGTGACGAGCGCGATCTCGGTCTCGTGCGGGTCGCGCCGACCCCCGACGTTCGAGACGTCGACCGAGGCCAGCCGGAACCGGCGGCGACGATCCTCGACGGCCCGGGCCACCCGCAGCCCCGCCGCCACGGCCGCCTCCGACCACCCGTGGCCGACCTCCGGCGCCCGCGTGTCCACGCCGCGCACCACGAGAAGCCGCTCGGACCCCAGCCGGGGTTCACGGTACACGCCCGGCAGCCGGACACCCTTCGCATCCAGCAGGCAATAGCCGCGAGGCGTGTCCACGAACGCCGTCGGCCGGCGGAACGTCAGGACGATTTCGAGCGGCGGCCGCGACGGGTCCGCCCGCGGGTCATGCTTCTCGATGCGTTTGACGCGTTCGACCCACACGCACCGCTCGTAGGCGGCGGCGATGCGGGCGGTTACCCCCTCGTCCAGCAGGCTGAACCGCTGCGGGAAGTCCGGGTCCAGCAGCGCCACGTCCAGTTCGGCCAGGATGCCCGGCGTCATCCACGGCGGCCCGTCCACCAGCCGCAGGCTCGCCGCCGACACCTGATACGCGGGCTCCCGCGCCACGTGGTCGCGGAGCACGCCCAGGCCGGTGACCGCGCCGCACCCGACCGCCGCCGTCAGCACGGCAATCAGGGCGGCCTTGATGACGCGGAAGCGCGCAGGCGACGCCGCGCCGGCATCCGAGGACGCTTCCGTCTTCTTCTTGCGTTTCTTCGACACGTGTCACCTCCTGCATTCGACGAAACGGCACGCGCCGGGCAACTTCACCCACCGTAGCCCGAAGGGCGAAGGCGGGCCCGGCGGCTACATATCGCGCGGAGCCTCACGGCCCGGGGGCCGGCGGAGCCAGGCCGCCTGCGGCCCCCCGCTAGGGTTTGCGTCCGGCCCACCCTTCGCGCCGCGGCGGCCCCACGCCAGGGCGACGATCCGCTCGCACAGCCGCGCAAACGACAGCCCGGCATGGGCGGCGGCCTTCGGCACGAGGCTGTGGCCGGTGAACCCGGGAATCGTGTTGATCTCGATCACCTGCGGCTCGCCCGCGGGCGTCAGCATCAGGTCCACGCGGGAGAGGTCGCGGCAGCCGAGCGCCCGGTGAGCCGCCAGCGCGATGCCCTGCATCCGCTCCACCAGGTCCGCCTCCAGCCCGTGCTCGAACACGTACCTCGTATCGTCGGACGCATACTTGTACTCGTAATCGTACCAGGTAGCCGGCCGCGACGGGCGAAACCCCCCGGGGCCGGCGTCGGTCTCGCAGTCGTACCAGCCCCCGGGCGTGCGGATTTCGATGAGCGGCAGGGGCCGCTCGCCCAGGATGCCGACGGTGAACTCGCGGCCCATGATTCGCCGCTCCACGAGCGCCGGCTCGCCGCGGGACCATACGGCGCGGGCCGCCTCCGCCAGGCCGTCCGCCGTGTCGACCATCGCGATGTCGATGCTGGACCCGTCGGCCACGGGCTTCACGACGAGGTCCGGCCCGAGGGTTTCCATGGCCTCGGCCAGGGGGCCCTCGTCGTCCGCGTCGACGACGCGGAACGCCGGCGTCGGAATACCCATCTCGCCGAACCGCTGCTTGGCGGCGGTCTTGTCCATGGCGAGGCGGCTGGCCTTCGGGCCGCTGCCCGTGTAGCAGGCCCCGAGGGCGTCGAGGAGGGCCTGGAGGGTGCCGTCCTCGCCCCACGCCCCGTGCAGCGCGAGGAACACCACGTCCAGGCCGCCGAGGCTCTCCGGCGTCACATCCTCCGGCCGCACGTCCGCCGGCCGGACGTCGTGGCCGAGCGACTCCAGCGCCTCGACGACCGCCCGGCCGCTCTGGAGGCTGACCGCGCGTTCGCGCGACGGGCCGCCCATCCAGACACCGATCGCCACCTCGCCCGGCCCGGGAAGCAGCGGCGCGTTGCAGCATCCGTCGCAGCGTCTCATGGCCAGATCTCTATCTCACGTTCCAGGTACACGTCGAACCGTTCCTTGACAGCCTTGCGAATCGTCTCGATGAGTTCGAGGACGTCGGCGGCGGAGGTCTCGGCCTTGTCCTTCACGATGATGTAGTTGGCGTGCTTGTGGGAAACGACGGCGCCGCCGACGGACTCGCCCTTCAGGCCGGCCTGCTCGATGAGGAGCCCGGCCGCCAGGCCGCGCGGATTCTTGAACGCGCACCCGGCCGTCGAGGCGCTCATCGGCTGCGAGTTCTTCTTCGCCATCCAGATGGTCTTCATGCGTTTGCGGATGGCGCCGGTCTCGTCCGGCAGCAGCCGCAGGTCCGCCTCCAGCACGAACCGGGCGGAGACGTTGCTCGTGCGGTACCCGAAGGCCAGGTCGTCGCGTTCGCGGTAGAACGCCTCGCCGCGCGCGTCCATGACCTTGACGCGCTCGACGGTCTGGCCGATGTCGCCGTAGGCGCCGCCGGCGTTCATGCGGACGCCGCCGCCCACCGTGCCGGGCACGCCCACGAGGCATTCGACGCCGGAGAGTCCCTCGCGCGCGGCCTCGGCCACGACGTCGCGCAGCCGCGCGGCCGCGCCCGCCCGGAGCAGGTCCTCGGTAATCGAGATATCGCCGAAGCCCTTGGCGTCGAGTTGGACGACGGCCCCGGGCACGCCCTCGTCGCGGACGAGGATGTTGGAGCCGCGGCCGATGGCGCGGACCTCGAGGCCCTCGGCGTCGCAGCGCTGGAGCACGCCGCGCAGTTCCTCCTCGGTGCGGGGGCGGAGAAGGTACTCGCACGTGCCGCCCACGCCGAAGGTGGTCATCGCGCCCAGGGCGAAGTCCGGCTGGACGATCTCGTCGAAGTCCTTGAAGACGGTCATGGCGTTTCCTCGGCACGGGTGTGGGTCGCGGCGGGGGCGCCGGACGCGGGGCCGGACCGGCCGGCCAGGTCGTCCAGCAGCGGCCGGGCCAGGTGCCACACGTCGCCGGCCCCCATCGTCATGAGTACGTCGCCGGGCCCCAGGCTCTCGACCAGGTACCGGCGGATGGAATCGAAATCCGCCAGATACAGCGCGTCGGCCCCGAGCCCCTGGATCTCGTCCACGAGGTCCTGGCTGCGGACCGCCTGGCGTTCCTGCTCGCTGTCGCGGACGAAGTAGATGTCCGGGACAATCGTTTTATCGGCCACCGCGAGGGCCCGCGCAAAATCTTTCAGGAGGAACCGCGTGCGGCTGTGCTGGTGCGGCTGGAAGACGACCCACAGGCGCGCGGGCGCGAACCGCTCGGCCGCCGCCTTCAGCGTGGTCTGAATCTCCGTCGGATGGTGGGCGTAGTCGTCGACGACCGTCACGCCGCCCGCCGAGCCGAGGACCTCCATCCGCCGGCCGGCGCCCTCGAAGCGTGCCAGCGCGTCGGCGATGGCGTCCGTCTCCGCCCCCGCCCGGTCCGCCAGCGCCACCGCCGACAGCGCGTTGAACACGTGATGCCGGCCCGGCACCGCCAACCGCATCGACCCGTAGAACGTCCCGCGCCGGTACACGTCGAACGCGAACCGGCCGCGGTCGGCCTCCAGGTGCTCGGCATGCCAGTCCCACTCGCCGCCGACACCGAACGTCTCGACGCGGCATCGCGCCCCGGCCACGACCTCGCGCCGGCCCAGGTCCGTTCCGTTAATGACCAGGAGGCCGTCCTCGTGGATGCGGCCGGCGAGGGCCGCGAACGCCGACCGGATGTCCGCCAGGTCGCGGTAATAGTCCAGGTGATCCTCCTCGATGTTGAGGACCGTGGCGGCCCGCGGCGCCAGGTGCAGGAACGAGCGGTCATACTCGCACGCCTCGACCACCAGGTGCGGCCCCGCGCCCACGCGCGACCCGCCGCCAAGTTGCGGCACGTCGGCGCCGATGACGAAACTCGGGTCGAGCCCGGCCTCCGCCAGGACGAACGCGAGCATCGCCGTCGTCGTGCTCTTGCCGTGCGTGCCGGCCACGGCAATGCCGTCGCGCAGGTCCATGAGGCGCCCGAGGAACTCGGCGTACTTCACCAGCGGCAGGCCGCGCCGCCGCACTTCGACCATCTCGGGATTGTCGTCCTTCACGGCGGCCGTGTGGACGACGAGGTCCGTCCCCTGCGGCACGTTGCCGGCCTCGTGGCCAATCCGGACGTGGGCGCCGAGGCGAGCGAGCCGGTCGGTGGCGGCGGAGGCCTGGACGTCGGAGCCGCTCACGGCCGCCCCCTCCGTCAGGGCGAACTCGGCCACCCCGCTCATGCCGCACCCGCCCACGCCGATGAAGTGCATCCGCCGGCCGGCGTACGGGGGGGACGGGTCTGCAGACGGTGCAGTCATGAGCGTGTGCCTCCGGGCTGAGTGTAAGTCGCGTTCGGCCGCGTGTCAACGTGCGCGGCGGGCAAATCGGCCTCGGCTGCGCGGATTTCTGCCCCCAGACCCTCCTGCCGGCGGCGGACCACCTCGGCGGCAAGCGCGAGGACCTCGGCGGCGACGGCATCGGCGGCGTCCGGCCGGCCCGCGGCGCGGGCGGCGCCCGCCATCGCGGCGCGGCGGGCGTCGTTCACGCCCAGGGCATGGACCGTCTCGCCCAGCCGGCCGGCCGTCCCGGACGGATCCGACGGCACGTCCTCCACAACCACGGCGCCGCCCGCCCCTTCGACCGCCCTCGCCTGCCGCACCTGATGTGCGTCGCGATGGAACGGATACGGCATGAAGACGGCGGGGACGCCTGTGGCCAGGAGTTCCGCCACGGTCGAGGCCCCGGCCCGCGCCACCGCCAGGTCCGCCGCTGCGCAGGCCGGGCCCATCGGGTCGGCGTAGGCACGAATCGTCCCCGGCACGTCAAGATCCTCGTAGGCGGCCGCGACGTCGGCGTGCTCGCCATGACCCGTCAGGTGGAGGATCTGCCAGCCGTCCGGCAGGGCGCGGTCCCGCAGCATCCGGACGACGGCCCGGTTCACGGTCCGGGCGCCGAGGCTGGCGCCGGTGACGAGCAGCGTCCGGCGGTCGGGATCGAGGTTGAATGCGGCCAGGCCTTCCTCCCGCGTGGCCTCCAGGAGGCTCGGCCGGACGGGGCACCCGGTCAGGCGGGCGGCGTCGCCGACGGCCTCAACGGTCTCGGCGAACTGGCAGAAGACGCGGTCCGTCGAGGGGAAGAGCCGGCGGTTCGCCCGGCCGGGGAGGATGTCCGGATTCAGCACGGCCGACGCCGCCCCGTACTTCTGCCCCACGCGGACGGGGGCGTAGGAACCGTACCCTCCCAGGCCGACGACCACATCCGGGCAGAACTCCCGCAGCCGCCGGCGGGCCTGGTTCCCCGCCCGGATAAGGCTGCCGGCCAGCGCCGGCCACGTCCACGGGGCCGTCGGACGGAACGGCCGCGTGGCAAGCGGCGTGTACGGATAGCCATGCGCATCGAGGATGGACCGGTCGAGCGGTTTCCGCGTGCACGAGAAGGCGACGGCGACGTCGGGGTCGCGGCGGCGGAGGGCCTCGGCCAGGGCCAGGCCGGGGTACAGATGGCCGCCCGTCCCGCCGCCCGCGAGGAAGACGCGATGTCCGGTTTCGCGCATGAAAAACAACCTTCATTGATGTCATTCTGAGGAGCCCGAACGGGCGACGAAGAATCTCGCCTTGACGCGGCTCCCGCGGCGAGATTCTTCGGCCTCGCACGCGAGACCTCAGAATGACATTGTTGTACCAAACGGACCTACGTCCGCCGCGACTTCGACACGTGCACGAGCGGCGTGCCGCGCTCGCCCGCCCGTCCCACGGAGGCCAGGAGGCCCGCTGCAAATCCCATCATCGCCAGCCCCGAGCCGCCGTAACTGACGAGCGGCAGGCTGATGCCCTTGGCGGGCAGGGCGCTGGTGACCACGCCGATGTTCATCATCGCCTGAAGCGCGATGACGAGCAGGATGCCCGAGGCCAGAAGGAACCCGAACCGGTCCGGTGCCCGCCGGACAATCCGCCCGCCCCGCCACACGAGCACACCGAACAGGCCGATGACCAGCATGCCGCCCAAAACCCCCATCTCCTCGCAGAGGACGGCGAAGATGAAGTCGGTCGTGCTCTCGGGGATGTAATGTTTCTGGATGCCGGCGCCCGGGCCGAGGCCGAGCAGGCCACCGCTGCCGATCGCCATCAGGCTCTGGCAGATGTGCCAGCCGGCGTCGTTGTAATATTTCCATGGGTCGAGCCAGACGAGAATCCGCTCCCACCGGTACGGCACGCGGACGACGGTGGCGTAGAACGCCGCGGCCGCCGGGCCGGCGAGCAGCGCCGGGTACCACCACCGCCAGCCGGCGATGAGGCACACGAGGACCGAGACCGTGGCGATGAGCGCGGCCGTGCCGAAGTCCGCCTTGACGATGAGAATGCACACGCCCGCCAGGACGCCGACGGGCAGGACGAACCCGGCCCAGAACCGCCGGGCCCGCTCCCGGTGGGGCCCGCCCGGCGCGGTCGGCCGGCTGAACCACCACGCCAGGAAGATGACCATGGCGAACTTCGCGAGTTCCGACGGCTGGAAGTTCAGGCCCCCCGGCAGGGGCAAGAACCGCCGGACGCCGCCCCGCCCAATACCCACCACCAGCACGAGTCCCAAAAGCGCCACCGACACCCCCAGCACCGCGAGCGCGACGGGGGCGCGGCCGAGCCAGCGGTACGGGAAGAGCGCGCCGACTACGAACGCCGCCAGGCCGACCACGGCGAAGCACGCCTGTCGCAGCGCGTGCGGGTTGGCGCCCTCCGGGTCCACGGTCTGGCTCGCGCTGTAGACCATGAGGACGCCGACGGTCGTCAGGGCCAGCACCACGAGGAACAGGATGTGAGCCTCGCTGAGGGGACGGTCGCGGCGGTCGGCCGCGCCGGCGAATGTCCCGTCGGCGGTGGTGGTCATGATGAGGCTCCTATGATTGACGCGCCGGGCAAGTTTACCCGCCGTAGCCCAAAGGGCGAAGTCGGGCCCGGCGGCTGAATGTGGCGCGCCTCGCGCCACGGCCTTGCGCGGTGGGCAGTCCTGCCCCCCGCGGGTGCGGCCTTTCAGCGCGGTGGGTACGGAGACCCACCGCGTTTCTCCTGCAACCCGTGCGCTACCGCAGTTTCAACGACGCCAGGGCCAGGGCGGCGAACATGGCCCCGAGCAGCCAGAACCGGACGACGGTCTGCGTCTCGGTCCATCCCCCCAGTTGAAAGTGGTAATGGATGGGCGACATGCGGAGCACCCGTTTGCCGCCCGTGATCTTGAAGCACGCCACCTGGAGGATGACGCTGACGGCCTCGATGACGAACAGGCCGCCCGCGATGAGCAGCATGACCTCCTGCCGGGTGGCCATCGCCACGTACCCGATCGCCCCGCCCAGGGCCAGGCTGCCCGTATCGCCCATGAAGACCTGGGCCGGCGAACAGTTGTACCAGAGGAACCCCAGGCACGCGCCGAGGACGGCGGCGCAGAAGATGGAGAGTTCCCCCACCCCGCGCACGTACGGCACGTAGAGATACTGCGACCAGTCCACGCGTCCCGCGATGTAACTGATCGCCAGAAACACCAGCGTGGGCGGCACCATGCTGCCGACGGCCAGGCCGTCCATCCCGTCGGTCAGGTTCACCGCGTTGCTCGTGCCGGCCACCACCAGGATGCAGACGATGGCGAACCCCCACAGGGGCAGGTGAATCGGGAACTTGTAGAACGGCAGGTTCAGCGCGATGCCCGTCCCGTTTTCGGGGAGCAGGACCTGGTCCCGCATCTGGTACAGGAACAGGGCGAGCAGGACGGCGAGGCCGACCTGGAAGAGGAGTTTCTCCCACATCTTCAGCCCCTGCCGGCTGCGGGCAGACATATTGAGATAATCGTCCACGGCGCCGAGGGCGCCCAGCCACGCCACCGTCAAAAGGGCCAGGAACACGTGGAAGTTCAACAGATCCGCCCACAGCACCGTGGACACGAGCACCGCCGGCACGACCAGCACGCCGCCCATCGTGGGCGTGGAGGCCCGCGAGGCGTAAATCTGGTCGACCGTCTTGTTGCCGAAATCCGTCCCCCCGTGCACCTTCAGGTGCTTCAGCACGCGGATGACCGACGGGGCGAGCACCATGAGCAGGAAGAAACTCGTGACGACGGCCATCATCATCCGCAGGGTCTGGTACCGCAGCGCATGGGCATACCGCCAGAGACCGGCGTCCTGGAGCCATTCCTGCATGTAGAATAGAAGACGGTAAACCATGCGGCTGCTCCCGTCGATCCCACCGGGCCCCCGGCGCTGCGGGCGAGCGTGACCCAGGATGCCGCCCGGACCAAGGGCCCCCGGCGTCCCGCCCGCGCCCCGGGCGGGCCCGGAGGACCACCCTCCGGTCGTGGGATGCTGTCCCGTCGGGCGTTTGCACCTGTGTCATACCACAGCCAGGGTTGTCATTCTGAGGAGCGGCGAAGCCGCGACGAAACATCTCGCCTTGATGCCGCTCCCACGGCGAGATTCTTCGGCCCCGCAAGCAGGGCCTCAGAATGACATCTTCTCACGCCCCCCCGGTTGCCCGCCGAAGGCGCCGAGGACGGCCGTCACCACCCGTTCCATGCCAACGGCCCGGGACCCCTTGACGAGCACGACGTCGCCCGCCTCCACAACGTGCAGGGCACCGTCGGCGGCGGCCTGGGCGCCCTCGGCAGCCGAAACGTGCTGGGCCGGCAGGCCCGCCTCGACCGCGGCGTCGGCGGTCGCCTTGGCATATCGGCCCACGCAGACGAGGCGGTCGACCCCGGCGTCGGCGGCGTGGCGGCCGAGGTCGGCGTGGGCCGTCCGCGCCTCGTCGCCGAGGTCCCGCATCTCGCCGCAGAAGAACACCTTCCGCCGGTCGGGCCAGAGGGCGAGCACGTCCAGGGCGATCTGCATGCTGGCCGGGTTCGCATTGTACGCGTCGTTCAGGACGATCACGCCGCCCGCCTCCTGCAGCGCGAGCCGCATGGGCGGCGGCGTGAAATCGCGGAGCGCCTCGGCGGAGGCCTCCAGCGGGATACCGACCTCCCGCGCCGCCGCCGCCGCCGCCAACGCCAGCGACGCCTGGTGCTTGCCGAGGACCGGCACCTCGAACCCGGCCGACCCCGTCGTCGTGAAGTACAGGCCGCGGTCCGTCTGGATGAGGTGCCCCGCCTGGAGGTCCGCCTCCCAGGTCGTGCCGACCGTGACGACGCGTCCGCGGCATCGGTCGGCCATGGCGGCGACGCGCGGGTCGTCGGCGCTGAGGATCGCCAGGCCGTCCGGCGGCAGGGCGTCGACGAGGGCGGCCTTCTCCTCGGCCACGCCGTCGACGGACCCGAGCCCCTCCAGGTGCGTCGGCGCGACGACCGTCACGATGCCGATCGTCGGCCGCGCGATCGCCACCAGGTGCGCGATCTCCCCCGGGGCGCTGGTGCCGATCTCGCACACGACGAATTCGTCGTCCGGCTCGGCCGACAGGAGCGTCAGCGGCACGCCGACGGCGTTGTTGTAACTGGCGGGCGGCACCCGTCCGCGAAGCCGGCGCGACAGGATGTGCCCGAGCATCTCCTTCACCGTCGTCTTGCCGCAGGAGCCCGTCACGCCGATGACCGGGCACGCCAGGCGGTCGCGGGCGGCGCGGCCGAGGTCCGCCAGCGCCCGCATCGTGTCCTCGACCACGACGACCGCGGGGCCGCATTTACCGGCGGCCTTGGCAGCCGCGCCCCCATCCTGGACCACAAGGCAGGCGGCGCCGGCGTCGACGGCGTCGGCGAGGAAGTCGTGGCCGTCGAACATCTCGCCGGCCAGCGCGAGGAACGTCTGGCCCCGGGCGAGGCGGCGCGTGTCGGTCGAGACGGCGCCGGCGGGGGCGTCGGCCTCGCCCGCGTCGAGGCGGCCGCCGGTGGCGTTCAGGATGTCCGTGACGGTGAAGTTCATGGCGCCTTCGTTGTCGCTTCTTGTCATTCCGAGGCCTCGCTTGCGAGGCCGAAGAATCTCGCCGTGCCAGCGGCGTCAAGGCGAAATCCTTCGTCGGCCTTGCGGCCTCCTCAGAATGACAAACGAGGACGTTGTCTTTGCCTGGCTCGATGAATGCCTCGCGCGGCGTTCGATCTCCCGCTCCCGGCTCGAACGTCGCTATGTCGCCCCCCGCCCTTCCAGGCGGCGGAGAATCTCGCCCGCCACCTCCCGGTCGTCAAACGGCCGGGTCACGTCGCCGATGATCTGGTACGTCTCGTGTCCCTTGCCGGCGATGATGACCACGTCGCCGGCCCGGGCCTCCTCCAGGGCATCGGCGATGGCCTCGCGGCGATCGAGTTCGAGGGTGACGGCCTCCGGGGCGTCGAAGCCGGCGAGGATCTCCTCCGCGATCGCCTCCGGCACCTCGCTGCGGGGATTGTCGTTCGTGACGATGACGCGGTCCGCCAGTCCCTCCGCGACCTTCGCCATCGCCGGCCGCTTCTGCCGGTCCCGGTCGCCACCGCAGCCGAACACGACGATGAGCCGCCCCTGGCCGTGGACCAGGTCGCGCACCGTGGTCAGGGCATGCTGCAGCGCGTCGGTCTTGTGCGCGTAATCGACGAGCACACTGAAGGGCAAGGTCGTCGGGACGGGTTCCAACCGGCCGCGCACCGTCCGGACCGCTTCCAGGCCGGCGGCGACCGCATCGGGCGAGAGGCCGAGCGCGTCGGCGACCGCGGCGGCCGTCAGACAGTTCAATACGTTGTGGGTTCCCAGCAGGGAGGTGCGGACCTCGGTCCGCCCCCGGGGCGTCACGAGCGTAAACCGGCTGCCGGCCGTGTCGGACCGCACGTTTTCCGCCGTCACGTCCGCCGGCGACTCCAGGCCGTACCACAAGATCGGCGCACGGGTGACGTCGGCGAACGCGCGGCTGGCGTCCTCGTCGGCATTAAGGACGGCGCGGGCGTCCTCGGCGAGGCCCGCGAACAACATCCCCTTGGCCTCGCGGTAGGAGACCATGTCCTCGTGGTAATCGAGGTGCTCCGGCGAGAGGTTCGTGAACGCGCCGACGTCGAAGTCGATGCCGGCCGTCCGACGCTGGTGCAGGGCATGGCTGGAGACCTCCATGACGGCGGCCTCGAGGCCGGCCTCGCGCATCTCGGCGAAGTAGCCGGCCAGGTCGTCGGCGTCGGGCGTGGTCAGGCTGCTCGGAATCTCGCGGCGGCCGATGACGTACCCGATGGTGCCGATGATGCCCGCCGGTCGGCCGCCCTGCTCGAAAATGCTCCGCATGAGATACGTGGTGGTCGTCTTGCCGGTGGTGCCCGTGATGCCGCAGACCGTCATGTGCCGGGTGGGATCGCCGGCGAGGGCGTGGGCGGCGATGCCGAGCGCCTCCCGCGGGTCGGGCGCCACGACCAGGGGCGGATCGCCGGGCAGGTCCACCTCGCGCTGGACGACCGCCGCCGCCGCCCCCGCCTCCAGCGCCGCCTGGACGAACTGGTGGCCGTCCATCTGCGTGCCCGGCAGGGCGACGAAGAGGTCGCCCTCGCGGACGCGCCGGGAATCGTGGACCGCCCGCGTGACCGTCACGTCACCCGGCCCGCGAAGGCGGGCGCCGGGAATTCGCTGGACCAGGTCCCACAGGTTCATGGCGTTCCGTTCCGCTGTATCGCGCGCCAAATGACGGCCAACAATCGTCGACAAGGAACACTCAATATCCGATCATCAAGGGCCGGGCCTCACCGCCCGAAAAGGGCCACGGCCCGCCCACCGGGCCGAAGGCCCGCCCTCGAGCGTTGATTATTGGTTGTCGGTTATTGATGATTGCTTTCTTCCAGCGGGCGTCAGGGCGTCAAGGGCTGATCAACCAGCAGCGTCCGTCCGAGCGCCGCCTCGGCCGGCACCTCCCCCGTCGGTTCCACGCCGAGGTAGGGCAGCGTACGGGTCAGAATCTTCCGGGCGACCGGCGCGGCCACTGTGCCCCCGTAATAGCCGATCGAACGGTCGGGTTCGTTGACGGCGACGGCAACGACCAGCCGCGGGGCCTCGGCCGGCGCCCCCGCCAGGAACCATGCCACGTACCGCGAATGGCTGATGGCGTTCGTCTCCGGGTCCACCTTCTGGGCCGTCCCCGTCTTGCCGAAGACGCGGTATCCGGGCACCTGGGCCCGCCGGCCGGTGCCCTCCTCCACGACGCCGACGAGGGCCCGGTCGATCATCTGCCGGGCCGTGGCCGGCCGCAGCGGCCGCTCGACGGGCTGCGGGTCCGTCAGGCGAACGACGACGCGTCCGCGGCCGTCGAGCACGCCGCGCAGTATCCGCGGCCGCAGAACCCGCCCCCCGTTGGCGAACGCCGAAAACGCCACCGCCATCTGGAGCGGCGTGACGGCGTATTCCTGGCCGAACGGCACCCGCGTCGTGCTCAGCCGCGTCCACCGCTCCAGGGGAAACACCAGGCCCGGCGCCTCGCCGGGCAGCCAGATGCCCGTCCGCGAGCCGAACCCGAACGCCAGGAGCGTCTCGCGCAGCCGCTTGTCCCCCATCCGCAGGCCGATCTTACCCAGCAGGATGTTGCTCGACTTGATGATGCCCTGCTCGAACGTCAGGTTCCTGTACGCGTGGCCGGCGTCGCGCAGGCGGGCCTCCGGCCAGTACCCGTCCTCGCAGTAGAAGACTTCGCCGAAACGGACGACCCCGGCCTCCAGGGCGCGGGCGGCGACGAACGGCTTGGCGCTCGACCCCGGCGGGAACGTGTCGGTCACGGCCCGGTTGCGGCGGGCGTCGATGGGCACCTCGTCGTACCGGGCGGGACGGAACGTGGGCACGTTCGCCATCGCCAGCACACCGCCCGTTTCGGGGTCCATCACGACGACGGAGCCGCTGGTGGCCTTGAACTCCTCGCAGGCCTGGGCGAGGGCCTCCTCGGCCGCCGCCTGGATAACCGCGTCGATGGTGAGCACGAGCGACTGGCCGTCCTCGGCGAGGGTGAAATCGTCCGGCCGCATCCAGATCGGCCGCCGCCTCAGGTCCGCCAGGACGTACGCCTCGCCGGGCACACCGGAAAGGCGCTCGTCGAACACGCGCTCCAACCCCTCCAAGCCCTGCTCGTCGACACCGACGAAGCCGAGGACGTGGGCCGCCAGCGATCCGTTCGGGTAGTGCCGCTTGCCCTCGGTCACCAGGGCGATGCCGCGCAGGTCGAGTTCGCGGACGGCCTCGGCGGTGGCGGCGGGGACGCGACGCCGGATCCACACGAACCGGCGGTCGGGGTCCTCGGCCAGCAGGCGATAGACGTGGTCGCGGTCGAGACCGAGGACCTCGGCGACCTGGCGGGCGGCGGCGGCCGGGTCCTCCACGATGGCCGGATCCGCAAAGACGCTCTCCCGCGCCTGGCTCCCCGCCAGCACGCGGAGCCGGGCGTCGAGGATGCGCCCGCGCGTCGCCGGCACCGGGTACCGCACGTGATGCATCCGCGTGGCGCGGGACGACAGCGCCTCGGCCGACCGCACGTGAATGGCAACGAGGTATCCGGCCAGGGCCAGCAGCAGCGCCCCCAACCCGACGGTCAGGAAGAGCCCGACGCGGCGCTGTCGAATCGGGTCGGGCATGGGCGTGCCTTTCGTGACATCGTATGGGTGGCGCGGTGGGTCTGGCGACCTACCGGGCTCAAGCCGCAGGGGCCACGCGTTGCTTGTCGAGCCGTGCTTCGCGCTTCGGCAGCACCGATTGACAAGCAATCGGTGGCACCCGCTGTCGTCCTGAACGGCCGCGAGGCATCCGTCCGGGGCCTTAGACGGGCTGCCTCGCCAACCCGGAGACGGGTTGCCTGCTTCGCCCTCCTTGCCTGCGGCCGCCTCGCTCGGCCTCGAGCCGACGAGGGGTGATTCGGATAGGCTCTAAGGCGGCGAGCGGTCGTCGACGGTGCGGCCGGGAGCGGCGTCGGCCGGCCGGTCGGCATCGGACTCCGCCAGAACCTCCGCGCGCCGGCGCAGGCCGTCGGCCTGGTCCCGCAGCCGCTGCTGGCTCCGCAGGCGGGCGATGCGCAGTTCCAGCGCGCTGCACTGCCGCTCCAGCGACCGTTTCTCACGGAACAGCGCGTGCAGCCGGTGCCCGGCCTGCTGGACGTCGGTGCGCAAGGCGATCAGGCCCATGGCCACCGCCACGAGCAGGCCGGCCAACACCGCCAGCCGCACGCACATCCTCATCGGGACGCCACCTGCGCAACGCGTTCCTCGGTCGCCTCCGTCGCGCCGGCCGACTGCACGTCCTCCAGGAGCAGGATCGCCTGGCCCACGCGGAGCCGGCGGGCGTCCGGCGCCCGGTCACGGTTCTTCTGCGCCAGTTTCCCCGCCAGCGACGGGTCGCCGTACACCTTTTGCGCGATGCTGTAGAACGTGTCGCCCTTCCGGACGGTGTAGGTGGGGGGCGGCGCGGCCGGGTCCGGCGTCACCTCCCCCTCATCCAGGCGGACCTTGAACCGCCGGGCCAGGTCGTCCAGCGTGACCGACGCCGCCTCCTCCGCCTCGTCCGCGGACTCGGCCGGCGTCCCGGCGCCGGAGGCATCGGAGGCGTCCGCGGTCCGGGTCGCGGCCGGCGCCGGCTCGGCCGGCAGACCGGGGATCACGAGCGACTGGCCGAGGTCCAGACGGTGCGGGTCGGCCAGGCGGTCCTTGTTGGCCTCCCAGATTCGCCGCCACAGCCGGGCGCCGTCGGCCCCGTAGTACTGCCTGGCGATGGTGGTCAGCGTTTCGCCCTTGGCCACGATGTGCACCGGCCGCTTGGGCGCGGGCGGCGAGACCGGTTCCGGTTCGGGCGCCGGCGGCGCCGGATCGGGCGTCGCCGATTCCGCCGGGTCGTCCCGCAGCCGGGGCGTCTCCGCCCGGTCGGGCATCGGCATCGGCGTCTCGACGCGGGCCGGCGCCATGGCCAGGCGGCCGGTCGGCGCCGGTTCGACGGATTCCGCCGCCGGCGGCGCCGCCTCCTCCGGGGCGGGCGGCCCGGCGTCCTCGGCGTCGGCGGGCGGTTCGTCCATTGCGAGCAACCGCCGGTCCGCCTCGAGCGGGTCGTCGGACCCGAGGATCGTATCGACCAGGACCTGGTGACCGCCGCTGTCGCCTACGGGCAGCGGCGCGTGATCGCCGGCGGCCGAACCGACGCGGCCTCCGAGAATCACCCCGAACAGTACGATGAATGCGACACCGACGAGCAATCCGAACTTGGTTTCTTTCCCCACGATGGCACCCCACTGACTGGTACGTCCCCATGTGCATCCCATGCCCCGGGAGCACGCGGCCGGCCCCACGTCCGCGTCCCGACCCGACCGGGTATATTATGTATCGGCGGCGGGGAGGCGTTGGGCCACTCGCAGGCGGGCACTGCGCGCCCGCACGTTGGCCTCGGCCTCCTCCGGCGTCGGTCGCAGGGGCTTGCGGACCGGCAGGCGGACCTGGCCTTCCTCGGCCGCCTGGCGGAACCGCCTCTTGACGGTCCGATCCTCTCCGCTGTGAAACGACACGATCGCGACGCGACCGCCGGGTCGCAAAAGTCCGAAGATCTTGTCAAGGAACGTCTCCAGGCTCCCCAACTCGTCGTTGACGGCGATACGGAAGGCCTGGAACACCCGCGTCGCCGGATGAATCTTCTGTTTGCGCCGCCACGCCGCCGGCACGGCCGAGGCGACGACCGCCGCGAGGCGGCCCGTGTCGCCGACGGGCCGGGCCTCGACGATCGCCCGGGCGATGCGGCGGGCGAACGGCTGGTCGCCGTAGTCCCGCAGCACGTCGGCCAGGCGGTCGGCCGGCCAGCGGTTGACGATCGTGTCGGCCGTCAGGCCCGTTTCCGAGGTGTCGAATCGCATGTCGAGCGGGCCCGGACGGTCGAGACTGAAGCCGCGTTCGGCGTCGGCCAGTTGGACACTCGACAGGCCGAGGTCCAGCAGACAGGCGTCGACGGCGGTGCAGCCGGCCTGCCGGAGCACCTGGTCGACGTCGCAGAAGTTGGCGTGAAAGTACCGCACGTTGCCTCGAGGTCCGAATCGGGCCTTCAGGCGCTCGAGGGCCCCACGATCGCGGTCGAGCAGAATCAGTTGTCCGTCGGGCCGAATGCGCCGGCGAAGGGCGTCCGCGTGGCCGCCGCCCCCGGCCGTCCCGTCCACGACGGTCTGGCCGGGGCGCGGCGACAGATGCTCGAGGATTTCGTCGAGCATCACCGGGACATGCCCGGGCGGATGGCTCACGCGGCCCTCGCCTCGCGACTGGCGTCAGTGTACGGAAGAACTCAGGGCGGCCCCTGCCTCCAGGCGAGCCAGCAGCGCGCCGACGTGCTCGGACATCTGCACGGCGTCGTACGGGCCGCCCTTCGCATGGACGCGGTCCAGACGATGACGGAGACGGTCGACCTCGCGGTGCACCCGGTCGGCCGACAGGTACGCCTCGGCGTGCGGGGCGTCCATCATCTTTCGGACCGTTTCCCAATCCTGCGCGTTCTGATCCCGTTCCACGTTGCACCTCCCGCGCCCTGCGCCCGCGTCGGCGGCGGATCCCACCGTCCGCCGTTAGCCCGCGGGCTCGTTCGCTCCCGTTTTCGAATTGTCGTCTATGGCCTGCATGAGTTGGTAAGGATGGGCTGCCCGGGCGGGCGCGACCCACCCGGACAGCCCCCAAGGGGGTCTAGGTTGTGTCGCCGGCCGACGCCTCGGCCCCGCCCTCGTGGGCGTCGCCCGGGGCGACACCGGTTTCGGCGACGGCCATGGCGCGGCTGGCGAGTTCGTTCTGTTTCTCCATACGTTTCGTCACGAACGTCTCCCACTTTTCGCGGTCCCATATCTCGATGTGGTCGCGAACACCGATGATGGCCACCTCTCGCGACAGGCTCGCCTGGCTGCGCATGTGCTCCGGAATCAGGATGCGGCCGAGCCGGTCCAGTTCCAACCGCTCCGTCATGGAATACGCGATACGCTCGTAGTCGCGGACGTCCGCCACCGTGCGGAGAGAAGGTTTGAACCGGGGCGCCACGTCCTCGTACGCGTTCGGCGTGTACAGGTAAAGCACGTCGTCCAGCCCGCACGATGCCATGAACACGTGGCAGTCTTCGGCGCGGTTGATTTGCTCGCGCAATTTGGAGGGAATCGTCAGCCGTCCTTTGGCGTCGAAAGCATGAAAGTATTGTCCGGTTAAGAGTAGCACCGGAAACCCCGATTCCCGCGATGGGCCCCACTTTGCCCCACAACTACCGATTACTATCGGCTGCACTACCCACTTGATACCACCCCTTTCCACCCTGTCAACACAAATCTGGCTCGTTCTGGACGGCGGAAAAAGGCTTCGGGAACCTGCGAAAGGCGGGCGGGCCACTATAGAGGGAGGCCTAACGTCCGATAACTACTATGGATAGGGGTCGGGCCGCCGCGGGACGGACAGGGGGTTTTCTTTCGGGCCCGGCGAATTTTTTTTCGTTCCATCCCACCGCGAGCGCCGGCGCCCCCACCGGCCCCTCTCCCCCGACGCCGCGCGGCGATAGGTAAAGCGGGGAAAGCGCAGGGGGGGCGCGGAGACCCGCCGCACGACCATACAAGGTCAAACGGCACTATGCTGCGCGGACGACGAGCGTGCCGGCGGCGCGGTCGCCGAGACGCTGCGGCCGGGGGCCCCGCACGATGAGGAGCAGGCCGAGCAGGTAGAGCATCGGCAGTTCGTCGATCGGCCGGAGCACGTTCCGCACCGCCGCTTGCCACAGACCGATCCGACCGCCGTCCACGAAACGCACCTCGATGCCGCAAAGCGCCTTGCCGATCGTGCGGCCGGCCAGGCCCTCTGCCAGGGTGAAGTACGCCATGAGCACGGAAAAGCGAACCGCCAGGAGGATGGCGACCGGCCGCCAGTCCCACGCCACACGCGTCCCGGTGAGCAGTTGCTCAAGGATCCGGTCCATCGCCTCGTTCACCGAGGGCGCGACGGCGGAAACGATCATGCCGGCGGCGCCGGCGATCAGGATGTAGTCGACGGCGACGGCCAGTCCTCGCCGCCAGATCGGCGCGGGCGCCTGGCCGGTCTCCGTCCCGGCCTTCTCCGGCGGCACGGTTTCCCGCCGCCGGGCACTGCGAAGAGCAAGAAGGACCAGGACGAACGTCATGCCCGCCATCATCGCCAGGGCGGTCCAGGAAACGGGTTCCTCGCGCGGCCGGCCCGCCTGCCACTGGGGAACGGGAACGGGGCCGGCGAGCGTCCGCTCCGTCAGGTCCAGGCGGGCGACCGACGGCCGCCGCTCCTCCAGCATCGCCACGACGAACTCCCCGCCGGCGGCCGCCAGGGCGAGGGACTCCAGTCCCTCCGTCCCCTCGACGGGCCCGGCCTCGTGCCAGTCCTCGTCGGCGGTGGCGTACGTGGCGACGAACCAGGCGGCGGACGGACCGTCTTCGGCCGGCTTGCGGTAGAGGCACACCATCTCGCGTTCGTCGGCGGCCACGTGGGCCGACGACGCCACCCGCAGCCGGGACGACAGCGGCCGCTGCCAGGCCCCGTCGGCGTCGCGGATGGCAAACCGCAGCCGGTACGGCGGCACGGCACCGGAGAAATCCTGGACCTCCTCCCGCCATACGACAAACAGCCGACCGTCGTAGCGTACCAGGTGCGGGTCGAGCAGGCGGTCGGCCTCCACACCCGGCACGATCTCCGGTTCGGCCGACCAGCCGCCGTCGACGTATCGCAGGAGGGCAGCGTCGCCGGTCGCCATCGTGCCGAGGGCGTCGGCGGCGAGGTCGTCCTCGCACGCGGCGACGGGCGTCCAGGCGGGGACGGGCGAGGGATGGACGCGGGGGCGGTCCAGGCCGAAGCGGCCCCACCGTCCGCTCGGGAAGAAGACCAGCAGATGCTCCCGCCAGGCGGCGACGGCGGCCGCCGTGCCGCGCGCCGGTTCCCCCGTGTGCCAGAGGCCGGCGGCGTCGCGCTGCCAGAAGCGGAACCCTTCCGCCCCGCCCACCGGGGCCGTCACGAGGACGTACAGGTTGTTCCGGTTCCCGGCCGCCAGGACCCGCGGCGGTTCGGCCGGGTCGCCGGGGCCGCGCGGTTGGCAGCCGGCGAAGATCGCGGCAGCGAGGGCGATGAGAGGCAAGAGGCGATGTCGCATGCGATCCTCGCTCCGGTCGTCGCGCTCGGCACACCGTCGCCCGAAAAGCCCATGGCCACGGCAAGCGTGGCCACGAGCGCAGCGCGGCGGACAGTCCTGCCCGCCGCGCGAGATTCCGCACGGCCACCCTCCACCGGATGCCGGCGCACTTCCACCGCCTGCCCCGGCGCGGGTCACCATTGCTTGACGAGCATCAGGCCGCCGGCGTCCCGGCCGCCGTACGGCAGGAGGTGGAAGCCGGCGACGTTGGGCAGTTCGCCCTGGACCACGCTGTGCCCGACGACGAATCCGAGGGCGGCGCCGAAGATAACGTCCGACAGGTCGTGCTCGCGGTCCTCCAACCGCGTCGCCGCCTGGTATCCCGCCAGCAGATACAGCGGCGCCCCGGCCTTCCAGCCGTAATACTCGTGCATGACCGAGGCGAAACACATGCTGGAGGAGGTGTGCCCGGAGGGCCAGCCCCACTCCTCGTCGTTCGGCGTCTCGTCGTCCATCGACCACTTCAGGAGCATCGTCGAGATGCCGTTCACCATCAGGGCCTGCATCATGGTGCGGCTCTTCTCGTAGTTCGCCTGGTCCTCCTTGTGGAGCGAGGCGAGGTACCACGCGCCGGCAATGGCGAAGTGCGTTCCCGGGTTCCCGATGATCGTGCCGAAGTCGTCGGTCTCGGCGAGGCTGGTATCGTCGTCACGGAGTTCGTCGCGGATTTCACCGTCCCAGTTGTGGCGGACGATGCGGTCCGCCCCGAACGCCGTGCCGAGAATGATGAGGTTCTCGGGCTTCGCGTACGTGTGCTTGAAACCGCGGCCGAGGCCACGGGGGATGGACTTCAGGTCGTCGACAATGACGTCCTTCGCGGACCGGCCGCGGATGGCGGCGAACGGTTCGGACGGCTTCCCCGCGGCGGGCGTGGCGGAGTCATCGCCGACGGCGTCCTCGGCAGCGGCGTCCTCGGCCGGTGCCTCGGCCCGCGGGGCGAACAGGAGCGTCCCCGCGGCGCTCCGGTCCGCCGAGGGCATCTCGACGGTACGGACGTCGGCGGGCCCGGCGTGTACCGCGGCCCGGGCGTCCCGCGATGCCGCGGCGGCGGAAACGGCGTCGCACGCGACCTCGGCCCGGCGATGCAGAACGGCCTCGCCGCCGCACCCGGCCGCCAGCAGGAGCGTCATCAGCCCGATGGACACGGGCAGGTGCGGCTGTCGCATGCGTGCTTCCTCTCAGGGAACGTTGAGACGGTTATCGGTTGCGTGACCAGCGCGCCGGCCGATCCCGAGGGAGCAACGGCGCCATGCGCGGCGGCTCTCCGCACCCGCCGCGCCTGTGCGGCCCCGTTGGCTTGTCCAACCGGGTCGATATTCCTTCCCGGCCAAGCCACACGCCTTGTCCGGCCGTGCGCCACGGTCTGGGGAAAACACTGGCGGGCAAGCCGCCGGTGGCACCCGGCATCTCGGCCTACCGTTTTGCGAGCCGCTCTCGCACCTCGCGGCTGTAGACCTCATCGGCCACCCGGCCGCCGCGGTCCGCATATTTTCGGGCGGCCAGGGTACGGACCGCCTCGACGCGGCCGGCCCCGGCCCCGATCCGTTCGAGGCAAGCGGCCATCTGGCTCGGATTATAGCCCGCCGCCGCGAGGTAATCCAGCCCGAGGCGATCCGCCTCCCGCCGCTCGCCGCCGGGATACGAGACGTCGGCCAACGCCCGGGCCACCCGGCCGACGGTCTCCCGGTCGCCGCGGCGACCGGCGTAGATTTCCTCACCGGCGTCGGCCGCCTGCCGCAGCACCGCCAGGGAAAACCGGTCGTTCAACCCCCGCCGCACGTGGCCGGCGGCCAGATGGGCCAACTGGCGTGCCAGGGCGGCCGCCAACTGGGCCTCCGTGTCGAGCCGATCGAGCAGTCCCCGCGTGACGCCGACCACGCCGCCCGGCAGCGCCACCCCGCCCGGCTCGGGCGAATCGAGAACGGTGAAGCGGTACGGCAGGTCCGACAGGCGGGTCGCCCGGGCAACCCGCTGGCCGACCGTCCGCACGTAGGCCTGGACGGCCAGGTCGTCGAGTTCGCCGCCGAGGCCCTCCACGACGGCCGGGGTGACCCCCCGGCCGAGGGCAACCTCCTCCTGGAGGGTCAGGCGATCGGGCGGCGGGGGGTCGCGCGGCTCAGGGGCCGCGCAGCCGGCGAGCAACGCGGCGAGGGCGAGAAGCGCGGCCATGAGATGACGCGTCATGCGACACTCCAACGGCGTGCGGCCCGCAAGCGGGCCGGCGAACACGGGCCGCGTCGCGCGGGGCGACCTGCTCCGAACCTTCGCCCGCCGGGCAAGCCCCGCTGTTGAGTCCCGCAAAGGCAAAGGGAAGATGCCATTCTAAGGCCATGCTTGCGAGGTCGAAGAATCCCGCCGTGCCAGCGGCATCAAGGCGAGATTCTTCGTCGGCCTTGCGGCCTCCTCAGAATGACAAACATGAAGATTCCTTTTGCCGAGATCAATAAACGCCGGCGCCCTCACGAGGCCGCGCCGACGTAGGCCATCCGCAGTTCGTACAGGTACCGGTCGAGGAGGCGTTTTTCCTCGTCCGCCAGGTTGCCGCGCGTCTTTTCGTCGAGGACGGCCAGCAGGTCGATGTTGTGCTTGGCGAGGTCGAGGTTCCGCAGCATCCGGCCCGTCTCGGGGTCCCGCTCGTTGGAGAGGAAGATGGCGGCCTGCGTCGCCAGCGCCTGGACCAGGGCCGCGAACGAGGCCGGCGGGAGGCGGCCCGGCCCGGCGGCCGGGGCGGCGGCAGCCCCTGCACCGGCGGCGGGCCCCGCCGTCCGGCCGCGGCGCTTCATCTCGCGCGCCAGGCGCTCCTTCTCGGCCTTGGCTTCGGCCTTCCAGTCGGCGTCGACGTGGACCTTGCCCGGCCCCGCGGCCTGGTCGCCGACATCGGGCGCGGCCTCGGGCGGGGCGTGACCTTGCTCCTCGGGCGAGGGTTCCGCCTGCGCGTCCGGCGGGGGCACGTGCGAGTCCTCGGCCATGACGGATCACCTCCTCGTGGGTTCGGCCTCGACGGGCCCGACGGCATTACGGCCGAGGGCCGCCGCCACCAGGCCCAGGTAGAACGGCGAGGGCCCGAGCGGCCGGCTCGTGAACTCCGGGTGCGACTGCGTGGCCACGAAGTACGGATGGTCCGGCAGTTCCAGGATCTGCATGATCGGCTGGCCCGGCGCCTTGCCGGAGAAGACCATGCCGCCGGCCTCCAGGCGGTCGATGTAGTCCGGGTTCACCTCGTACCGGTGGCGGAAGCGGAGCCGGGCCGTGGCCGCCCCCTGGAACATGCGGGCGGCGAGGGTATCCGGCTCGATGGCCACGTCCCGCCCGCCGAGCCGCATCGTGCCGCCCAGCCCCTCCACCTCGTACTGCTCGGGCAGGAGGCAGATGACGGGGTGCGGCGGGTCCTCCACCAGTTCCGTCGAGGCGGCGCCTTCCAGGCCGCACACGTTCCGTGCGAACTCGACCACCGCCATCTGGAACCCGAAACACAGGCCGAGGTACGGCACGAAATGTTCTCGGGCGTAGCGGACGCAGGCGATTTTGCCCTCGGCCCCGCGGACGCCGAACCCGCCGGGCACGATGACGCCGTCGGCGTCGGCCAGGGCGCCGGCGGCATCGGCGTCCGTCAGGGCCGTCGTATCGACCCATCGCACATGGGCCTTGGCCTCGAGGTGCGCCGCGGCGTGCTCGATGGCCTTAAGCAGGCTGGCGTAGGAGTCGCGGACGGCGGTGTACTTGCCGGTGATGGCGATGCGGGCCTCGTGCCGGGGCCGGCGGATGCGAGCGCAGAAGTCCTCCCACCGGCGGGAGGCCTCCTGCTCGGCACGCGGGTCGACGCGGTCCACCAGGTTCAGGATGTGGGTGACCTGGCGGTCGACCTGCTCGCGCTGCATGCGGCCGGGAAGGAGGTAGATGGACGGTTCGTCATGCATCGAGAACACCCTCGCCATCGGCACGGAGGTGTAGACGGAGAGTTTCTCGCGGACCTTGTCGGTGACGGGGCCCGCGGCGCGGCAGGCGATGATGTGGGGCTGGACGCCGGCCTCCAGGAGCCGCTTGATCCCGAGTTGGGCGGCCTTGGACTTCTGCTCGCCCAGGATACTGGGCTCCAGGATGAACGTGAGGGCGACGAAGCAGACGTTGCCCTCGCCCTCCTCGTAGGCGAGTTCGCGCATGGCCTCGATGTAGTAGGCGTTCTCGAAGTCGCC
>CAZNYC010000011.1:0-24200 GCA_964577175.1 uncultured Anaerolineales bacterium
AGTCGTAGGGTGGGTGCTTGCACCCACGCGTATAGTATAGAGGCAGGCGAGGTCGAACGGGGCGGACCCATGCCTTGCGTCATCGACCGCAGCACGATTGACGAGGCGGCACGGCGTCTCCTGGAGGCGGCGCCGGACGGGTCGCGCGTCATCCTGTTCGGCTCTTACGCCCGCGGCGACGCCGACGAGGGGAGCGACGTGGATTACCTCGTCGTCGAGCCGGAGGTCAGCGACCCGTACGGTGAGATGGTACGCCTGCGGGAAGCCATGCGGCCGCTGGACCTATTTGCGGATGTCCTGGTCGTCAGCGAGGAGTGCTTCGACAGGTGGCGCGATACGCCGAGCACCGTAATCCACGACGTGGCGCGCGAAGGCAAGGTATACGAGCGTGTCTCGTGATGACCCGTACGTTCTGATCGAGAAGGCCGCCGAGGACCGGTATATTCTTGACCGCGTCGCCGGGGACCCGGACGCGCCGGACAGCATCCTGGGCTTTCACGCCCAGCAGGCGGTGGAGAAGTGCATCAAGGCCGTGCTGGCGAGTCGGGATATCGCGTACGCAAGGACGCATGACCTGGCCGGCCTTATTGATCGGCTTCGGAAAGAAGGCGTGGCCGACCCGCCGGACGCCGAACGGCTTCCGGCGCTGACGCCGTACGGGGCGCGGGCTCGGTATGCCGACCTGCCCCCGGAGTTAATGGCAGCGCCGAAGTTGGATCGCCGGTGGGCTAAGGATTGCGTGGCCCCGTACGATGGACTGGGCGAGGGCTCAGGTCGGCAAGTGAGGGCCGCGTCGGACGCGCGTACCGATACTGGCGTCGTGCCCCGACGCCGAGGAATCACGAAGGGGGGATGGCGATGGCGGGGAACGCCGATGAGCGGAGTCCGCGCCCGCCAGGCCGAGCCAACCGACTCGCATCCGCTGGACGCGGTAGCCCGGAGAAAGAACGCTCGCAGGACGTAGCGGTTCGGACCAGTGCCAAGGCGGTGGCGTCTCTGGTGTTGGGCGTTGTGAGTGTGGCGTTCCCCGAACTGTTCGTATCGGTGTTGACCAGCGGCAATGCTGCTGGGGTACAGGGCCCGATTGGACATTCGGAGAAGCCGACGAGATCTGGAGGGCCGCGGGTTAGCGACGGCCGGGTTCCTACTCGGAGTCGTCGGCGTAGTACCGGCTCTGCTGGGCGGTTTACTGTTATTGTTGGGGATCGTTAGCAACGAAGTTCTGACAAGGTAGGCTTGAACGAATTGAGCGGAAGGAGCATGCTCGTGTCATCAGCCGAACGCTTCGATTACACCGACCGCGTCCTGAAACCCGGTTACACCTCGTGCCTTGGCTGCGGCGAGGCGCTGGCGATGCGCATCGTCGCCCAGGCCATCGGCCCGAAGGCCGTCTTCACCAACTGCACGGGCTGCTCCGAGATCTTCACGTCCCGGTACCCCACCTCCTCGTGGTCGGCGCCGTGGATTCACAGCCTGTTCGAGAACTCCGCCGCCCTTGCTTCCGGCGTCTACCACGCCCTGAAGCACAAGGGCAAACTCGAGGGCGTCCACGTCATCGGCACCGGCGGCGACGGCGGGACCGCCGACATCGGCCTCCAGTGCCTCTCCGGGGCGGCCGAGCGCGGCACGGACTTCCTCTATTGCTGCTGGGACAACGAGGCGTACATGAACACGGGCATCCAGCGGTCCAGCCTCACGCCGCTCGACGCCGCCACCACCACCAGCCCCGCCGGCAAGGTCTCCTGGGGCAACGACCGGCCGAAGAAGGACCTGCCCGGCATCATGGCTGCCCACAACCTGCCGTACATCGGCGTGGGCTCGTGCGGCTACTACCGCGAACTGCCGCGCATGGTCAAGAAGGCCCTCTCGTACTCCGGACCGAAGTATCTCCAGATCCACGCCGTCTGCCCGCTCGGGTGGCGGAGCGACCCGGCCAAGTCGTGCGAACTCGCGCGCCTGGCGTTCGAGACGGGGTGCTACCCGCTGTATGAGATCATCGAGGGCGAGATGAATGCCCACAAACCCCCCAAGGGCGGGTGGAAGCCCGTCGAGGAGTACCTCAAGCCGCAGGGCCGCTACCGCCACCTCTTCCGGCAGGCGGACGGCGAGGCGCAGATTGCCCGCATCCAGGCCCTGGCCGCCGGCAACATCCGCCGATTCTACGGCGACGACGAGGTCCCCGACTTCGCCAAAGAGGCCGAGAAGAAGGCCGCTGACGCCAAACAGGAGGCCGAGGCAACGGCGTAAAACGGTGTGCGCCACTTGAGCGCGGTCGGTCTCCGTACCGACCGCGCTGCTTTGCAGGGCTGTATCCATTCCCGCGCGGCGGTCCTCCCGGGCTGCCGCGCTTTCTTCACGCCCCTACATCATATCCCCGCGTGACAACCCGCCCCGACGCTGTAGAATGACCCTGTCGACCTGCAGGTACCCAGCCGTGCTTGGGAGGCGGCAGGATGGCGCATAAGAAGCAAGGGTGGCTGACAGAGCTCCTGGAGTCGCTGATTCTGGGTCCCGTAATCATCGGGACCGGGTTGTTCGTCGCGTTCTGGGTGATCCTCTATGAGGTTTTGCCCGAGGGAACGCATGCCCTCATGGTGCATCGGCTTCAAGGATGTGAATCACCCTACGGGTCGGTTGAACGGGCGTGCCGGTTGACGCGCCGGCTGCCCGCAAAGAGGCCGTTTCTCGTCTGCGTTACGGATGCGAAAGTAGTCGTCTACAGGCTGCACGAGGCTTTGCTGCCTCTCAAGGATAATGCGGTCCGGAGCGCCGACGTGCAGAGAAGGGTGGCGGCCATCATCGATGGCCTTCCAGGAAGCGGCGCCGCGCGGCCAGGCCGAGCCCGAAGGGCTCGGACAGATTAGCCCCGGCCAACGGCCGGGGTCAGGATAACGGCGTCAAGCGCACCAGGCCCTGAAAGGGCGTCAAAGGGAGGCACCCGTGAACGCACGTGTCGCGTTGGCCCTTCGTCGGGCCCACGGTGAGGCGCGGTCGGCCGAGGCCCTCGCCGAGGCCGCCGGCGTCTCTCCCGACGCGGTCGTGGCGGCCGTCGAGGCGCTCGGGGCCTGCGGCTACCGCCTCGAGTCGCACCCCCTCCAGGGGTTCCGTCTGCTGTCGGCCCCCGATAACCTCTTGGAAGACGAAATCGCTTGCGACCTGCAGACCGACCGCATCGGCCGGACGATTCGATGCGTCGACGAGGCGACCTCCACAAACGATCTGGCGTGGCAGGCGGTGGAACAGGGCGGGGCTGACGCCGACGGCCTCGCCGTCTTCGCCGAGCATCAGACCGCCGGCCGCGGCCGCCGCAGCAACCGGTGGCTTGCCCCGCGGCACACGTCGGTCCTGTGCTCGGTTGCGCTGATCGGCCCGCCGGGCGGAAGGGAGGGCGGAGCCGTCCTGACGCGCGCGGCGTCCCTCGCCGCCGCCGAGGCCGTCGAGGACGAGACCGGCCTGGACGTGGGCCTCCGATGGCCGAACGACCTTGTCCTCGACGACCGCAAGGTCGCCGGCGTCCTCGTGGAGGCCCGGTCCGGAGCGGGCGGCGCCGGAGCCGCTGTCATCGGCGTGGGCATCAACGGCACCCAGCGGCCGGAGGCGTTTCCGGAGGTGATCCGCGACGGCGTCACGAGCCTGGCGGCCGCCGGGGCACACGTGGACCGGACGCTCCTGGCCCGCCGCTTCCTCGAGCGGTTGGACGCCGTCATGGGGGAGATGGGCGGCGGGAGCGCCGCCGACACCGTCCGCCGGGCCGCCGCCGACCGGTGCCGGACCCTCGGCCGCCGCATCACCGTCACGGACGGCACGGAAACCGTGACCGGCGAGGTGGTCGACCTGGAACCGGACTACGCGCTCCTGCTGAGGCTTGCGGGGGGCACGATTCGGCGGTTCCCCGCCATGACGACGCACGTGGTTACCCGCGGCGGCGGGGGTTAGCGCTACAACTAAGTCGGCCATTTGCGCGGTGGGTCTCCGTACCCACCGCGCGCACATGAGCGCCGCGCGGCGGGTGCGGAGACCCGCCGCGCTGCTCCGGAATCGCGCCCGCAAGCCCCTTGCCGTTTCGGAGCCAAGGCCGAGGCCTTCGTGGGGTCGTGTCTTCCTGCACCTTCGGGACGCTGACAAAAAAATCACCGGGAATCCTCCCTTGTGTCGCGCGGGACGGGCCTCCGCGCCGCCGCCGAATTCAAACGGAGCGTGTTCCTTTAACTCCCTTATTGTAAAGGAGTTGCGCAGGGAATGGGCCGTCGGTTCCCCGCGGCGTGCGTGCCGCCGGTTTGACAAATGGCCCGATTCTTGTAGGGTTGAGTGTGTCGAGCACGAAAACCTCGGCCGCGGGCAGAGTCGGTTTTTTTTACTGCCCGACGTGATAAGATAGGCTGTATGGAAATGCTGGAAAAACCTGTGAAGGTGGGCTGCAATTTGGCCGATACACATGTCACGTCGAGGGACCTCAGAGGCCATTCGACGTGGACGAACCGCAAAACGGGGCATGGCAGTTGGCAGATGCGAAGTCCGGTCCGTCGTGCCGCTGCCCGGTCATCCGCGCCGGAAAAGGAGGTGATCGGCGACGGGGCGCGGCAGACTGTAAACGGCCGCTGACTGATATCTGGGCGGCGAGACGATGGGCCGGACTTAAACGTGGATAGAGGGGTTTTGGACACGCGGACCTGCTCCAGTTCGGGGCGACGCACGTAGAAGGAGATTTCAGGAATGAAACGCGCGACAAAAGGCTTTACCCTGGTTGAGATTCTGATCGTGGTCATCATTCTCGGGATTCTGGCGGCGATCGTCATCCCCCAGTTCACCGAGGCCTCCAGCGAGGCACGGGTCAGCAACCTCATGACCAACCTCCAGACCATTCGCAGCCAGTTGCTGCTCTACAAGACCCAGCACCTCGAGAATTACCCGGCCGACGCCAACGGTGAAGGCCATGACGAGTTCGAGGACGAGATGTGCAACTACAGCGATGAGGACGGCAACACGCAGGCCACACCCGACTCGGACCACCCGTACGGCCCGTACCTGACCTCGGTTCCGGTCAACCCGATGTCCAACGACAACTCGGTCCGGATCGTGCAGGACGGCTCGACGGCGTTCTCGGCCCCGCAGGCCGACGGCGGCTGGTACTTCAACTCCGTGACGGGCGAATTCCGTGCCGATCTGACCGACACTCACCAAACGACCGACGGAACACAACTGAACGAGTTGTAACACGCTGTGGGTGCGCAGCGGTGACCGCCGGCCTCTTCGTGTAGGGGCGAAGAGGCAGGGAACCGGAGGCAGGGGCGCTTGGAGCGTCCACTGCCTCCGGTCGTTTTTTGGGACGCCTGGCCGCCTCAGGCCGGGGTGGGCCGCCGTCACGGCCTTCCGGGGGGCGAACGGCAGTGGCCGGCGTCCAGCCCACGTGGAGACGGTGTTCCGCGGGCACGATCGGCGGATTTCGCCACCCCGAATGGCTGAAGCCCGTCCGGCGGGCGTGCCGATAAACCGTATGCGGCAGCGGAAGAACAGGCGCACGGCGTCTGGTTTTTTTCGGGCCATAGGTGTCAACTTGGGCAGCATGGGAGAAATGGGAATGCTTGACAGGAACCTTCGGGCCATCGCACACGGGTTGTTGCTGGTGGCTGCCATGCTCGCACTGATCGCCGTCGCGCTCTGGTGTCGCGGCCCGGCGATCGAAACGGAAGCGGCCGCCCGCTCGAAGATCATCGCCCCCGGCCGTACGGGAGTGCCGGACTCCGGCCGGCAGCGGCAGACCACCATCGCGGAACTGAAGACCCTGAACAGCCGTCTCCAGGCCATCGATTCCGCTCTCCGCGACGGGGATTACACGATTCAGACGAAACCGGCCGAGGGGGAAGGCGGCGCCGCGCCGGCAGGAGCGAAGCCGTGAACCAGGGCCATGAAATCCGCCGGGGTGCCTTCACCCTGGTCGAACTGCTGATGGTGATCACGGTCCTGATCATCGCGGCGGCGATCGTCCTGCCGAACATCGGGTCCGCGGGCGACGCCCAGGCCATGAGCGCCGCACGCGTCGTCGCCGCCGACCTCGAAATGGCACGCGACCTGGCCCTCAAGACCCAGCGGCCGCACACCGTCCTCTTCAGCGACGACGAGCAGTCCTACAAGGTGGTGGAGGACTACGGCGGCGAGTCGTACTCCGCCGCCGACGCCATCGACCATCCGGTCGTCGAGGGACGAACGTTCGAGGTCACCCTGGCCCGGCTGAACGGCATGGCAGGCGTGACGGTTTCCGAGGTGACCTTCGGCGGGGACGGCTACGTGACGTTCAACGAACTCGGCGAGCCGTCGTCGTCCGGGTCCGTGACCGTCGAGGCGGGCCGGACGCAGATGCAGATCGAGGTGGCCGGTCTGACCGGCAGCGTCTCGACCACACGGGTGTCGAACTGACCAGCAGAAGGGGCGGACGGTGGCGCAGTTGCCGATCGGCGTAGACATCGGGAGCACGACGGTTCGGCTGCTGCAACTGGGCGGCAGCGAACGGGACCTTCGTGTCGTGGACGTCGGCAAGGCGGCGATTTCGCGGCAGGCGGCGGCGCGGCCCGAATCCCGCCGGGAGGCCGCCGTCGAGGCCGTGGGCCGTCTTCTGAAGGACGGGCGGTTCCGCGGGCGCGACGCCGTCATGGCCCTGGCCCCGGAGCAGGCCGCCGTCCGAAACATCCGCATGCCCGCGCTGGACCCGCAGGAACTTGACGGCGCCGTTCACTGGGAGGCCCAGAACAAGTTCCCGTTCGACACGGCGACGGCGGTCATCCAGTACCAGCGGGCGGGCGAGGTGCACCAGGGCAACGAAGTCCTGGAGGAGATCATCGTATTTGCTGCCCCCCGCGTGGAGGTAGAAGCGACCATCGACCTGGCCTCCGAGGGCGGGCTGAACCTCCTGAGCCTCGATGCGGGGCCCTGCACCCTCTTCCGGGGCTTCGAACGGTTTCTCCAGCGGCGGGAGGACGAGGCCGTCCCCAGTGTGGTGGCGGACATCGGCGCCCGGACGCAGGTGGTGATCGCCTCCGGCCGCGACATTGTCTTCGTGAAGATGATTCCGATCGGCGGGGCGGTCTTCAACCGGGCCGTGGCCGAGTGCCTCGACCTGGAGCCGTCCGAGGCCGAGGCCCTTCGCCGGCGGATCGGCGAACGGGCGGAGAGCGGCGAAATCGAGCCGCAGGACCGCGCCGCGCGGGCGGTGGCCGACGCCATCCGGCCCCACCTGGAGGACCTGGCCGACGAGATCGGTCTCTGCCTCCGTTACTGCGGGGTGACGTTCCGGTCGCCGCTGCCCGAGAAGATCCAGTTCACCGGGGGCGAGGCCCATAACCCGACGGTCCCGGCCGCCCTGGGCCGGCGCCTGGACCTGCCCGTCGAGGTGGCGGACCCGTTCCGGCGGGTGCGGACGGATCACCTCGGCCCCGTCCTGGACCGCCGCGGCGCGCGGGCCGAGTGGGCGACCGCCTTCGGGCTGAGCCTGAAGGGGTTTCACCTGGACCGGATGCTGTCGGGCCAGTACGCGGCCTAGGCGAGGGGCACAGCCGTGCGCGAACTCGAATTCCTGCCGGACGACTACCTCCGGGCCAGGCTGCGGCGGCGGATTGGATTCATCCGGTCCTGGCTGCTGCTCGCCATCGGCCTGGCGATGGTCCTGTATAGCCTCCAGATGGGCACATGGGTCCGCGACGCCCGGGCCGAACTGCAGGCCCTTCAGGGCACCGGCACCGCCGTCAAGGGCGACGTGGAGAAGGTCCGCCGGCTGCGGGAAGAAGCCCGGACCTACAGCGAGCGGATCGAGGTCGCCGAACGCCTCCGCCCCCGGACGACGACGACGGCCGTCCTCGCCGACGTCGTCGCCGCCCTGCCGGACAGCGTCCGGGTGGAACGTCTCGAGGTTTGCTGGGCTTCGAGGGACGCCGCCGAACCGGCGGTGGTGCACCTGGACGGGACGGCGGCCGGCGAGCGGCAGGTGACGCAGGCGGTGGCCCGGCTGGACGCCTCGTCGCGGTTCGGAGAGACGATCCTGGCCGAATCCCGCCTGGCCGGCACGGCGGCGGCCGGCGGGAGGACGTTTGCCCTGGAAACTCGCATCCTCGGCGACGACGCAAAGCGGGGAGAGTGACCGTGACGGACGCCAAACCGACAACCCGCCGCTGGGCGGTCGACCGCCAGCAACTGCTCATCCTGGTGGTCGCCTCAGTCATGGTGGGCAGTTTCGTCCTGTTCATCCTCTGGCCCCGGCATCGCGAACTGGCCAATCTGGACCACGCCGTCCGTCAACAGCGGTGGCTGCTGAGCCAGCGTGTGGCCGCCAGCCACGAGGGGATGTACGTGTCGGCCCGGATTCCGGGGCTGCGGAAGATGCAGGGGCGGCTGGAGCGGCGCCTGCCGACCGGGCCCCAGGTCGCCGACTTCCTCCAGATGATGAACACCGCCCTGGCCGACATCCCGAGCGTCCGCCACGAGGTCACCCGCTCCGGCGACGCCCCGACGGAGTCCTGGCCATGCGTGCCGTTGTGCCTCCGGCTCAGGGGCCCGTTCGAGGCGGTGTATCGCAGCCTGGGGGCGATCGAGCGCCTCGAGCGCCTCAGCCGGTTCCGACGCGTGGCGTTTACGCGGACGGGCGACCGGGGCGAGGTCCTCGCGGAGGCGGAACTCGTCATCTACTATTTGCCGGAGGGCCAGTCCGCCGATGAAAAGCAACACGGCCCGGGGCCCCTGGCCGGTAACCAGGAGCAAACGCCGTCCCGGAACGAGGAGCCCCGAACGTGACGAGCACGACAGCGGGAATCCGGCGCGTCGGGACGTGGCTCCAGGCCCGGCTGAGCGGGGTGGGGCCAGCGACGCGGCACAAGACCCCGGGCCGGTGGCTCCGCGTCGGCCTGACGGTCACGCTTCTGGCGGCCGGTATGGCGGCCTGGGCGGTGGCACTGATTCAGCCCTGGAAGGCACAGGCCGCCGACCCGGGTTTCGTGGCGGTGCCGGGGCAGCCGGCGCCGCAGCGCGTGCGGGCGGCGGCCGCGGAGGCCGAGCATCTGGCGGATCCCGTGCCCGTGCCGGCGCTGCCTGTGCTGGCGCGGAACCCGTTCGAGGCGCCGGGCTGGGCCGGCGGTTCGGAGGGGGAAGCCCGCGCCGGCGACGCCGCGCCCGACGCTGCACGGCCGCCGTCGCCGTCCGAAGAGACAGGCCTGACGGCCCGGCAGGTGGCCGAGGCGGTGCGGGGGCTGACATTGAAGGCGACCGTCCGCTCCTCGAGGGGTGAGCGGTGGGTCGTCATTAACGAGAAGGTCTACAGGGAGGGGGACGAGGTGGCGGGCCTGGCCCTGGTGGAGATCGGCGACAATCGCGCCACGCTCCGTGGGGCCGGCGTCACCTGTGTGCTCCGTATGGACTAAGGAGGGAGGTCGCTATGGGGAGGGAGAAACCCCCACAATCCGTTTATTGGTACCGCAGGGTCCTGATGGCCGTTGTCGCGCTGGGCGCAACCGCCGCCGTCCTGGGGGCCGCGGAAGACGCCGGACCCGGTGCGGACGCTGCACCGGCGCCGACGGAACCCCCGCCGGCCGTGGACGCGGCGCCCGATGAGGCCGAGGCCCCCGCGGCCGGCGAAACGGCCCGGGCGGCGCCGGACGCGAACGGCACGATCGAACTGCACGTCAAGGACGATGACCTCACCAACGTGCTGGAACTGCTGTCGCAGCAGTACCGGCTGAACATCGTGGCCTCCAAGGGCGCCACGGGCAAGGTGACGGCCGACCTGTATGACGTGACGATCGAGGAGGCGCTCGACGCCATCACCCGGGCCGCCGGCCTGGGCTGGCAGAGCCAGAACGGCGTCATCTACATCTACACGGCCGAGCAACTGAAGGCGATGGCCCAGGACGCCTCCCGCCTGGTGACCGAGGTGTTCGAGTTGAACTACCTCTCCAGCAAGGAGGCGGTCAAGCTCATCGAGCCCCTCAAGTCGGAGCAGGGCTCCGTGACGGGCAGTTCGGACCCCGGCGAGGGCATCCCCTCCGGGGTGGGTGGCGACACGGGCAGCAACTCGTTCAGCCTCGCTGATACGCTGGTGGTCCGCGACTTCCCGGAGAACATCGAACGCATGCGCGAGGTCATCACGAAGATGGACCGCCGGCCGCGGCAGGTGCTGGTCGAGGCCACCATCCTCCGGGCCACGCTCAACGACAACACGAGTCTCGGCATCGACTTCAACGTGCTGGCCGGCATCGACTTCCGCGACCTCTCCGACACGAACGTCCCCATCCGCGACGTGAGCAGCAACATGGACCCGACGAACCCGGGCGCCCCCGCCATGACCGTCCCCGCGGAGCAGAAACCGTTCGGCAACGTCAGCCAGGTGGGTTTCGTCACGCCGGGCCCCGGCCTGAATGTGGGCGTCATGACCAACAACATCTCGCTCTTCGTCCGCGCCATGGAAACCGTCACCGATACCACCGTCATCAGCAACCCCAAGGTGCTGGCGCTGAACAAGCAGCGGGCCGAGGTGATGATCGGCGAACGGCTCGGGTACCTGACGACCACCGTGACCGAGACCAGCGCCGTGCAGGCGGTGGAGTTCATCGAGAGCGGCACGCAGTTGATCTTCCGCCCGTTCATCGGCAACGACGGATACGTGCGGATGGAGATCCACCCGGAGGTCTCGTCCGGCGAAATCGTCAACGACCTGCCCCGCGAAGACACCACCGAAGTCACCTGCAACGTCATGGTCAAGGACGGGCACACCATCGTGATCGGCGGCCTGTTCGACGAAGACGTCTCGACCGCCCGCAGCCAGGTGCCCGGCCTGGGGAACCTCCCCGGCCTGGGGTGGCTGTTCCGCAGCAAGACCGACCAGACGATCCGCAACGAGTACATCATCCTGCTGACCCCCCACATCATCGAACACGAGGAAGATGCGGCCGCCCTTGGCGAGAGCGTGCTCTCCGACATGCGCCGGCGGGCGCTCGGCATCCGCGAGGGCTTCGCCTTCTTCACCCGGGAACGGATCACAACCGGCTACGTCCAGGCGGCCCAGGAGGCCTGGCGCCGCTACCGGGACACCGGCAGCACGGGGGACCTGGACGAAGCCTGCTGGAACGTCCACATGGCCACCAACGTGGCCCCGAACAACCTCGACGCGCTCCGCCTGAAGGACAAGGTGCTGACCGAGAAGAACGGCGAGCCGTACACGCCGCCCGACGTCACCATCTGGGACAGCATCCGCGAGCGGATGCGGAGCATCGACGAGGCGCGCGGCGTAACGATGCCCCGCAAGCCCGCCTTCGAGGTGCCGAAGAAGACGGCGCCGTCCGGGTCCCGCCCGGCTGCCGACGCGCCTGCCGAACCCGCCGAACCCGCTGCGAAGGAGGACCCCGATGCGAACTAAACGCTATCTGGTTGGCGCCCTTGTCATCGCGCTCGTTTTGGCGGCCGGATGCGAGAACCACATGGCCGGCAAGCGCGAGCAGGCCGAGCAGCGATGGGCCACTTCCCGCGCCCGGATGGTCACCAACATGGCCCGGTCGTCCTACGAGCGGGGCAACTTTGCCCGCGCCCGCGACCAACTCGACCCGGTCATCCGGGCCAGTACGCCACATGCGCCGGCCTACGTGCTCATGGCCCGCCTGGCGGCCGAGCAGGGCGACCTCGATGAGGCGCGCACCTACGCGCAAACGGCCACGCAGATGGACGGGGCCTCACCGGAAGCCTGGTACGTTCTCGGCACGACGGAGCAGACGCTCGGGCACACGCAGGAGGCGCTCAACGCCTTCGGCAACGCCGCCGGCGAAGACCCCCTCAACCCGCGGTACGCCCTGGCCGAGGCCGAGATGTTCGTCGCCATCGGCGAGACGGAAGCCGCCGAACGCAGCCTCGCCTCCGCCTGCGAGCAGATGTCCGGCAGCGGCGAGGTGCATGCAGCCTACGGCGACGTGCTGTCCCGCCTGGGACGGTACGAGGAGGCGGCGGGCGAGTACCGGGTGGCGACGCGCCTGGCGCCGGACAACGCGCCGAAGGAGCGGATGGCGGTCGCCCTCTTCCGCTCCGGTGCCTACGACGAGGCGGAGGCGATGCTGGCGGACCTGGAGGCCGACGAACCGGCATTCGCGAGCGGGTGGATCCGCCTGATGCGGGCGGACTGCCTGCTGGCCCTCCGCCGGACCGAGGAGGCCCGCGCCCTGTACGCCCGGCAGGCCGAGGCGTCGCCGAATACCGTCCGGCCGCACATCGGCCTGGCCCGCTGCGCCATTCTGGGCGACCGGCTTCCTGAAGCCCGCCGTCACCTGGAGGCGGTGCTGAAGGAACGTGCCGGCCAGGGCGAGGCCAACGGCCTGCTCGGGTACGTGCTGTCGGCCACCGGCCGGCCGCGCGAAGCCGTCCCGCACCTGAAACTGGCCATGCAGGATCCCGCCTGCACCGGCCGGGAGACCATACGTCATCTGCTTGCCCGCGCTGAGGACCTGTCGGCGGTCGCGCCTGCACCATGAGTGACGGACCCGCAGCACCGGAAGGACTGGCGATTCGAACCTGGAGGGGTAGCCGGACGCCACCGACGCGCCGTCCGGAGCCGCGCGGCCACGTGCGGCGGGGCGGCGCGCCGGCGTCCGGGCGGCCGATGGAGGTTGCTCGGCGTGATTGAACTGCGGCGCGTCCTTGCCGTCATCCTGTTGTTCATCGGCGTTGGAATCGGTCTCCATCTGCTGCTGGGACCGGTGCGCGACGCCGGGCAGGACGCCGCCGACAAGGCGCTGACCCTGGGGGCGGGCCTCGCCCTGGCCGTCCTCGGCACCATCGGCGGGTACCTCATCGCCCGCATCCCCAAGGAACGCATCGGCAACGTCGCGGACCATTTGGACACGCTCGTGCGTCGCGGCACGGTGGGCATGGCGGTCGGTAGTGACGACGCCGACGCCCTCGGACGCCTCGGCCACTCCATCAACCGGTACCTCACATTCGTCAAGGACGAGGTCGAGCAGTCGCGCATGGCCATCAAGGAACGTCAGATCCAGGTGAAAGTGCTGGAGGCCGAGAAGCGCCACATCGAGGCCGTCATCCACGCCATCAGCGACGGCGTCCTGGTCATGGACGCCTTCGGCGACCTGGTGCTGACGAACGAGGCGGCGAAGACGATCTTCGGCTTCGAGTTCGATCCGGCCCGGCGGATGCCCATCGAGGAGGCCATTAGCGACGAACCGTTCCTCGCGCTTTTGCGCGAGATGCAGGACCAGGGCTCCCTCGTGCCGCACCGGACCGCCGAGTGGATCCAGGGCGAGGGCGAGGAGGCCCGCACCTATCGCGTCATCCTGAACACGGTCTTCGAGGGCGCGAAGCGCGAACGTGTGAGCGGCGTGGTGGCCGTCCTGCACGACGTGACCCGCGAGAAGGAGATCGCCCGGACCAAGAGCGACTTCGTCTCGTCGGTGTCCCACGAGTTGAAAGCGCCGGTGGCCAGCATCCGGGCGTACGCCGAGATGCTCGTCGACGGCGAAACGTCGGGCCCCGAGGAGGACCGCGAGTTCCTCCAGGTCATTGTGGCCGAAACCGAACGTCTGAACCGCCTCATCGAGAAGGTGCTGAACCTGAGCCGGCTGGAATCGGGCCTCATCCCGCCCAACAAAACGGACCTGGCGGTGACCGAACTGCTGCGCGACGTGGCGGAGGTCGTCTCGCCGCAGGCCGGCGAAAAACGCATCCGACTGGAGGCGGACCTGGCGCCCGTCTTCTTCCGGGTCCACGGCGACCGCGACATGCTGTACCAGGCGATCCTCAACGTGGTCTCCAACGCCGTCAAGTACACGGAGGAGAACGGCCGCGTTGCCATCTCCACGTACCTGGCGGACGGGTCCGTGGTGGTCGACGTGGCGGATACCGGGGTGGGCATCCCGCCGGAGGAACTGGACCGCGTGTTCGAGAAGTTCTACCGCTCGAGCCGTTGCGCGCAAGGGGTCAGCGGCACCGGTCTCGGTCTGCCGCTGGTCAAACACATCGTGGAAACGATCCATGGGGGACGGGTGGCGGTCGAAAGCGAGGTCGGCAGGGGGTCGGTCTTCCGGCTGTATCTGCCCGCCGTTCGCTGACGCCGCCGTATCGGAGGTGTTGGATGGCCTGGAAGATTTTGGTAGCCGACGACGAGCCCTGCATCACGAGCATCGTCTCGAAGAAACTGCGCAACGCGGGGTTCGAGGTCCTCGTCGCCATGGACGGGCAGGAAGCCTACGACCTGGCCGTCTCCGAGAGGCCGGACATTCTCGTGACGGATCTCCAGATGCCGCTTATGAGCGGCCTGGAACTCTGCGCCCGTCTGTCGGCCGAATTGGACGAACCGATCCCCACGCTCCTGCTGACCGCCAAGGGATATGAACTGGAGAACGAGGACCTCGACGCGCTGCCCATCCGCCACGTCATCACCAAACCGTTCAGCCCCCGCGAACTGCTGAAACTCGTCGAGGCGATACTCGACACTGCCGTCCCGGCCTGAGGAGCCCCATGGTTCCGCCGTCGTCAATGTGTCCGCCGAAACCGCCGCTCGCCATCCCGGAGGGGCTGGTGGAGCGGCTGCGCGAGCGGACGGGTGTCGCGGTCCGGTTCTTCGACGGCCGGGGCGCCCCGCTGCCCGACGACGCCACGGCGCCAAACGCCGCGCCGGGCCCCTCCGGCGAAGGGGTACTGGCCCGCCTCGTCCGGTCGGCAATCGAAACCGGCCGGGACCAGGCCGAGGCCTTCGAGGACGGGGTGGCGGCGGCGTGGCCGATCCGTCACCACGGCCGGCCGACGCTCGTGGCCGCAGGGACGCTGGACGACGTCGGGCCCGGCGGCCCGGGTGCAGAGCGGCGCCTCCTGGCGGCCGTGGGCGAGGCCGTCCGCCACCGGTTCGCCCTGGCCGAGGCCGACGCCCGCTGCGACTCGCTCTCCGGGGCGCTGGCCCAGAGTTTCGAGGAAATCACCCTCCTGCATAACGTGGGAGAGATCCTTCGCGTCACCCGGCCGATTCCGGCGTTGCTCGAATACGTCTGCGACGAACTGTGCGAGACGACGGGGGCCGAGGCGGCCGCCGCCTGCCTGCCGGACGCCGACGGCGGTGAGCCGCTCGTCGTCTCGGCCGGCGAGCCGCCCGTCGCCGAGGCCGACCTGCCGCGCCTCATGAACGACCTCCTCGACGGGGCCGGCGGGGCGGAGACGATCCACAATTACTGCCAGGACGAGCCGGCGCTGGCCCGTCTCTCGCCGGCGCTGGATCGCGTGGCGGTCGTGCCCCTGCCGCTCGGCGACGACGCGGCCGGCGCCGTCGCCATCTTCAACCGTCCCCGGATGGAGTTCGGGAGCCCGGACCTGAAACTCGTCCGCTCCAGCGCCAACGCCACCGCCGTCTTCATCGAGAACCGCCGCCTCTACCGCGACCTCCGCACGATGATGCTCGACCTCGTGCGGGCGCTGGTGTCGAGCGTGGACGCGAAGGATCCGTACACGTGCGGTCACAGCGAACGCGTGGCCGTCCTGTGCCGCGAACTCGCACGCCAACTCGGCCTCACGGACGAGGAGATCGAGCAGGCGTACATGGCGGGGCTGCTGCACGATATCGGCAAGATCGGCACGCCGGAGGCGATCCTCTGCAAGGAAGGGTCGCTGCTGCCCGAAGAACGCCGTGTCATCGGCGAGCACCCGGACGTCGGCGGCCGTATCCTCAAGGACATCAAACAACTCGGCGCCGTCCGCGAGGCCGTCGTCCATCACCACGAACGGCTGGACGGGTCGGGGTATCCGCGCGGCGTGTCGGGCGAGGCCGTGCCGCTGCTGGCGCGCATCGTCGGGCTGGCGGACTCGTTCGACGCGATGACGAGCACCCGGCCGTACCGCGAGAGCCTGCCGCTGGGGGAGGTCACGGCGGAGATCGACCGGCACACGGGCTCGCAGTTCGACCCGCGGGTGGCGGAAGCGTTCAAACGGATCGACACGGCCCGCCTCATGCAGGCCGACGACGGGCCGCACCGCGGCCCCTGCACGGCGGAGACGGGGAGGTAACCCCCATGGCGACGACGGCGGATGCATACGGAAGCATGATGGTCCTGTCGGTGGAGCCGGCGCTGACGGCCCGTGAGGGCGACGAGTTCCGCGAGGTGGCCGGTGAGCAACTTCGCTCCGGCGCCCGGTGGTTCATCCTCGACCTCTCCGGGGTCGGCTACTTCGACAGCGCCGGCCTGGAGGCGCTGGTCTGGTTCCAGGAGCAGATCGCCTCCACGGACGGCGACGTGAAGGTGGCCGGCCTGAAGGGCCTGGCCCGCCAGACGTTCGAGATCGTTCGCTTCGACCGCAAGTTCCACGTGTTCGATTCGGTACACGAGGCCGTCAAGAGTTTCCACTGACCGCGACGGACGGGATCCCCCCGCCGCCGGCATGAGACAGGTGGCATCGGCTATGGCACAGACCAACGGCACCCCGCGACGGGCTCGCCTGGGCGACCTGCTGATCGCCCGCGAGGCGATTACCAACGACCAACTCCAGCATGCCCTGGAGGTCCAGCAGAACGGCCAGCAGGACCGTCTGCTCGGCGAAATCCTCGTCGACCTCGGGTACGCGACCCAGGGCCAGGTACTCTCGGCCGTGGCGGAGGCGTGCGGCGTGCCGTTCGTCCGCCTCGTCCCGCAACTGGTCGACCCGTCCGTCCGACGGGTTCTCCCTGCGGCCTTCATTCAGAAGCACTGCGTCCTGCCGCTCTTCCGCGTCCGCGACGTGCTGACGGCGGCGGTCTCGGAACCCTCGAACGTCTTCCTGGTAGACGAAATCGCGCACGCGGCGGGGCTGAGTGTCCAGGTGGTCGCCGCCACCGCCGACAACATCTACCGGATGCTCGACGAGACCCGACAGGACGGCAAAGAGGTGGGCCAGGCGGTGGACGAGCCCGGCCTCGGTGTCTCGGTCTCCGACGACATCCTCCTGCCGGACGATTACGAGACGATGTACGGCAACTGGCCGCCCGAAAAGGTGGCCGGCCTGCTCATTCGCGAGGCGGTCCGCGCCCGCGCGACGGCCATTCACCTGGAGCCGGACGAGAAGGTGCTGCGGATTCGATTCCGGATCGACGGCGTGCTGCACGTGGTGATGCGCCCGCCCGCCCGGATGGCGGAGGGCCTCGCCGCCGCTTTCCGCGAGATGCTCGGGTCCACGACGGCGTCGGCCAAGGTGCCGGACTACCACCGCAGCGCGCGGCTCCTGGTGCAGGGCCAGCCGGTCCAGTTGCACGTCACGGGCCTGGGCGGTGCGTTCGGCCGGCGGACGGTGGTTCGCCTGGTCCGCGAGGAGGATGCCCAGAAACCCCTCGAAAAACTCGGGGCCGATTTCCGACTCCTGGCCGACTACCGCGACCTCCTCGCCGAGCCGCGGGGACTCATCCTCCTGGCCGGGCCGCGCGAAAGCGGCATCACGACGACCCTGTACAGCACGATCGGGGCGCTCGACCCGATTCGTTTCAACGTCTGCACGTTCGAGTCCGCCGTCACCTTCGCCATGCCGGGGGTCAACCAGTTCTCGCCCGCCACCAGCGGCGAGCGGGACCCCGCCAAGGTCTTGCCGCGCCTCTTGTGCCAGCAGCCGGACGTACTGGCGCTGGACGGCACGCTGGACGGCCCGGTCACGCCGTGGGCAGTGGAAGCGGCTCTGGACGGGTGCCTCGTCGTGGCGGATATCCGGGGCTGCGATGCCGCCGACGCTGTTGCCCGGCTGGCGGGGCAGGTGGCGCCGGACCTCCTGGCGAAGGCCCTTCGCGGGGTGCTGGCCCAGCGGCTGGTCCGGACGGTGTGTCTGCACTGCCGCACCAGCCACGAGCCCTCGGCCGCCCTCCGGCGCCGGGTGGCCGAGACCTTCGGCCCCGTGGAGGAGTACGTCAAGGGACGCGGGTGCGCCAACTGTTTCCAGACGGGTTTCTACGGTCGCATCGGCCTCTACGAACTCGTGACGATGGACCCGGCACTGGCCGACGTGGTCCGCCGGGGCGAGGGCGTCGAGGCCCTCCGCCGGGCGTTCGGCGACGCCGACCGGCTCAGCCTGTGGAGCGACGGTATCAACAAGGTCCGGGCGGGGATTACGTCGCTCGAAGAAGTGCTGCGCGTGCTGGCGGGATGCCCCGGCGGCCTGAACGGCGCCCGGATACCCGCCGACAGCCTTACGGTCGAGACCTGACCGGCAGAAACAGCCGCGCAGCCTCGTCGGGTGGTCGTCCTAGCGCCCGCCGAGTTGGTTGATCTTCTTCATGATCTTCTCGCGCTCGCCCTTATGCTTCTCGTCGTTGGGGATGTGGTCGAGCATTTTCCGGTAGATGGTCAGGGCGGCGCGGGCGTCGCCGTTCTGGACGTGGAGGTCGGCGACCTTCTCGGCGAGTTTCTTGTCCTTGTACCGCTGGTTGGGGTCCTTGGCCTCGAAGAGTTTGTTGTAGAACGTCAGGGCGCGTTTGGGATCGCCGGCCTTTCGGCAAAGTTCGCCGATGGACTTGATGAGGTCCTCGTTCTTGTCCTGCTCGTTCTCCGGGATCATGGAGTAGACCTGGAGGTACGCCCGGAGCGCCTGGCGGTGTTCGGCGGCCTGTTCGTAAAAGCGGGCGACCTTCTCCAGGTTTCCGCGGCGTTTGGCCTGGACGCGGCCGGCCGTCTGGTCGATCATCGCCTGCACCGGCTTCGCGACCTTATCCTGCTTCTTCTGCAGCGCCTGGACCTGCTTCACGAGCGGTGCCATTTGCCGGTCGAACTGTTGAATTTTCTGGGCCGAGGCCACGAGGATGGCCTTGTACTTCATCAGGGCCCGCGACCGTTTGCCCTGTTCGAGTTGCTTGGTGGCGTTGCCGGGATTCTCCAGGCCCTTCTGCGCCTGCTGCTGGACCTGCTGGATCTTCATCGTGAGGTCGAATTCATGCGTCTGCAACGCCATCAACTTCTCGTTGATGCGCGCGATCTGCTCCGAGATGTCGTCGCCGTCGTCGTCGCGCGCGTAGGCCAGGGCGACGGCGGGCGCGGCGGCCAGCAGGAGCGCCAGCACGAGCGCCCCGATCAGCCGGACGGCCGGACCTTCCGCTTCGTGCCGCATGGTTTCACCTCTCCTATGCTCGGCGTGTGCGGGGACCGGCGATCCGGGGATTCCGCCCGACCCCGGACGGAGGGGCCGGACGCCGGCCGACTACGCCTCAATCCGCGTCACGCGGACGTCGAGGTAATGTTGCCGATGGCCCCGATGGGTCCGCGAGTTCTTGCGCCGGCGGAGTTTAAAGACCTCCAGTTTCGGCCCCTTCGCCGGGCCCAGGACCTCCGCCGTCACCTTGGCCCCGTCCACGAGCGGCGTGCCCACGCGGGTGCCTTTCTCGTCGCCGACGAGCAGGACCCGGTCGAACGTGATCGTGCTGCCGGTCTCGGCGTCGCGGGTGTCCACCTGGACGGTCTGACCTTCCTCGACACGCACCTGCGTGCCGCTGTCTTCGATGATTGCGTACATAACGTGCTCCGTGGCGTACCCTTATACGAATAGCCACGGCAGTGTAACGACGCGATGAGGCGAAATCAAGCCTCATCCGGCCACCGATTTGGACGCCCGGCCGGGCCCGCCTATTCGGTGCCGACCCCCAATCGGCTTGAACCCGCCGTCCCCGCGCGGTACAGTCGGGGCTCTCCCCGACGCGCAAAGGTGAAACCATGGCCACCGTACCGGACGCCAGCGGCCGTTTCGGCACCTACGGGGGGCGGTACGTCCCCGAAACGCTGATGGCGGCTCTCGAACAACTCGCCGAGGCCTACGCCGAGGCCCGCGAGGACGAGGAGTTCCAGCAGCAACTGGACTACCTGCTCCAACACTACGTGGGCCGGCCCACGCCGCTCTACTTCGCCCGCCGGCTGACCGAGGCCTGGGGCGGGGCACGCCTCTACCTGAAGCGCGAGGACCTGACCCACACCGGCGCCCACAAGATCAACAACACGGTCGGCCAGGCCCTGCTGACCGACCGCATGGGCAAGACCCGCATGATTGCCGAGACCGGGGCGGGGCAGCACGGCGTGGCCACGGCCACCGGGGCCGCCTTCCTCGGCCTGGAGTGCGACATCTACATGGGCACCGAGGACATGCGGCGCCAGCGGCTGAACGTCTTCCGCATGCGGGCCCTCGGAGCACGCGTCGTGCCCGTCGAGACGGGCCAGTGCACCCTGAAGGACGCCATCAACGAGGCGATGCGCGACTGGATGGCGAGCGTGGAGACGACGCACTACTGTTTCGGCACGACCGCCGGACCGCACCCCTTTCCCGTGATGGTCCGGGACTTCCAGTCGGTCGTCGGCCGCGAGATTCGCCGCCAGTGCCGGAAGCAGGAGGGGTGCCTGCCGTCGGCGGTGGTGGCGTGCGTGGGTGGCGGGTCGAACGCCGCCGGCGCGTTTTTCGCCTTCATCGACGACGAGGACGTGGACCTCGTGGGTGTGGAGGCCGGCGGGCACGGGTTGGACTCCGGCGAGCATGCCGCCCCCCTCTGCGCCGGCCGGCCCGGCGTGCTGCACGGGTCGCTCTCCTACGTCCTCCAGGACGAGGCCGGCCAGACGCTGCCCGTCCACTCGGTGAGTGCGGGCCTGGATTACCCGGGCGTGGGGCCGGAGCACTCGTACTGGAAAGACCTCGGCCGGGTCCGCTACACCGCCGCCACGGATGAGGAGGCGTTGGAGGCGTTCGTGGAACTCTCGCGGATGGAGGGCATCGTGCCGGCGCTGGAGTCCTCCCACGCCCTGGTCGAGGCGAAACGGATGGCCCCGAAACACGACCGCCGCGACGTCATCGTCGTGAACCTCTCCGGCCGGGGCGACAAGGACGTGGAGGAGGCCGCCCGCCTTCTCGGTGACCGCCTCGGCGGCGGCGAGTAGCCGCGCCGACCACGCAAGTGCCACGGTTTGCTCGCCAAGCCGTGTTCTCCGAATGACGGGCACGGATTGACAAGCAATGCGTGGCACCCCCGCGCACAAGCGCTGACACTGCACAAGGGTATCACCGTGAACCGCGTCACCGCCGCCTTCGAGCGCCTCCGCGACGCGCACCGGGCCGCCTTCATGCCATTCATCTCGGCCGGCGACCCCAGTTTGGAGGCGACCGAGGCCATCCTCCCCGCCCTTCAGGACCGCGGGGCGGCCGACCTCGTGGAACTGGGCGTCCCGTTCTCCGACCCCATCGCCGACGGGCCGACCATCCAGGCGAGTTATCAGCGGGCCCTCGGGCGCGGCGTCACGCCGCAGGCCATCCTCGACATGCTCTCGCATCTGCGCGACGGCGGGCTGGACCTGCCCGTCTGCCTCATGGTCTCGTACTCGCTCGTCTATCGGCCGGGGATGGAAACGTTCATCGAGCGGGCGGCCGAGGCGGGCGTCGACGGCCTCATCGTGCCGGACCTGCCCGCCGACGAGGCGGGGTCCCTGGAAAAGGCCCTTCGCGGACACGACCTCGTGTACATTCCCCTGGTGGCCCCCACCACGCCACCCGCACGGCGGGAGAAGGTCATCGCGCATGGTACCGGGTTCATTTACTGCGTCGTGGTGGCCGGCATCACGGGCGAGCGCGACGCCCTGCCGGAGCATCTGGACGAGTACGTCCGCGGCATCCGGGAGGAGGCGAGCGTGCCGGCGTGCGTGGGCTTCGGCCTGTCGCGGCCGGAACACATCAAGGCCGTGGCCGAGGTGGCCGACGGGGCGATCGTCGGCAGCGCCATCATCCACCGGATCGCGGACCACGCCGACGAGGCGCCGGCCGACATCGCCCGGGCGGTGGCGGACTTCTGCGCCGACCTCTCGGCCCCGCTGCGCGGGTAAGGTGTGACGGGCGCCACAGGGCGCAGCGCATGTCATGCTGAGGCCCGCTTGCGGGCCGAAGCATCTCGCCGTGGCCGTGGCCTTATGCCTTTCGCACCCTGGCACGGGTACGGCTCGTGCCGTGGCCGGCGGCGAGATGCTTCGCTTCGCTCGGCGTGACAGGACCTGCGGCGTGGCGTGGCAACGAGTACCGCAGACACCGTCAGCCCCCCAACTGTTCCAACCGTTCCTTCAGTTGGCCCAGTTGCTGCCGCTTGACTTCCAGTTTCCACCACTCGTCGAAGAGGGCAGGGGCCATGTCGGTCGGCACGTTCTCGGGCACCGCCAGCGCGACGGCGGTCTGCGCGGCCGCGGGGCCGGACGGGTCGCCCACGACGATCTCGAACGTCCGTTCCCCCGTCGGACGGTAGGTGACGGGCTGGCCGTCCGCCGTCGCCTTCGGCGCCGGCGCCCACTGCGACACGGTGACGCGCTCGCGGACCTGGGCGGTATCTCTTGGCAGCCGGCTGCCGTGGGCGGTGTACCACGCGACGTTCCGCGCGAGGTCCATGACCGCCGGGTCGTCGGTCAGTCGGGACGCCCGGACCGCCTCGTCGCCCGACGCGGGGGAGGGGACCGGCGCCTCGCCGGAGTCGCAGCCCGCAAGAAGGCAGACCGCGGGAAGGACGAAGAGTGCCGCCGCCCTCCCTCGCGCCCTTTTAACCGCGACCCGAAGGGGAGCGGGTCGCCTGCGGCAAGCCCCCTGGCCGGCCCGGCGGCTATGTGTTTTCATCGTCGTCATCGGCCTCGCCCTCCTGCCGGCGTTCCTTGATGCGCTCCAGGCGGGCCTTCATCTTCGCCTCCCGCCCGTGGTCGGTCGGCTCGTAGTACGTCTTGTCCACGCCGAGGTACTCCTGCGGGGCGACGCCCTCCTCGTAGTCGTGGGCATACTTGTATCCCTCGCCGTGGCCGAACCGCTTCGCCCCGCGGTAACTGGCGTCGCGCAGGTGCTTGGGGACGGGGACCGTCCGGTTTTCACGGACGTCCGCCTGGGCCCGGTCGATGGCGAGGTAGGCGGCGTTGGACTTCGGCGCGCACGCGATGTACGTGATGGCCTCGGCGAGGGGGATCCGCGCCTCCGGCATGCCGACGTACTCGACGGCCTGCATCGCCGCCACCGCCACCATCAGGGCCGCGGGGTCGGCGTTGCCGACGTCCTCGGCCGCGCAGATGACCACCCGCCGGGCGATGAACCGCGGGTCCTCGCCGGCCTCCAGCATCCGGGCGGCCCAGTAGACGGCCGCGTCCGGGTCGCTGCCCCGCATCGACTTGATCAGCGCGCTGGCCGCGTCGTAATGCTCGTCGCCCGTGCCGTCGTAATGGATGGCCTTCTGCTGGATGGACTCCTCGGCGACCGCCAGGTCGACGCGGATCGCTCCGGCCTCCTCCGGCGCCGCGCCGGCGCCCTCGACCTGCGAGAGGACGGCAATCTCCAGGGCCGCCAGCGCCCGCCGCGCGTCGCCGTCGCTGGTCGTGGCCCAGTGGGCGAGGGCCTCGTCGGTCACCGCCAGGTCGTACCGGCCGAGGCCGCGCTCTTCATCTTTCATTGCGCGGTGAAGGAGCGTCTTGACCTGCTCTTCGGTGAGCGGTTCGAACCTAAAAATCTGGCTCCGCGAAACGAGCGGGGCGTTCAGCGCGAAGAACGGGTTCTCGGTCGTCGCCCCGATGAGGACGACCACGCCGTCCTCCACGTCCGGCAGGAGCACGTCCTGCTGGGCCCGGTTGAAGCGGTGGACCTCGTCCAGGAACAGCACGGTCCGCTGACCCGTGGTGAGGAGGCGGTCGCGGGCGCGGTCGAGCACCTCGCGCACGTCCTTGACGCCGACCAGCGCCGCGTTCATCTGCTCGAAGGCGGCCGAGAGGCGCCCCGCGATCGTCTCGGCGAGGCTCGTCTTGCCGGTGCCGGGCGGCCCGTAAAGAATCGCCGACTGGAGGCGGTCGGCCTCCAGCATCCGCCTGAGGAGTTTGCCCGGGCCGAAGAAGTGGTCCTGGCCGACGAACTCCTCGGGTGTCCGCGGCCGCATGCGCACGGGCAGCGGCGCCCGCTCGCGGAGGGTCCGCTTTTCGCTTTCGCCGAAGAGGCTCATGGGTTGGCATTATAGCAGAAGCCAGGGGGCCCGCCCAACGCTCCACTGGCTTGCTTCGGGTGCTGGCGGTGGGTAGGCTAAAGACGCAGCCCGAAGGAGACCAGACAATGGGGCGGTCATCACAGGCCGTTGCCGGAGACGAATCCGCTGAACCCATGCCGCGCACCCTTTACCGTGTGGCCGTGGCGGCGATGGCCGTGGCGGCGGTCGGGGTAGGTTATCTCCTGTACGACATGGCCAGCCCGAACACGTTCGTCGG
>CAZNYC010000011.1:24300-49311 GCA_964577175.1 uncultured Anaerolineales bacterium
CTGGCGACGGAAAAGGAAGACCAGTTTGCCGTCGACGCCCTCGGCACGAAGGGCGACCCGGCGGCGGTGCCGGGCCTGCGGGCCATGCTCCTGGACCGGTCGATGCCGACCAACCTGCGGACGTGTGCCGCCCAGGCCCTCGCGAACATCGGCGGCCCTGCGGCCCGGAAGGCGCTGGAGGAGGCCCGCGTGCAGGTGAAGGAGCCGTTCGTCCGGAAGGCCGTCGGCTACGCGCTGGAGGACCTGAAGGCGGCGGGTGAGGCAGCGGAGGGGCCGTAGATGCTGCGGGTCATGCGTTCGCAGCGGCGCGAAAGCATGGCACCCGGCTTTGCTTGTGGCTTGCGGCTTGGAGCCTGCGGCTTTCGCACCCTCACCCCATCCCTCTCCCATCGAAGCAGAGGGAAGGACACGGCACCTCCCCCCGCGGGCAGACGCCGGAGGTCACGGCGAGATTCTTCACTCGCTGTGCTCGCTCAGAATGACCGCGATTGGCGCTAGCCGTGCTGCTTCAGGTCTGCGACGGCGCGGCGGTAGTAGGGCGTGGCGACGGGGCCCGCGAGGAGCGGGTCGTTCACCTCCTCCATCCAGGCCAGCATCGCCTTCGACAGCCGCTTCAGCACGTCCGCATACTTCGGGTCGCCGGAGAGGTCGTGCAGTTCGTTCGGATCGTTCTCCAGGTCGAAGAGTTCGGCGAACGGGCGGGCGCCGTGCCGCCGCGGACGGGCGGTGTGACGCGACACACGGATCGGTTCCACGTCCGTCGGGTACTGGACGACGCGGTCGTTCTCGAAGCAGCGGATGAGTTTGAACCGCTCGTCGCGGACGCTGCGGGCGAGGTTCTCGCGGCGGGCGTGCGGCTGCCGGTGGCCGAAAACGTACCGCCTCGGGCCCTTGGCGGCCTTGCCGAGCAGGCGCGGGGCGAAACTCAGGCCCTGCACGTTCTCCGGAATCGGCACGCCCACCAGGTCCAGCAGCGTCGGCAGGAAATCGACGTGGCTCATCAGGTCCTCCTGCACCTTGCCCCCCGCGATGGGCGTGCCGGGCCAGTGCACGATGTACGGGATGCGGAGGCCGGGCTCGCGCAGGCACCACTTCGCCCCGGCGTACGCGATGCCGTGCTCCGACGTGAAGATGACGAGCGTCTTGTCGGCCGCGCCGCTCTTCTCGAGGCCGTCCAGGATGCGGCCGATGCACGTGTCGAGGAAGTGGACGTCCGCCTGGAAGCGCGCCAGGTCGTCGCGGATGGCGGGCGTGTCCTTCAGGTACGGCGGGATGTACACGCCCTTCGTCGTGTCCGGCTCGCGGTGCAGGTACGACCCGCCGCGGCGGTGGACCTCGAAGAAGCCGACCTTCAGGAAGAGGGGCCGGTCGCCCGTGTTTGCGCCGGCCAGGACCTCCCGCGCCGCCTCGGCGGTCTCTTCGGCCACCTGCTTCTTGGAGAGGACCTCCTCGTAGCCGAGCGTGTGCGGGTCGCCCTGCGTCACGTGCTGGAGGCCCGCGAGGACGGTCCGGTACCCTGCGTCGCGGAGGATGGCCGCCAGGTGCCGCTCCCCCGGATTCAGCGACCACCACCACGGGGCGTGCGTGAGGCCCATCAGGCCGTTCGACTGGGGATAGCGCCCCGTGAGCATGACGCCGCGGCTGGGCGAGCACGTCGGCGCCCCGCCGTAATAGTTGTGGAACCGGATGCCGCGGCGGGCCAGGCCGTCCAGGTGCGGCGTGCGGACGGTCTCCACGCCGTAACAGCCCAGGTGCTGGCCGAGGTCGTGGCAGGTGATCATGAGAATGTGGGGGCGTTTGCCCTTGGGGGAGGGGCCTTCGCCGGCCATGGCGGAGGAGGCCAGGGCCATCCCGGCCGCGCTCGCCCCCAGAAAACCGCGTCTTGATACGGTACGGGAACTCATCGTCGTCTCCTTCAAGGATACGGGCCGCCTCGCCAGCGGCACGGGGACAGCATAGGGTGCGGGGCGGCAGCGGTCAAGCCGCGACTTCGGGGTGCTACCGGTCGCTTGTTAATCGGTGCCAATCGATCCCGCGGCACGGTTTGACAGGCAACCCCGTGGCACCTGTCGGCGAAGACCACGCCGGCCGGACATGGCCGGCAGGGAAGGCGAGGGGCCACTTCGCGGTTGCAATCGCACCCGGCGGCCGTCAGAATACAGATACCATGTCCAGGAGGGGCGAGGGGGGCCGGTTCCGCGAGGAAGCGGTGTCGCCCTCACGTCACGATGCAGCGCCGGGGCCGAAGGAGGAACGTCGCCATGCCGAGAACCGCCGAGCGGCAGCACAAGCACGAGCGGGTCGTCGAGTTCCTCGACCGCCACGACCTGGAGGGCGTGCTGCTGTCGCGGCGATGCAACTTCGCGTGGTACACCTGCGGGGCTCGGAACTACGTCGGGACGGCGTGCAACGCCGGCAATTCGACGCTCCTGGTCACCCGCCGCGACGGCGCGTGTGTCCTGACGACGAACATCGAGCAGACCCGTCTGCGCGACGAGGACCTGAAGGGTACGGGTATCGAAGTGTTCGGGTGGTCGTACGCGGACCCGGCGGACCGGCGGAAGGTGCTCGGCGAGGCGGTGGGCCATCGGCGGGTGGCGGCCGACGTGCCGCTTGCCGGCGTCGAGGCCGACCCGCTGCCCGACGACTTCGACCGGCTCCGCTGGACGTTGACCGACGGCGAGATCAAGCGGTACCGCGCCCTGGCCGGCGACGTGACCGGCGCCGTCGAGACCGTCGCGCGCACGGTCGAACCGGGCATGACGGAGCACGAGGTGGCGGCCGAGGCGTCGCGCGAACTCCTCCGCCGCGGCTGCCTGCCGTGGGTCCTCCTCGTGGGGGCGGACCGGCGGCTGGAGGCGCACCGCCATCCGCTGCCCACCGGCAAACACGTACGGACGTACGTCATGGTGGCGACCTGCGCCGAGCGGGAGGGCCTGATCGCGGCCTGCTCGCGGCTGGCGGCGTTGGAGAAGATCTGGGGCGAACTCGCGCAGCGGCATCGGGGCGTGATCACCGTCGACGCCGCCCTCATCGGGTCCACCCGTCCGGGCGCGACGCTGGGCGCCATCTTCGCCGAGGCCGAGAAGGCGTACGCCACCGCGGGGTTCCCGGACCAGTGGCAGTTCCACCACCAGGGCGGGTCCATCGGCTACCTGCCGCGCGAGGTCAAGGCCGCCCCCGGCTGCGAGACCGAGGCCCTCGACCGCCAGGCGTTCGCGTGGAACCCGACGATCGCCGGCACGAAGTGCGAGGACACCATCCTCTGCCGCGAGAGCGGCCCCGAACTGCTCGCCCCGCCGACCGACTGGCCGACGCTCCGCGCCAAGTGGAAGGGCTTCGAGATCGACCGCCCGGCCATCCTCCAGCGGTGACGCGGAATACCCTCGTCCCTGGCGGGAGAGGGAGTCCTGCCCTGTGGTGACCCCCGATTTGCATTGCCCTCCGACTCTTTCCGGTTATACTATCGTGTCCTCTGCATTTGTGTGGCAGAGCCGGGTGCGAACGCGAACGTGAAGGCCGTCCCATGCTGACCGACAACATCCTCGACCTCATCGGCAACACGCCGCTGGTGCGCCTGGGCGAGGAACCCGTCTTCTGCAAGGCGGAGTTCCTGAACCCGGGCGGGAGCATCAAGGACCGGGTGGCCCTGGCGATGATCGAGGGGGCCGAACGCGACGGCCGCCTGCGCGGGGACGCCGTCCTCGTGGAGCCGACCTCCGGCAACACGGGCATCGGCATCGCCCTGGTGGGCCGGCTTAAGGGGTACCAGGTTCGCATCGTGATGCCGGAAGGGATGAGCGAGGAGCGGAAGAAACTCGTCAAGGCCCTCGGGGCGGACCTCGTCCTGACGCCCTCGGAGGAGAGCCTCGACGGCAGCGTCCGCCGGGCCCGCGAGATGGCCGAGGCCGACCCGCGCGTCCTGGTCCTCCAGCAGTTCGAGAACCCGGACAACCCCCGCATCCATTACGAGGAGACCGCCCGCGAACTCTGGCACCAGGTGACCGGCGAGGTCGCCTGCTTCGTCGCGGGCGTCGGCAGCGGGGGGACGCTGCAGGGCATCGGCAAGTTCCTGCGCGAACATCAACCGGACGTACACCTCGCGGCCGTCGAGCCGAAGAACGTGTCGGCCCTCCTCGGCCACGAGCCCGGCCTGCACCAGATTCAGGGTATCGGCGACGGGTTCGTGCCGGCCATTCTCGACACCTCGCTCGTCGACGAGGTCATCGAGGTGACCGACGAGGACGCCATCGAGACGACGCGCGAACTGGGACGCGACTTCGGACTGCTCGTGGGCATCTCGTCGGGGGCGAACGTGTGGGCGGCCCGCCGTCTCGCCGAGCACGTGGACGGCCCCATCGCCACCATACTGCCCGACCGGGCGGAGCGGTATTTCTCCACGGCCTTATTGTGAGGTTGTCATCCTGAGGAGCCCGCAGGGCGACGAAGGATCTCGCCGTGGTCTTTGGTCGTTGGGAGGGTACACGGCGAGATTCTTCGCTCGCTTTGCTCGCTCAGAATGACAGCAGGAAGGTCCCGGCCCGTCCTTCACGCGGCACTTGCCAGATACGCCTTGATCGCCCCGGCCAGCGTCTCGAACGTCCACCGCCGCTTCACGTCGTCGGTCTCGAGCAGGGTGATGCGAAACCCCTCGCGTTTGCAGCAGAACCCGGTCAGCGGCACGACGACGATGCCCGTGGAGGCCATCAGGTAGTAGACGAACCGCTGGTCGTTGGGGACGCCGGCGACGAGTTGCTCGGTGACCTCGCGCACGCGGGTGTCGTCGACGGGCAGGGTCTGGCGGTCGTTCAGGACGCCGTCCTCAAAGAGGACGGTCATGTAGAACGCGCCGCTGGGCTTGTTGGCGAGGACGCCCGGGATGCCGTCGAGGGCGGCGTGGGCCTCGCCGGCCCGCTCCTCGAAGACGCCCGCCCGGCGAGCCAGGTGGTCCGGGTACCGCGCGTCGCCCATGATCCGCGGGATCGCCATCTGCGGGGCGGTGGTCGAGCAGACCTCCAACCGTTTCGACGCCAGCAGCGAGTTGACGTAGGTGTGGAACAACCCGTCGCGGTCGCGGTTCAGGACCTCGATCCACCCGCACCGGGCGCCGGGCCACGGCACTTCCTTCGACACGCCGCGCATCACCAGGCCGCACACGTCGCCGATCACCTCGGACGTATGCAGCGTGTCGAATCCGTTGTAGACGATGTGGGTGTAGATTTCGTCGCAGATGATGAAGAGGCCGAACTCGCGGGCGATGTCGACCATGCCCTCGACCACCTCGCGCGGGTACACCGCGCCGGTCGGGTTGTCCGGGTTGATGAGCAGGATGCCCGCGATCGAGTCGTTGTACTTCACCTTCAGGCGGAGGTCCTCCAGGTCCGGCATCCACCCGTTGTAGGGGTCCAGTTCGTAGGTGAGGTGCTCGTAGCCGGAGTGGGCGGCCTCGGCCGAGGAGTGCGTGCTGTAGGCGGGCGTCGGGCCGATGACCCGGGCCTCCCGCCGCAGGAAGCCGTACACCTTGGCCACCGCGTCGCCGATGCCGTTGAAGAAGATGATGTCGTCGGGCGTCACGCGGGCCCCGCCGCGCTTGTTGACCTCGGCGGCGAGGAACTCGCGGGCCTGCGGCACGCCGGCGGTGTCGCAGTAGCCCCAGGCGAGGTTGTCGTCGACGACCTCGTGCAGGATCTCGCGGATCCACGGCGCCACCTGTTCGCCCTTCTGGACGGGGTCGCCGATGTTCTCGTAGGTCATCTCGACGCCCATGTCGCGGAACCGGTGCGCCACCTGCACGATCTCGCGGATCGCGTAGGTCAGGTTCCCGGCACCGGGATGGACGATGTTGCGTCGGATTTGCATGGTGGGTGGTGCGGCTGTCTGTTGCATGGGTTCCGTCACGTCTCCTCTCGCGCCCGTCGCGAACATGGCAGTATACACGATTGGCGGGCGGTTTCCACCCTTTGTGCCTCGCACCGTTTCGCGCGCTCCACCTGTTCATGTCGGCTGTGGGAATGAGTGGACTTGAGACCGTCCCGGCGGCAGAATGGGGACGACTCCTGACGGGAGGATGCCCCATGCCCCGCCTGCCCCTGCCCGCGGCCCTGCTGCTTGCGGTCGCCGCCGTTTCCGCCGCCCGTGCCGCCGATGCCGCCGACGGCCTGTCGGCCGAAGCAGAGGCCGGCCTCCTGCCGTTTGATACCCGGTGGGCGTATCCGCATTACCTGACGTTCCGTCCCGGCAACGGGCAGGCGTGCGCGGTCAACCCGCCGCGCCTCTCCTGGGCGTACACACCGCACGTGCTGGGCGGCCGCGGGGCGCCCGACGCGCGGACGTTCGTCCTGCAACTCTCGCGGGACGGCGACTTCGCCGATCCTGACATCAGCGTACGCACGCCGTACAACTTCTATAACGCCCTCCCGGTGCTGGAGCGCGGCACGTGGCATTGGCGCGTCGGCTACGAGCCGCAAGAGGAGGGCGGTCGGACCCAGTGGTCGGCCGTCCGCGCCTTCACCGTGGGTGCGGACGCCGTCGCGTGGGACCGCACCCTCATCCGGCGGGCCGCGGCCATCCTGGCGGCGAAGAAGCACCCGCGCTTCGGCCCCGCCGACGGCGACTGGACGGCCTGGCGCCGGCGCCTGGCGGCATCGGAGCCGACCGCCGCCTGGCTCGACCATCTCCTCAGGCGGGCCGGCCGCGCCACCCGCCGCCCGTGGTGGAACGACTTCCCGTCCTCCGACCGTCCCGGCAAGACAAAGTACGACGAACGCGACTTCACGGGCATCGGCTTCGAAATCGCCGCGGCCGCCGTTGCCCATCGCCTCACGGGCAAGGTGAAGTACACCCGTGCCAAGGACCTGGCCGTCGCCCTGGCGCGGTTCCCCAAGGGCGGCCTCTCCTCGCCCGAGTACCACGGGCCGGCCACCAAGTGGCCCACCCAGATCACCGAGTACCTCGCCCTCGCCTACGACCTGTTCCACGACGGCCTGTCGGAGGCGGACCGCAAAACGCTGCTCGACTCCATCGCGTGGCGGCTGCGGGCGACGTACCTGGAGAAGGCGTCGTGGCGGCGGGGCGACCGCATCTCGCGGTCCGGCGTCGGCGTCTTCGCCCAGAGCCACCCGTACGAGAACTTCATGTGGTCGCTGCCCGCCGTCCTGCTGACGGCCGGCGACCTGCCCGTCGCCGACCGCCTCGTCCCGCTCTGCCTGCATTACCTGACGGGCGTGACGGCCGCCCACGGCCCGGACGAGGGATGGAACGAGGGCCTCTGCTACGGCGCCTGGAAGGCCAACACGATGCTGCAGGCGGCGGCGTATACGGCCGTCCTCCTGCCGGACCTGGACCTCGGGCGGAGTCCGTACTTCCGGCGGCTCGGCACGTGGCACGCCCATCTGCTGCCGTTCGGCATCGACCGCCTGGCCTTCGGCGACTACGCCGCCACGCCGGACCGCGCCCTCGTGCCGCAGCGGAACCTCTTCCGCTACCTGGCCCGGCTGACGGGCGACGGGCGGTTCGAGACCCGCGAGCGGGCCCTCACGGCCATGACCAGCGCCGGCCCGGCCCATCGGCCGTGGCTCGACCTGGCCCTGGCGTCGCGCTTCCCGGCGCCCCAGCCGCAGACGGAGCGGCCCGTCGCCGTCTTCGGTGAGGCCGGCTGGGTCATGGCCGGTACGCATCCGCCGAGCGACCGCGACGGCTTCGGCGACGCCGTCGGCATGATCTTCAAGTGCCGGCCCCGCGGCGGGCACAGCCACTCCTTCCGAGCCGAAAACGACTTCGTCTGGTACGCCCTCGGCCAAACGCTGACCGCCGGCGGCGGGGGCACCGCTTACCCCGACCCGCACTCGCGCCACTCGATGAGCCACAACGTCGTCCTCATCGACGGCCGGGGGCAGGAATGGGACCGCTGGGAACCGCGGTACCCGTACTGCGGCCGCCTGCTCGCCTTCCGCCGGGGTGACGGCTGGGTCTGGTGGGTCGGCGACGCCACGCGCGCCTACCAGACCGTGCCGGGCCTCGCGCGGTGGCACCGGCACGTGGTGCTGCTCGATAAGCGGTGGTTCGTCGTCTTCGACGACCTGGCGGTGCGGCCGGAGGCCGACCCCGCCCGCTTCTCCTGGCTATACCACGTGGCCCCGGACGTGCCGATGGAGATTGACCGCGAGGCTCCGTCGCTGGCCTACCGGATGGGCGACGTGCATGCCCGCGTCGCGCTCGCCGTGCCGCCGGGCGGCGTCGAGGTCCGCAACATGACCGGCCGCGACGGCTTCCGCAACCCCGTCACCGGCGAGGATCTCTACGACCGCACGGTCAAGGCGCTGAAACGCGTCGGCCGCACGCTGGAGAAGGACCAGTGGATGGCCCATAACGTGTGGGTCACCAACCGGAAGCCGGCATCCCAGTGGTCGGTCCTGGCGGTGCTGTCGGCGTGGCGGGACGGCGATGACGCACCGGACATCGAGTTCGAGAATCCGCGGGCGGTGCGCCTGCGTGCGCCCGGCAGCAAGTGGCGCCGCGTCGCGTTCGACTCGAGCCGCCCCGCCGACGTGACGGTGGACCTCGACCGCATCCGCGCCCACGCCGCAGCGACGGACCCGGCATGCCTGCCTTCGCGAGGGCCCGCCGAAACGGTCGACCTCGACGGCGATGCGTACCGCGTGGCGTGGCTTGCCCGCGAGACGTTCGACCGGCCGGACTGGGTCAGCCGGTGGCGGCCGGAGGGCGACAGCGAGGTGGCCGTCCGCGACGGGCGGCTCTGCGTCCGCAACCTCGACCCGTCCACGCCGAACGTCGCGACGATCTGGTACCGGCCGGAACTGCCCGCGAACGCGCTCGTCCGCTTCCGCGCCAAGGCCGTCCCGCCGGCGGACCACAACGCGGCGAACCTGAACCTCTTCCTGCACGCGCGGGAGAAGGACGGGTCGCCCGTCCGCTTCGGCCGCTCCGGCGAGTACAAGGAGTATCACGAGATCCCGAACTATATCGTGACGCTGGTCGGCGGGTACCGGCCCGGCTGGAGCCGCGCGAGGCGAAACCCCGGCTTCCACCTGCGGCACGAGGCCGAGGTGCGGTCCGAGGTCGGCCGAGAGTACCGCATCGCCGTCGCCGTGCAGGACGGCCGCCTCCGCTATTACCTGGACGGCAAGCGGCTGCACGATGTGACCAGCCCGGACCCGCTTCCGGGCGGCCGCTTCGCCCTCCGCACGTGGTCCACCAACGCCTGGTGGGATGATATCGAGATCGGCCGCATCGTGCCGGAGGCGGATTAGCACTACAACGGCCATTTGTGCGGTGGGTCTGGAGTACCCGCCGCGCGAGCCTGAGGAGGGCCCTTCGAGCACCGCGGGTACTCCAGACCCGCCTCGCAGGCAGCAGCGTCGTACCGGGCACGGTCGTCGGCAATGGAGTTGACATCGTCCCCCGGTAGCGTTATGGGTAGGCGCAGGAACACGTCCATTGAAAGAAGGGGACTTGCCATGTCGCGGACCATCGGTTGCTGTGCGCCGGCCTTCGCTGCATTCCTGGTCCTTGCCGTCTGCTCGGCCGGCGGATGCTCGCCGGCCGCGGACCCGGACGCGGGCGCTTCCGGGTCCGCTACGCCCGCGGCCCCCGCTCCGTCCGGAGCCGGCACCACGGTCGACAGCACGGCACCGGAGGCGGCCTCCTCCGAACCGAGCGCCGCCGCCCCGGCCCCGCGGGCCGGCGGGGGTGAACGCATCGACCCCGACGCCATCGTCTACCGCGGCGCGTTCCGTCTGCCCGGCCCGTCGGGCGAGTCGAACTGGGGATGGGCCGGCGACGGCATGGCCTACCGGCCGGACGGCGACCCCGACGGCCCGGACGACGGCTACCCCGGCAGCCTGTTCGGCTTCGGCCACGACCACCAGCACCACGTGTCCGAGATCGCGATCCCGGCGCCGGTGGTCTCGAAGGCGAAGAACCTGGCCGAGTTGCCCACCGCCAAGACGCTCCAGCCGTTCGCGGACGTGCGGGCCGGCCACTTCACGGACTACGAGATTCCGCGGGCGGACCTGGCGTACCTCCCGCCGCAGGGCGACCAGGCCCGGCCGAAACTCTACTTCTGCTTCGGCCAGCACATGCACGAGACGTTCAAGGGGCCCACCCACTGCTGGTGCGAGGTGGACCTCTCGAATCCCAGGACCGCCGGCCCGTGGACCGTCGGCGGCCTGACGGAGTACGTTACGAGCGACTACCTCTGCGTCATTCCGAAGCCGTGGGCCGGTGCCCACGTGGGCGGCATGCGGCTGGCCACCGGGCGGTTCCGCGACGGCGGTCAGGGGAGCCAGGGGCCCACGCTCTTCGCCCTGGCGCCGTGGCAGCACGGGAACCCGCCCGAGGCCGGGACCGACCTGAAGGCCGTCACCCTGCTTCGCTACTCCGTTGTGACGGACGACCCGGAGGCGAAAAAGGGTCTTAAGAACTATCATCACTCGGACGAATGGGCCGGGGCGGCGTGGCTGACGGACGGCTCCCGCGCCGCCGTCGTCTTCGTCGGCACGAAAGGGCAGGGCAAGTGCTGGTACGGCTTCGCGAACGGCGTCGTCTGGCCCGAGGAAGGGCCCTGGCCCGAGGTGCCCCCGTACCCGAACGACCAGCGGGGATGGTGGTCCGAGCGGTTCGTCCGCCAGATGCTCCTGTACGACCCGGCGGACCTGGCGAAGGTGGCGGCCGGCACGATGAAGCCCCACGAGCCCCAGCCGTATGCCGTCGTCGACCTGGACCCGTTCCTGTTCAGCATCAAGGGCAAGCAGGACCTCTACAAGGTGGTGGCGTGTGGGGCCGACCAGGAGCGCGGGCGGCTGTACGTCTTCGAGCGCAACGCCGACGAGGACGACCGGGCCATCGTGCACGTGTGGGAAATCAAGTAGGCCGCAACGAAGTCGCGGGAGCGAATTCCGAATGAGGAATGCCGAAGGCGGTGCCGAAGCCTCGTCATTCGGAAGTCGTCATTCTTCCCTCATTCGTCATTCGGGATTCGCCATTTCGCTGTAGGCATCTCACCGGCTCCGCGGGTCGAGCGCGTCGCGCAGACCGTCGCCGACGAAGTTCAGTCCCAGCAGCGTCGCCCCCAGGCACGCGCACGGGAACACCAGCAGCCACCAGTACGCCTTGACGGGGTTCAGGGCTTCGACGGCGTCGGACGCCAGCGTCCCCCACGAGGCGAGCGGCGGCGGCACGCCGAGGCCGAGAAAGGAGAGGAACGATTCCTGGAGGATGGCCAGCGGCACCGTCAGCGTGGCGCAGACCAGGATGGTCCCCGTCAGGTTCGGCAGGAGTTCCTTGACGATGGTCCGGACCGGCCCCGCTCCGATGGCTCGGGCGGCTTGCACGAACTCCGCTTCCTTGAGGGCCAGCGTCTGCCCCCGCACCACGCGGGCCATCGTCAGCCAGGAGACCGACCCGATGGCCAGGAACAGCACCACCAGCCGCAGCCACGTGGTCTGCTCCGCAAACAGGACGAGCAGCAGGATGATGACGAGCATGTACGGAAGGCCGTAGAGGACGTCCACGATCCGCATCATGACGGTGTCCGTGCCGCGCCCGGTGTACCCCGCCGTCACGCCCCACAGTGTGCCGATGATGACGCTGACCAGTGCGGCGGAGAGTCCCACGGCCAGCGACATGCAGCCGCCCATCAGCGTGCGGGCGAACATGTCGCGCCCGAGCGGATCCGTCCCGAACGGATGGAATGGCGAGAGGCTGGGCGGCTTCGGGTGGTCGCCCTTCATCTGGTGACTGTAGGGCTGCGGTTCGCCGTGGGCGACCTCCCATCGGTCCCACACGAGGCCGCCCACGCTGCCGAGGACCATGACGGCCAGGATCGCCAGGCCCGCCATGGCCAGGCCGTTCCGCCGGAACCGCCGCATCGCCAGCCGCAGCGGCGAGCGGGCGACGGGAGGGGATGGGGTTTGGGTTTCTTGCGTGCTCCGAACCATCTCGCGATTGCCTTGTTACCTTGCCTTGAGCCCGCCGCGGAAGCGGCGGGGCATTCCCATTTGCCATGTCGGCCCGACACGCCGTACCGGGGATGACCGGCCGGCTCGGGCCCCGCCGCGCGGCGCGCGGCCGTCAATCATACCGTATCCGCGGGTCCAGGCACGCGTACCCCACGTCCACCGCCAGGTTGAACGCAATGAGCAGGACGGCGTACAGCAGCACGGTGGCCAGGATGAGCGGATGGTCGCGGTGCAGGGCCGAGTCCACGAAGTGCTGCCCGACGCCGGGGATCGCAAAGATCTTCTCGATGACGAACGACCCCGTGAAGATCGCCGCCGCCGCCGGCCCGAGGTACCCGAGGACCGGCAGCCAGGCATTCCGCAGGGCGTGGTCCAGGAGAACCCGCCGCTCCGCGAGGCCCTTGGCCCGGGCCGTGCGGATGTAATCGGCCGAGAGCACCTCCAGCATGCCTGTCCGCACCAGCCGCGCGATGTACGCCGCCGGCAGCGCCGAGAGCGCCAGCGCCGGCAGGACGATCTGCTCCGGCCGGCCCCATCCGCCGACGGGCAGCCAGCGCAGCATGAACGTGAAGATCCCCATCAGGATGGTGGCGATGACGAACGAGGGCTGGCTGATGCCGATCATCGCCCCCGTCATGGCCGTGTAGTCGATGAGCGAGCGCGGGCGCGCCGCGCTCGCCACCCCCGCCGCCGTCCCGATGACCACCGCCAGCCCCAGCGCGCAGATGCCCAGGCTCAGGCTCACGGGGAAGGCAGGGGCCAGGATGTCGTGGATGACGTTCCGCTTCTGGTACCGGATGGACGGCATGCCGCGCAGGCTGGCCAGGTCCCACGCGAACCGCCCGTACTGGTACAGCGGACGGTCCACGTACCACTTGCGGCGTTGGGCCTCAAGAACCTCCGGCGTGGCGCCTTTCTCCTGGATGAACGGGCTGCCGGGCGCGGCCCGCATCAGCAGGAACGCCACCGTGTAGATGACGATGAGCGTCGGAATGAAGTACAGCAGCCGCCGGAGAATGTAGCGGAGCATCGCCTCGTCCCACGTGGATCGCGGAAAAGAGGATACGCGAACCGGCGGCCGGACGCAAGCAATGGCCGGACGCGCCGCGGGTGTCAGGACTTGATCATCACGAGCAGCATCTTGAACCGCTCCGGGGCCTTGACGGCGTGGGGCTTGCCGGCCGGCATGAGGAGCATCTCGCCCCGGCCGACGCGGAACGGCTGCCCGGCGATCGTGATCTCGCCCGTGCCGTCGAGCACCGTGACCAGCGCGTCGAACGGCGTGGTGTGTTCGCTCAGGCCCTGCTCGGCGTCGAACGCGAACAGCGTCACGGTGCCGGTCTCTTTGTCCATAAGCGTGCGGCTGACGACGGACGCCTCTTCGTAGCCGACGAGGTCGGCGAGGGGTTGGACTTCGGGTTCGTTTGCCACGGGGTCTCCTTGTGCCGGGGCCGTCCGAGGCGCACGGACGGAGCGCGATTCCTGGGATGGCGTTCGGCCCGCGGCGGCCGCAGGCCTCTGGAGCGATTCTATCTTGCCGCCGGCGACGGCCAAGGACTTTTCCACCGCGAGGGGGCGGCAGGTGGCTGGGTTCGTCTATCGCACGGCAGGCCGCGGGCGTCGATGCGTGTGCCCTCGGCTTGATTGTCCGGCGGCTGCGATTTACAATCACGCGGACGCGCACGCCGGACGGGGGGGGCGTGCCCTGACCATCCACGGTCCACCGGAGCGGCTCGCCATGCCCCATCGCCGAAAGACGGTTCTGGGCGTCGCCGCCGCGCTGCTTCTCGTTGCCATCGCAGCCCAGGCGCAGCCGAAGGACAAGGCTGGCGGGGCCGCCGCGTCGCCGGAGGTCGAGGCCCTCCGTCTCGCCATTACCGACCTCGTGGAAACCTTCGGCGACGCGTACCCGGAAGGGCCCTCGTGCCTGGCGCGCCTCGACGCCATCCTTGCGGACGAAGGAATCAGCGAGAAGGAGCGGGCGAACCACCTGGCTGCGCTTCGCCGCAAGGCGCTGCTGGCGAATCCGCTGCTCGACTTCGGCCGCCTGCTCCTCGTGAAGCGGAAGCCGCGCGGCAAGCGGCGCGGGCCGGGGCAGGAGGTCGGCTTCCCCTCGAACCACGAGTGCAATTCCTCCCTGCCGCGCGGAGGTTGGGACAACGAAATCGCCGTCCTCGAGCCCGTCCGCCCGGACGGGCAACTCCGCACGCTCTACCGGCCGGAGGGGGGCGGGTACGTCGGCGAGATCGACCTCCACCCCCAGGCCGACCGCCTCCTCTTCACCCAGAGCGACGCCACGAACTGGAAGGTGTGGGAACTCCCGCTCGAAGGCGACGGCCCGCGCGCCGGCCGGCCGCGGCAGATCTCCCGCATGCCCGACGACGTCGACGCCTTCGACGGCTGTTACCTGCCCGACGGCCGCATCGTCTTCTGCTCGACGGCCTCATTCCAGTCCATCCCGTGCTGGCACGGCCAGCGGTGGGTCAGTTCGCTATACGTGATGGACTCCGGCGGGGGCAACGTGCGGCAACTGTGCTTCGACCAGGACCACGACTTCCATCCCACGGTCATGCCGAACGGGCAGATCCTTTACAACCGCTGGGACTACACGGGCATCATTCACATTTATCTCCGACAGTTGATGCTGATGAACCCGGACGGCACGGGCCAGCGGGCCGTTTACGGCAGCAACTCGTGGTTCCCCAACTCGCTGTACTTCACCCGCCCCGTGCCGGGCGAGACCGACCGCTTCGTCAGCATCCTGAGCGGGTACCACGGGCCGCACCGCATGGGCCGCCTGGTGCTCCTCGACACCGGCCGCGGCTGGTACCGGACGGACGGCATCGTGCACGAGTTCCCCCGTCGCGGCGAGCCGATTGAGGTGAAGATCCTCGACCGCCTCGTCGCCGGTCAATGGCCGCAGTTCCTCCATCCCTGGCCGCTGGGCGACCCCGACCGGCCGGCAACATGCGGGAAGTATTTCCTGGTGGCGTGCTGGATGCACCGGAAGTCGCAGTGGAACCTCTACCTGGTCGACGTGTTCGACAACGTCGTCCTCCTCCGCAGCGAGCCCGGCTATGCACTGCTGGAGCCCGTGCCGCTCGCGAAGCGGCCCACGCCGCCCGCCATCCCGGAGAAGACCGACCTCGCCCGCGACGACGGCGTTCTGTACCTGCACGACGTGTACCGCGGGCCGGGCCTGGCGGGCGTGCCGCGCGGCACCATCGAGCACCTGCGCGTCTTCGCGTACCACTACGGGTACCGGCACATGGCGGGGCCGGACAAGATCGGCCGCGGCGGACCGTGGGAGGCCATGCGCATCCTCGGCACCGTCCCGGTGCGCGAGGACGGCTCCGCCGTCTTCCGCGTGCCCGCGCGCGTGCCCATCGCCTTCCAGGCCCTCGACGCCAAGGGCAAGGCCGTCCAGTTGATGCGCTCGTGGGTGACCCTGATGCCGGGCGAGACGATGTCGTGCGTCGGGTGCCACGAGCGCCTCGGCGACGCCCCGGAGGTCGACCTGCCGCAGGCCATCTACGGCGAGCCGGTCGAGATCACGCCGTGGCACGGACCGGCAAGGGGGTTCGACTTCGAGCGCGAGGTCCAGCCCGTCCTCGACGCCTACTGCGTCCGGTGCCACGACGGCACGGAGCAGGACCGGCCGGACCTCAGGCCGGAGGACGCCTTCCCGGACTACCAGGGGCGGATGCTGAGCAACCTCGGCCGCAACCGGCTCCATCCGAAGATGAAGCAGGAGACGGGCGGCCGCATCAAGTACACCCCCGCCTACGAGGCGCTGATTCCGTACCTGCGGCGCGTCGGCATCGAGGACGACGCCTCGCTCCTCACCCCCGGCGAGTACCATGCCGATACGAGCCCGCTCGTCCAGATGCTCCGCAAGGGCCACCAGGGCGTGCGGCTGGACGAGGAGGCCTGGGACCGCATCGTCACGTGGATCGACCTGAATGCACCGTGTCACGGTACGTGGCACGATGTCCACCCGCCGCCGACCGACGCGCCCGAGCGCCGCATGGCCCTGCGGAAGCAGTACGGCGGTCCGCCGTGGGACCCCGAGCACGTGCCCGACCTGCCGCGCCCGACGTTCGAGAAACCGGCGCCCCGCTCGGCGAAGGCCGCCGGGCATCCGGGCGGCGCGCCCGCGGCGGCGGTAGCCTCATCGTCCGCGCCGGCCGGTTGGCCGTTCGACGCCGCCGAGGCCCGGCGGCGCCAGGCCGACGCCGGGCGGCAGCGCGAGGTGACGGTGGACCTCGGCGGGGGAGCGGCCCTGCGCCTGGTGCGGGTCCCGGCGGGGGAGTTCCTCATGGGCCGCGACGGCGGGCCGCCGGACGAGCGGCCGCGCGCGGCCGTCCCCATCGCGGAGCCGTTCTGGATGGGCGCGTGCGAGGTCACGAATGCCCAGTTCCGCCGGTTCGACCCGGACTTCGACCCGCGGTACTACACGAAGCGGCACGCCCGCCAGGACGACAAGGGCCTGGCCCTCGACGGGCCGGACCAGCCCGCGGTCCGTGTCTCGTGGCGGCAGGCGATGGCGTTCTGCCGATGGCTGTCGGAGCGCACCGGCCGCACGTTCACCCTGCCCACGGAGGCCCAGTGGGAATGGGCCTGCCGGGCGGGGAGCGACGACGCGTTCCACTTCGGCCCGACGGATGCAGACGTCGCGGCATATGCGAACCTGGCGGACGTCTCTTTCGGCGGGGGGCTGCTCAAGAACGGGACGCAGACGACCGGCGGTGTGGATCATCTCCGCATCGAGGGGGCGGTCCTCGCCGACCGCCGCGCCAGCGACAAGGCCGTCGTCACGGCGCCCGTCGGGCAGTACCGGCCCAACCCGTGGGGCCTGTTCGATATGCACGGCAACGCGGCCGAATGGACCCGCACGGCGTATCGCCCGACCGTGTGGCGCCCCGGCGACGGCCGCGACGACCCGGCCGCCGAGGGCGAGAAGGTTGTCCGCGGCGGCTCGTTCTTCGATCCGCCCAAACGCTGCCGCAGCACCTTCCGCCTGCGGTACGCCCCGTGGCACCGCGTGTTCAACGTGGGCTTCCGCGTGGTGTGCGAGGCCGACGGCCTTCCGGAACGCCTGGCCGCAGTCGATGAGGGGAAGCCGTAGCGCGGCGGGTCTCTGCACCCGCCGCGCAGAGGCGCGATCTTTGACTCGGGCGCGGTGGGTACGGAGACCCGCCGCGCAACACCGATCCCCGCCACGCACCTGGCCTACAGATGCCACGGCGGCCGCATGGGCGGGTTGGCCAGATGGCCGGCGTCGGCGTCGCCGACGGCCTCCTCCGCCTGCGGGTCCCACCGGACCGGCCGGCCGAGGCGGATCGACAGGTTCACCAGGTGCAGCACCGTGACCGACCGGTGGGCGGCCTCGGCGTCCGGCAGGCGCATCGGGGCCGGCGACCGCGTCCGGACGGCCTCCTCGAATGCGATCATCGCCGGCGGGTCGCGGTACGCCCGAACCAGGTCCGCCAGGTGCGGCGGGTCGAACGTCAGCCGACGCCGCTCGGGGTGGTAGAACACGCGGCCGTCGGGACCTTCCACGACCGGCTGACGCGTTTCCGGCGGTGGAATCGGTTGCCCTTCCGTCCAACCGCTTTCCAGTGACACGCGCGTTCCGTCGGCGTACGCGATGACGGCGCGCTCCCATGGCCCGACGGCGTCAAAGTGGGCCGGCCGAGGGGCATCGGCCTCCACGCGCACCGGCCCCGTCGCGTCCTTCCCGAGGGCGTACTGCACCCCGTCGAGCCAGTGCTGGCCCACGTCGGTCAGGCCGCCGCCGTCGTAATCCCAGTAGCCGCGGAAGGTGCGGTGGACGCGGTGCGGATGGTACGGCTTCGCGGGAGCAGGGCCGAGCCACATGTCATAGTCCAGGTCCGCCGGGACGGGCTGCGGCGCGAGGTCCGTCCGGCCGAGCCAGGTCCGCATCTTGAAGCCGAACCCCGTGGCGGGCGCGAAGCGGACACGCAGCGGCCGGCCAAGGACGCCGGCGGCGACCGCCTTCCGGAGGGTCCGCCACAGACCGTCGCGGCCGAGCGTGTTGACGGCGACGACGCGGGCGTACCGGCGGGCGGCATCGGCGACGGCCCGGCCCTCGGCGATGAAACGGGTCATCGGCTTCTCGCACAGGACGTCCCGGCCGCGACGCACCGCCGCCAGCGTGACGAGGGCGTGCCAGTGCGGCGGCGTGGCGACGGCGACCACGTCCGGCCGGACGGCGTCGAGGAGGCAGCGGAAGTCGCGAAACGCCCGGCAGCCGCGGCCGGCCTTCTCGCGCGCGCGGCCGAGGCGGCGGCGGTCGACGTCGCAGACGGCGAGTTGGACGGCGGGGCCGTCGTCGGAATTGGCGAGGACATGCGTCAGGCCCTTCGCCCCCGTGCCGATGGTGGCGCGGGTCAGGGCCTCGCTGGGCGGGGTGCGGCCCGCGCCCCCAAGGACGAATCGCGGGACGACCGCCACGGCGGCCGAGGCGGCGAGGAACGCGCGGCGAGTCAGAGGCATCGGGGCCATGGTGCAGGAGATCTCCCTCTCCCCCGGCGGGAGAGGGCAGGGTGAGGGGGATCTCACGAGGCGCGAAGTGCACCCTCACCCCGTCCCTCTCCCATCAAGGGAGAGGGAGTGTTCGGCGACTTACCCGCCGGCCTTCTTGAGGAGTTGCTGGGCGTTGCCGCGCAGGCGTTTGTTCTTCGAGACCGCGAGCACCTTCTTCATCGCCTCGCGGATGGTTTCCTTCCCGTGGCCGCCCAGGTTCTTGGCGATCTTGACGGCCGCGGCGCAAGCCTCGTTCTGGAGCGGCTTCTGGTCCAGGGCGGGGATGACCATCTTGAGCGCCTCAACGGCCTTGACGTTGCCGAGGCCACCGAGGGCCTGCCGCTTCTCGTCGTCGCGCTTGGCGGCCTTCATGGCCTTTTCATACATATCGAGCCGCTGCTTCGTGTTCAGCCCTTCTGTGCCGGCCAGGCGGACGTACCCGCGCAGCGCCAGCACGTGGTGCGTGGTGTTGTCGGTGGAGGTGGCGATCTGGAGAAGGTCTTCGGCGGCCGCCGGGTTCGGCCATTCGGCCAGGGCGCGGACGGCCTTGTCGCGGATGGTTTCGTTGCTGGAGCCGGCGTGCTTGCGGATGGCGGCGAGGGCCTTGTCCGTGCCGACGCGGGGCAGCGTCTGGATCAGGGCGGCCTTGGCCGCGTCGGGGGCCGCGTTCAGCGCGCCGAGGATGGCCCTGGCGGCGGCCTCCTTGTCCTCGACGCGGCCGCAGACGGAGGCCAGCACGCCCTGGGCCACGCCGCGGTCGCCCTCGTCGCGCGGCTTGACGACCAGGGCGACGAGTTGCGGCAGGGCGGAGGCACCGGCCAACGGTTCCAGGGCCCGGATGGCCTCGTGCCGGACGGCCGTATCGGCGTCGCGGGCGGCGTCGAGCAGGGCGGGGATGGCGGACTTCGCCCCGCGGGCGCCCAGGCTGCGAACGATTTCCTTGCGGACCTTGGCGTCGCCGCCCTTGGCCATCTTCGTCATGGCCGGGTTGACGTCCTTGGCGGGGAGGGAGTCGAGGGCGTTACGTGCGGCATCGGCCACGGCCCCGCCACCGGCCGCCAGGCCCGTCAGAATCGGCACGCAGGAGGCGTCGCCGAGGTCGCCCATGGCGGCGACGGCGGCCTTCTGGACCGTTTCGTCCTGGCTTTTGGCGGCTTTCTTGACGGCGTGCAGGACCGATGCGTCGCCGCGGATCGCGAAGTCCCGCAGCACCAGGACCTGCGACTCGGCCGGTAGTTTCGGAAGGAGGTCGGCCAGGGACTTGGTGACCTCGGGCCCCGCCACCTCGCGCAGGAACCGCAGGGCGGATGCCTGCATGTGGCGGTCGGTGCCGGTCAGGATCTCGGTCAGCAGGGGCATCGTTTTCTCGCCCCCGGCCGCGATGATCCCGCGCAGCGCCGCCAGCCGCACGTGCTGCGGCATATTGGGCTTGTACATTTCCTGGTAGATTTCAGCGGCCTGGTCCTTCTTGCCGGCCGCCAGGAGATGGTCGGCCCCGCGGAGCCAGGCGTCGCGGACGACCTCCAGCAGCCGCCCGTCCGCCTCGGCGCGGGCCTTGCCGAGCGCGTCGACGGCCTTCGGGGTGCCGATCTTGGCCAGGGCCCGGGCCGCCGCGATGGCGACGGGCTCGTCGCCGGAGTTCAGGGCCTTGATGATGGCGTCGACGGCCTTCTCGTCGCCGCGCTCGCCCAGGGAGTTGATGAGGCCGATTTTCTGGCCGGCGTTGGCTTTGGGCAGGGCGCTGCGCATCGCCTCGAGGGCCGACGGGTTCTCCAACCGCTGGAGGGCGTAACGGGCCATGTCCGAGAGTTTCTCGTCGAGCAGCAGGGCGGCGACCTCCGGCACCTGTTCCTTGGTGCCGAAGATCGAGATCTGCCGGAGAATCCAGCGTTTGGCGGCCTCGGTTGCTCCGGAATCGAGCATCTGGGCAAGTTGTTCGCACATCGTCGCGCGCCTGGCCTGGTCGGCGTCGCGCAGGGCGTGGTGGATGGCGGTGAGGTGGGCCCGGCTCTGGCCGAACTCGTACTTGGGCAGGTCCTTCATCGCCTGGTCGACGGAGATTTCGGCGGCCGGGGTCTGGGCGGCCACCGACCCCAGCAGGCAGGCGAGGAGGGCGGCGGCAAGGATGCGTCGGGTAGGCACCATGGTTCGGCTCCTTCCGTTCGTTCGTTATCGAGACGGGCCGGTAGCGACCCGCCGTTTACTCAATCTTCCGCGCGGGACCTTGCCGGCCCCGGGCCGCGCGGTCCTCGCGCGGCTCAGATGTGCCAGGGCGCCCGCGACGGCCGGTCGCGCATGGCGTTGGCGCCGGGATCGTTCACGAACTTCTCTTTCTCGAAGTCCCAGACGAGTTTGCGGTCCAGGTAGCAGGCGATGTCGCACAGGTGGCAGAAGGTGGCGGTCCGGTGCCCGTCCTCGGCCGGCGCCACCGTCTTGCCGCGCGTCTTGATCGCGTCGAGCCAGTTGCGGCGATGGTCGGGGCTGCGGCCCATGTGGACCTCGCCGGGGCCGATCTTCGTCTTCAGGAGTTCGGGCGGATCGGCCTTCAGGGCCCCGCCGTGGATGGCCACGAACAGCCAGCCGCGGTCGCCCTCGAACTTGATGCCGCGGCGGTCGCCCGTGATGCTGCACACGACGTCCCTCGGCGCCTGGTCGCTGGAGCAGATGTACTTGATGCCGCTGGCGTAGTCGAACTCGACATGGTACTTGATGGCCACGTCGAAGAGCGGGTCGTCCTTGAACGTCCCCTTGCCTCGAATGGTGACCGGCCCCTGGAGGAGCGGCTCGGCCGCGAGGAGGGCGATGTCGTTCGTGTGGGCGCCGCGGTCCGTGAGTTCGCCGTCGCTGTAGTCGCGAATCCACCGGAACGAGCCGTGGCACCGGCGGGGATGGTACGGCTCCCAGGGGCGCGGACCGAGCCACATGTCGTAATCGAACCCGTCGGGGATCGGCTCGGGGCCCTTGCACCCGGACCCGCCCACGCGCTTCGGCAGGAACGTCCGGATGGTGTGAATCTTGCCGAGGTACCCGTTGCGGACGAGTTCGCAGGCATAGCGGCAGTTGTCGCGCGAGCGTTCCTGGCTGCCCGTCTGGAATACGCGGCCGTAACGCCTGACGGCGTCGGCGGCCTTGCGTCCCTCGGCGATGGTGTTGGAGATCGGCTTCTCGCAGTAGATGTCCTTGCCGGCCTTGGCGGCGTAGACCGAGAGGGTGCAGTGCCAGTGGTCCGGCGTGCCGATGACGACGGCGTCGATGTCCGGGCGGTCGAGGACCTCGCGGAAGTCGTGGTAGTCGTCGCAGCCGGCGTACGTCGTGCCGCGCGTGTCCTTGTAGCGTTTGTCGATCCAGTTCTTCATGTTGAGGCGGCGGCGCTTGTCGACGTCGCAGACGGCGAGGAGTTCGACGTCGTCGTACTGCGTGAGGGCCCGCATGTGGCCGGACCCGCGCCCGCCCACGCCGATGCCGGCGGCGCAAATGCGGCTGCTGGGCGACGGCCGGGCGTCCAGGCCCAGGGCGTCGGCCGACACGATGTACGGGGCGGCCAGGGCGGCGGTGGCAGCGCCTTTCAGGAAGTGACGGCGTGAGAGATGGGTATGGCGGCTCATAATTCCTCCTCGATGGTCTCGATGGGTCCGACGGTGCGGTCACCCGATTGTGCGCGGCGGGTCTCCGCACCCGCCTCGATGCGCTCTGCTTGAGTGAACCGCGCCGGGCGGTCCAGGTATCGTCACAAACGGGCCGCGACCCGCGGCGGGGCCACGGCCCGTGGTTCGGTTGCGTCGGCGGTCGTCTCCGGCCGCCACGGTTGGTCTTACGGGGCCGGCACCTCAGGATGCGGCGGCTCGGGCACCTCGGCCTCCGGATGCGGGCCGGGTTCCAGGACCGGCAGTTTGAGCGTCTTGCCCTGAAGGCCGATCATCGCCAGCAGCACGTACAGGACGAAGCCGACGATAAAGGCGGCCACGGGCGGGCAGGGGATCTTGCCCGCCAGCCCCTCCAGACCCGGGATCAGGGCGATGAACTCGACGGCACCGACCGCGAAGCCGACGACCCAGGAGATCCAGCCGGCCAGGTTGAAGGCCGCCCGCGGGCCGGGCCACTTGCGGCCGGCGAGCAGGTAATCGGCCGCCATGGCGCCGCAGACCGGCCCGAACGAGGCGCCGATGACCTGAAAGACGTCGATGGCGCGGCCGGCCAAGCCCGTGACGGCCAGGATGATGGCCGCTATTGCCCCAAGGCCACAGGAGTACAGCGGCTTCACCTTGGGCAGGGTGGCCTTGAAACTGTTGGCCGCAATCAGCGACGAGAAGCACGCCGCCGGGAAGGCGGCAAGGGCCAACAGATACATCATGACGCCGCCGGCCTGCTTGCTGCCCGTAATGGCCTCCATCATGGCCGTGGGCTTCAGCGCGCCGCCGGGCTCGATGACCTGGCTACCGTACGCGCCGGCCACGATGAGCATGGCCACCCCGGCCGCGAAGACCTTGGCAAGGGCAATCCCCGTCAGGCCGCCCAGGTGCACGTCCCTGGCATCGCGGTTGTTGGAGGCGAGGTCGGTGCCCGCGGCGCCGGCCGTCGCGAAGAAGCCGACCACGTACGTGCCGACGAGCGCCAGAATGCCGAACGTCGAGAGTGGCGGGACGGCGTCCTCGCCGGCCTTCGTGAGCATCTGCGTGTCGAAGCTGCCGATACCTCCCGCCGTCATGACGAACAGGATGATCAGGATCACCAGCGGGATGAGCGGCATGAACGTCGCCACCTTGGCCACATACTGGATGCCTTTGACGCCGATGAACGCGCCGAGGATGATCCAGACCGATGCCACGATGGCATGCGGCACCGAGGGGAAGCCGTGTCCGAACGGCCCGCAGAGCAGATCCCCCGCGAAGAAGCCGTTCACCGCCAGCCAGCCGAACTGGAGCACGCCCATCAGGACGCCGGGCATCAGGAACCCGCCCTTGGCCCCGTATGTGGACGTGCCCACGATGTAAAGCGGCAGGCCCGTCTGCATGCCCAGCAAGCCCGGGACCAGATAGAAAAGGAAGTGGCATACCAGCGCCGCGGCAACCAGGCTCAAAAGGCCGACGGCCAGACCCTGCCCCAAGCCGGCGCCGAAGGGGAAGTTATCCCAGAACACGAACCAGAGCATGATGCCCGCGTACGTCTGGGCCGTGGTCTTGTACCAAGGCGCCCGATTATCGGGCGGATTCGGCTTCGCCGACGCCAGGTAGTGCGGCAGTTTCCCGTTGGCCATGTCTGCTCCTTTCGCACCCTTGGGTGTCTCGGATTAAACGGCGCGATGGGTGAGTTGTCCCCCCGAACCTCCGCGATGGAGGCAAGGTTAGTGCTTTTCTAATCTGCGGCGGCCGAAGGTCAAGAGAAAAACGGTTTGCACGCTTCGGCTCGTGGCTTGCAGCCCGTCGCTCAGCCGGTGACCGCGCCGCCGCACTCCATAAACGGCAGTGACGAACGGCAGCGGCCACGGCGAGATGCTTCGTCGGGCTGACGGCCTCCTCAGCATGACAGCGTGCGGCTCGCGGCGCACGGCCGGACAAGGCCGGCCGTGGCACGGGCGCTGCCTATGGCTGGGGCACGTTCGACATCGCCGACCGGTTCCACGACGCATCGAACGAGCGGACGGCGAAGTAGAGCCGGCCGCCCTCCCCAGCCGACGGGACGCCGCTGACCGTGAACCGCTCGGCCGCGTGCGCCTTCGCCGGCGCGGGCTCGCCGTCGAGGTTCGCTGCCATCCACCAGTTCCGCGCCTTGCCGCGGTCTGTCGGCACGTGCCACGCCTCGTACGGCTTGAGGGGCAGGCGGGCGGCCTTGACCTGGTACCGCGCCGCGCGACCGCCGCCGGCGTCGGCCGGGGCGGTGAACCGGACCTCCGCCTTCCCGTCCTCGAGCAGCCGGACCCGCAAGTCCTTGACGGCCGCGGGCGGCTCGGCGTCCTCCCGCGGATGCGCCCACGCCTGGAACAGCCGGGCCGTCGAGAGCACCTGGTCGTTCTTCGGCGGGTCGTGGCTGGCGAACATGCCGACCTCGTCCGGCCCGGCGAAGAGGTGCTTCGTCCGGTACCGCCGCTTCGACCCGTAATGCCAGAACTCCTTCGCCTTCGCCAGCAGCGCCTGCTCGCCCGTCCAGGCGAACGCCTTGGCGCACGCGTCCGGGTAGAAACGGGTGTACCAGCCGGAATGGACGCACCCCTGGCCGTCCTCGGTGTCCGCGTGCTCCCATCGCCACGGGTCGAACACCATGCCGAGGTCCGGCACGTCGAAGTTCGTGTAGTACCACGTCTGGTGGCACTTGTCGCTCAGCATGAACCGCCGGCTCATCCGGCCGAAGGCGATGACGAAGTCCCGCATGTCGTCGTCGTCGAAATGGCGGGCGTACAGGTCGGCCCCGTTCTGGACGTACACGTGCTGCCACGTGCCGCCGAAGGGGCGGACCTTCCACGTCCGGTCGCCCTTGGTGAGCGTATCGA
>CAZNYC010000011.1:49411-52397 GCA_964577175.1 uncultured Anaerolineales bacterium
AGTGCCGCCACTCGTCCGCCTTCTGTTCCACGTCGTCGACGGCGGCGGCGAGGGCGTCGCGGTCGCCGGTCAGGCAGAACCAGTCGGCCAGGCCGCCCCCATAGAAGTGGCAGTAACAGGCCTTGGCCCGCGACTGCCGCCACAGGTCGTGGCAGTCGGGGTCGCCCTTGCGGTCGCCCCAGTCGGGGCCCCACTGGAAGTTCCAGTCCTCGCGGACGCGTCGGTTGCCCTGCGGCCCGCCCTGGGGGAACCAGATGCCGCCGTCCTTCCACTTCCAGCCGTCGGTCCGCCAGGCCTGGAGGTCCGTGTGGTACCGGGCCCACGCCTCGCCGCGGTCGAACCAGCCGCGCTCGCCCGTCCGCAGGTACTGGAGGAGGAGGGCCTGGACGCTGTCGGCCTCGCTCTCGTAATGGTTGTCCTCCCAGGCGACGAACGCCCCGGCGTGGGGATCGGCGTCGTGGGGCACCTGCTTCTCGTCCCACTTCCAGCCCCACTTTTTGTAGACGGCCATCTCGTCGGCCCGCGTGCCGAAGGTGCCCGTGCCGAGGACCTCGCAGTCGCTGTAGTACGATCCGGGCGCGCGGACCCACAGGCGGTTCCGCGCGGCCTTGGCGAGGGCGTCGCAGGCGGCCGGGTCGGCCGGCGGGGCGAAGTCGAACAGGTACTCCGAGGTGTGGTGCGTGCAGTCGTACAGCCAGAAGCCGCCGGCCTGCCACGGCTGGCTGCGCACGCGGCCGCGGTCGTCCGGCGTGCCGTCGAACCGCTCGGCGATGCCCTCCAGCGTGAGGCGATTGCCGTCGGCGGCGAGGCGGCGGGCGGGATTCGTCGCGAAGAGCCGGCCGCAGACGTAGACGGCCGGACGGCCCGCGGCAATCCACCCCGCGGGCAGGTTCTCACCCGTGCCGCCCGTCCAGCGCGTCTCGCTGCCCGCTGCGGCCCGGGCGGCGGGCACCTTCGTGTCCGGACGGTCGTGGCGGAGACCCTGGTGCAGCGCGGCCGCTTTGCCGGCAACCGCCAACGGCTCCGCTCCGCCGATGAGCGTTTTCGGACCGGCGTCGGCCAGGTCGAGATGGATGGCCGATCGTTTTACGAGGATGGCCGTCCGGCGGTCCGGGTTCGAGTTGCACAAGCTGTACCGCACGTACACGCGGCTGGACCCCGCCCATGCGGTGATCGCCGCCCGGTAGCCGGCCCCGAGGGGGTCGTTGGCGAACTTGCCCTCCACCTCGACCGTCACGCGGCTCGGGCCGGCGTACGTTACGTCGACGCGATCGGGCGGGCCGGCGACGAACTCGCGCTCCTTCCACGGCGACTTGTCCTTCCATCCCGACCGGCCGTGCAACTGCGTGTAGTGGACCGCGCCGCCCGCCGCGACCTCCTTCCCGCCGGCGGCCACCGAGTCGAAGAGGGCGAACGGCTTCGTGCGGGAGATCGCGAAACGCACTGCCCCCGTGTCCACCGTGACGGCGGCGTCGCTCTTCTCCAGCGTGAGTTTCGCAGGCGGCTTCGCCGACGACGCCTCGGCCTTCAGGACGTACCGGTTCGTCGCCCCCGCCGCCACGTTGTCCTGGAAGTCCAGGAGCACCCACCGCAGCGTCCCGTCGCGTCCGACGACGAGCGGCGTGACCTGGCACGGCACCGCCTTGCCGGCCGAGTCGAAGAGGGCGAACGGCTGGTCCTTCCGGAAGCGTTCCTTCGGCAGCGGCACGCCGCCGGAAATCGGTTCGGCCGTCCGGGCGACGCCGGCCGATTCCTGGACGGTCAGCGGCAGCTCGAACGGCTCGGCGCCTGTGGCCGTGCCCGCGGTAAAGGCCGTCGCGAGGAGGGTAAACGCCATCGGGAGCGACCAGACCTGAGTGCGCATGGCTCGTATCTCCTTTTCATGCGGCGCGATGGGCGCAAAGACCCGCCGCCCATAAAGCAGCGTTGGAGTCCTACTTGCCGATTGGCTTGTCCGACTCGTACAGGACGAGGCGGTACGTGGCCACAGCCTCGGCGCGCTCCAGCGGCAGGGTGATGAGGCAACTGCCCAACTGCTGTTCGTCGCCAGGGCCGAGGCCCTCGTCGCCCATCACCCCCTGGCCCGTACAGCCGACGAGCGTGCCCTCTTTATCGAAGAACGCCACGTAGTACTCGAAGAAGAGCGGCTTGGCGGTCGGGTTCTCGACCGTCACGTTCGCGTTGATGATGGTCTTGCCGAAGAACTCGTCGATGCGCCACCGGGTCTTCAGCCGCACGTGCTTGCCGACCGTGATGCGGAACAGTTTGGCGTCGTCGAACGGCCCGGCCTTCTGCAGTTTGCACGGGCCTTGCTTGTGGGTGACCTCGACGGCGGCCGGGCAGGGGGCGGCCGAGGCGAGAAGGACGGCGAGCGTGATGACGGCGAGGGTCAGGCGGGTCATGGGGATCTCCTGTTCGAAAAGGTGCGCGCAGGGACGAGCCCCCCGGCTGAATAGGTTGTAGAAACGCGTTACCCGCCCCAGTTCACGACCGACACGTCCGGCCGCATGACCGCCGTCCCGCGGCTGGCCGAACCCACACTGACGAGCACGCCGTACTGCGGCACGTAGGCGAGTTGCGTGTAGACGGGGTCGAAGGCGTACTTCGCGTCGTCGGCCGCGAGCGGCAGCCGTGCCCACGTCTTGTGTTTGAACGAGTAAATCCACTGCCGGTTCCGGTCGACTGCACAGAAGACGGCGTTCTGCCCCGGCAGGTAGCAGACGGTGCCGGGTTCGCCGTCGGGCTGTCGGCGGCCGGTAAGTTGCTCGAATCGGTTCTCCTCGATGTGGTACAGCCACGTGCCTTGCCGCACGACCTTCCCGTCCTTCTCGGCATACTCATAGAAGAAGACGGCGTCGCGGTCCGGGACGACGCAGAACGGCCGGCACTCGTACACGATGCCGGGGTGCGGCTCCGGCACCCGCCGGACGGCGAGCGTGCGGGCGTACGGGTCGTGCTCGGCGAAGGTGACCTCGCCCTCGAAGAA
>CAZNYC010000012.1:0-31559 GCA_964577175.1 uncultured Anaerolineales bacterium
CATGAACCAAGGACGCAAGCGAAAAACCATTGGGGCGCAGTGTGCCGTCTGGGCTCCGGGCCGAGTGCTCGTCCCGGCCCCAGGGCCAGCGTCCCCGTCGGGCATGACCCCCAAAATGATACCCAAACTGACCCCCAAAACGAGCCGAATGACCCCCAAAGCAACGGGGATATGGATGGGCTGAACAAGCGTCAGCGCTGGATCTGGGCACAGTTGAAGGCGGGCGTGAAAGTCCGAAACGGCGATGTGGCCACACAGTTCGGCCGCTCGCCCCAACGGCAGAGAGTAGCGGGGCGAACCGAACAACTGAACGCGCCGGCGCTTCACATCCCCTTCGGCCCGATGTAACCCGTCGAGAGGGCCACGTCGTCGTACCACACCGTGTTGTCCTTCTTCGCGTGGTGGACATACACGAGGATGCCGAACCGTTTCAGTTTCACCCGGGGGCTCGTGCGCCATCGAATCCCCGTGTAATGGATGTACAGTTTGCCGTCGATCCAGGCGGCCAGTTCGCCGTCCGCCTTGCCGACCGTGTTGGCGCGGATCATGTGTTCCAGGCAATACCAGCGATCGCGGTCGAGCGCGATGCGGTCCTCCTTCTTCGGGCCGAGCATGTTCCCCCAGCACTGCCCGTCCGGGCCGCCCTTCATGTCCATCCAATAGGTATAGAGGAACATATAGCCCGGCGGCGGGACGCGTGCCCAGTCGCACCAGGGCTCGAACGCACTGGTGAACCGGTCGTCGCCCTTGGGCCGGATGCCGGCCTTGCCCATTCCGTCCCAGCGGCCCGTGCCGGCGACGGCGGCCAGGCCGCCGCCCACGTGGTGCAGGTTCCCCTGGTCGTAGCCGGGAGCGAAACGGATGTAGCGGCGGAAGTAGACGCGGTCGTACCCTTTCGGGCCGAACCATCCGCTCGCGCCCGCCCCGCTCGCGCGGCCGTCGTTGGCCGGGGCCGTGAACTGGATGCACCCCCTGCCGGAGTAGGCGAGGTCCGCGTCGAAGACGAGTTTCGCCCGTCCGTCCTTCCGCCCGCGGATCTCGAAGTACTTCTCGAGCGACGCGTCCGACTCGAACCCGTCGCGGAAGAAGACCTTTCCCGGTTCCTGGAGCCGCGCCAGCGCCTCGGCGTCCGCCCGGGTCTCGGCCGTGACAAGCCGCGGGCGATAGCCTTCCCTTTCAGCAGGCGCCTCGGCGGAGGCCGTCGCGGCGACGGCCGCCGCAACGGCTGCCAGGACCAGGGGACACCATATCCGTGCCGGGCCGAACCGCCCGTATCCCGCCGAACGAATCGCCATGACCGTCCCTCCTCCAGTGCGTCCCCGCATTGTACCGTCCGCCGCCTGGATTAAAAGGGGGCGCCGCGCCGCCGCCGCCGTCGCCGGGGCTTTTCCAGTATCCCCTTGTTCGGCCCCTCCGGGAGCACGCATAATGGATGCCATGGCGTTGGAAACGCACCGCGTGTCGGCGGGCGCGTGACGCCGAGCAGGTTCCCAGACCCCAGACCAAGGAATGGCACTATGGCCGATGGGCCGGACACCTCCGCCGCCAACACCGGAGAGGCCTCCGACGCCGCCCACCCTTTCCCGCCGGACCCGTTTACGCTGGTCATCTTCGGCGCCTCGGGCGACCTGACGCGGCGCAAGGTCATTCCCTCCATCTACGACCTGTGGTCCGACGGCCACTTGCCGCGCGATTTCGCCGTCGTCGGCTACGCCCGGACCTCGATGACCGACGACGCCTGGCGCGAGCGCATGCGCGACGGCGTGACCACCTTCTCGCGGGCCGACACGGACGACGACCCGTGGACGGACTTCGCTTCCCGCCTGACATACGTCACGGGGCAGTACGACGACGCGGACGACTTCCGGGCCCTGGCCGACCGGCTCGGCCGCGGCGCGGCCGAGGGCGCCCTGCCCCCCAACCGTCTCTTCTACCTGGCCACCCCGCCGGGCGCCTTCGCCGACGTCGTCCGGAGCCTCGACGCCTCCGGCCTGGCGCGGCCGGACAACCAGGAGCCGTGGGCCCGTGTGATCATCGAGAAACCGTTCGGCCACAGCCTGGGCGACGCCCGCGCCCTGACGACCCTGGTCCGGCGGACTTTCGCCGAGGGCCAGATCTTCCGCATCGATCACTACCTGGGCAAGGAAACGGTCCAGAACCTGCTGGTCCTGCGGTTCGCCAACAGCATCTTCGACCCGCTCTGGAACCAGAAATATATCGATCACGTGCAGGTCACGGTGGCGGAGAAGGACGGCGTGGGCACGCGCGGCTCATACTACGACGCCTCCGGGGCCCTCCGCGACATGGTCCAGAACCACATGATGCACCTGGTAAGCCTGGTGGCCATGGAGCCCCCCGTCTCGCTCGACCCCGACGCCATCCGCGACGAGAAGGTGAAGGTGCTCCACTCGCTCCGTGCGATCCCGCCCGATTGTGCCGCGGGGCAAGTGGTCCGGGCCCAGTACGGCCGTGGCACGGTCGAGGGCGAGTCCGTCCCCGGCTACCGCCAGGAGGACGGCGTGCCGGACGACTCGCGCACCGAAACGTTTGTCGCCCTGAAACTGCTCATCGACAACTGGCGGTGGGCGGGGGTTCCGTTCTACCTGCGGACCGGCAAGCGAATGCCCGTGCGCCTCACGGAAATCGGCGTGCACTTCAAGCCGATTCCGCAGGTCCTCTTCGGCGCCGAACCGCACGGCCCCCTCCAACCGAACGTCCTGGCTATCCGCATCCAGCCCAACGACGGCATCACGATGCGGTTCCAGGTCAAGGTGCCGGGACCGACCATGCGCCTTGAACCGTACCAGATGGACTTCGGCTACGCCGAGGCGTTCCGCGACGGCTCGCCGGACGCGTACGAGCGCCTCATCCTGGACGCGGCGCTCGGCGACCAGACCCGTTTCACGCGCAGCGACGAGGTCGAGGCGGCGTGGGCGTTCGTCCAGCCGATTCTCGACGGCTGCCGCGAGTACGACCCGGCGTGTCTGACGACCTACGAGGCCGGGTCGTGGGGCCCGGAGGCCGCCGATCGCCTCATCCAGGACGACGGCCGCGACTGGATGCTCGTCCGCCGGCGGCATTCGTGATAGCCCACAAGAGAGGCAGCGCGGCGGGCTCCGCACTTGCCGCGCGGAACGGGCAGGGCATCCGTAGCACGGGGGGGTGCAAAGACCCACCGCGCCACACCAAGGGCCGCACGGAACCCCATAGGAAGAGCCGTCGTGCAACTCGAAACCCTCTCCCCCGCCGAGACGATCCTGTACGGCCTGGCGGCCAGTACGGCGGCGGGCCTGGCCACCGGCGTCGGCGCCCTGCCCGGTTTGTTCATGAAGGACCTCTCGCAGAAGGCGCTCAACACGCTGCTGGGATTTGCCGCGGGCGTGATGCTGGCGGCGACGTCGTTCAGCCTCATCGTGCCCGGCATCGAGTACGGAGAGACGATTTACGGCACGCCCTACTGGGCGGTCCTCGTGATGGTGGGCGGCATCCTGTTCGGGGCCGTCTGCCTGGACCGCTTGGACAAGTGGATTCCCCACGAGCACTTCGTCAAGGGCCACGAGGGCCCCTCCTCCAGCCTGCGGAAGACGTGGCTGTTCGTCCTGGCGATCACGCTCCACAACTTCCCGGAAGGCCTGGCGGTGGGCGTCGGCTTCGGCGGCGGGACGGAGGAAGCGGTGGCCCACGGCACGACGCTGGCGCTCGGCATCGGTCTCCAGAACATGCCGGAGGGACTCGCCGTCTTCCTCCCCCTCGTGCGCGAAGGGTACGGCCGCGGGCGGGCCCTCTGGATTGCCGCCGCCACCGGCCTCGTCGAGCCGATCGCCGGCCTCCTCGGGGCGGGCCTGGTCGGCTTCTTCGCGCCCGTCCTGCCGCTGGGCATGGCCTTCGCCGCCGGCGCCATGCTCTTCGTCATCAGTGACGAAATCATCCCCGAGACGCACCGCCAGGGCGGCGAACGCCTGGCCACCTTCGGCGTGATGGTCGGCTTCGTCATCATGATGGCCATGGACGTGCTTCTGGGATAGCGGCCCGATGGCCGACGGCTTCCCCGGTTCCACGCCGAAGAACATCGATACGTTTCACTTGGCCGCTACGGACGACGGGACGGGCTGGGCCAGCGTCGGCCGCCGCCTGTACGCCGGCCCGCTGGCGGGCGGCCCGTGGCGGCATGTGTGGGAGGCGCCGGACCCGATCGCCGCCCTCTCCGTCGCCGTCTGAGTCGGCCGGCAAGACAAGTGTGACGACGCGGGTGCCACCGATGCTTGTCAATCGGTGCCGGGCGAATCGACCGCGCGGCTTGACACGGACACGATGGCACCCGCCCAGACGAATGAGAGGTCGTTATGAAAGCCGTCACGATTCGCGCTCACGGCGGGCCGGACGTGGTCCGCGTGGAAGACGTGGACGCCCCCTCGGCCGCCGCCGGCGAGGTCGTCCTCGACATCCGGTCCGCCGCTCTCAATCACCTGGACCTGTGGGTGTGCATGGGCCGACCGGGGATGGACATCGAGTTCCCGCACGTCCTGGGGTCCGATGCCGCCGGCGTCGTGGCCGAGGTCGGCGACGGCGTCCACGGCCTGGCGGCGGGCGACGAGGTCGTCATCAACCCGGGCCTCTCGTGCGGATGTTGTGAGGCCTGCCGCCGCGGCGAACAGAGCGAGTGCCGCGCCTACTCCATCGTCGGCCTGGGCCGGTGGGGCACGTTCGCCGAGCGGGTGGCCGTCCCCGCCCGGTGCGTCCGGCCGAAACCCGTCCACCTTGACTGGACGGCAGCGGCCGCCCTGACGCTGGCGCACCTAACGGCGTGGCGCATGCTGATGACTCGGGCCCGGCTGGGGGCGGGCGAAACGGTCCTCATCCACGGTATCGGCGGCGGGGTGGCGCTGGCGTCGCTTCAGATCGCCAAACTCGCCGGCGCGTGGGTCATTGTCACCTCCTCGTCCGACGACAAACTCGCACGGGCGGAGGAACTGGGCGCCGACGTCACCGTCAACTACCGCGCCGAGCCGGACGTGGCCAAGGCCGTCATCGGCGCCACCGGCGGGCGCGGCGTCGACGTGGTCGTCGACACGGTCGGGGCCGACACGTGGGCCATCGATTTTCAGGCCGTCCGCCGCGGCGGGCGGATCGTCAACTGCGGCGTCACGACCGGCGCCGAAGCCACCACGCCCCTGCACGCCCTGTACTGGAAACAGGTGACCGTGCTCGGCTCGACGATGGGCTCGGACGAGGATTTCCGTCGGCTGCTGCTGGCGGTGGAGGCCAACGAACTCGCGCCGGTGGTCCATGGGACGTACTCGCTCGCCGACGCCGCCGACGCCCTCGCCTGCATGGAGGCGGGCGAGCAGTTCGGCAAGATCGTCCTGACCACGTAGCCGTGAGCGGCGAGCCGCTGCAATAAAGGGCGTCCGATTCATTGGTCCCGGCAGATGTCATTCTGGGGCCTCGCTTGCGGGGCCGAAGAATCTCGCCGTGCGAAAGGCGACAAGGCGAGATTCTTCGTCGCGGCTTCGCCGCTCCTCAGAATGACAACCTCGAAGGGTTCCTTTACCGGATTCAATAATCGCCGTTTTGCAGGAGAGCACACCGTGCCCCCTTCCCCCAACCAACCCACGAACCGCCTCGCCGGCGCCACCAGCCCGTACCTCCTCCTGCACGCGGAGAACCCCGTGGCGTGGCAGCCGTGGGACGAGGCGGCCCTCGAGCGCGCCCGCCGGGAGGACAAGCCCATCTTCCTGTCCATCGGCTACTCGGCGTGCCACTGGTGCCACGTCATGGCCCGCGAGTCGTTCGAGGACGCCGAGACCGCGAAGTTTCTCAACGCCCGCTTCGTCTCCATCAAGGTCGACCGCGAAGAGCGGCCGGACCTCGATGCCCTCTACATGACCGCCGTCCAGGCGATGACCGGCCGAGGCGGGTGGCCGATGAGCGTCTTCCTGACACCCGACCTCCGCCCCTTCCACGGAGGCACGTACTGGCCGGACCGGCCGCGGCACGGCATGCCGTCGTTCAGGCAGGTGCTCGAAGCGGTTGCCGAGGCGTGGAAAAACCGCACCGACGAGGTTGAGAAGACCGCCGCCCGCGTCACGGAGGCCATCCGGCGGTCGGCCGACCGGACGGGCACGGGCGACGCGACGCTCGACGACGGTCCGCTGGCGGCGGCCGTCCGGCACCTTCAGCGGCAGTTCGACGCCGAGCACGGCGGGTTCGGCGGGGCGCCGAAGTTTCCCCCCGCCACGACGATCCGCCTGCTCCTCGCCCAGCACGAACGCGACGGCGACGCGGACGCCCTGCGCATGGCCCGGCGGACGCTCGACGACATGGCCCGCGGCGGCATCCGCGACCAACTCGGCGGCGGGTTCCACCGTTACGCCGTCGACGCCGCGTGGCTCGTCCCGCACTTCGAGAAGATGCTGTACGACAACGCCCTCCTGGCCGTCGCGTACATCGAGGCCTACCAGGCCACGGGGGAAGAACGGTACGCCCGCGTGGCCCGCGAGACGCTCGACTGGGTGCGCCGCGAGATGGCCGACGCCGGCGGCGGGTTCCACGCCGCCCTCTCCGCCGAGACCGAGGGCGAGGAAGGCGCGTTCTACGTCTGGACCAGCGCCGAGGTCCGCGAGGCCGTCGGGCCGGACGAGGCCGACCTCGTCGGCCGGTACTTCGGCGTCACGGACGAGGGGAACTTCGAGGGAGGACGAAGCGTCCTGCACGTGCCGGTCCCGCACGATGCGTTTGCCGAGCGCGAAGGCATCGAGCCCGAGGCCCTGCGCGAACGGATCGACGCGGCGCGCGAGCGGCTGCTCCAGGCCCGCGGCGAGCGCGAGCCGCCCCACAAGGACGACAAGGTCCTGGCAGACTGGAGTGCCCTGGCGGTGGCGGCCTTCGCCAGGGCCGCCCGCGTCCTGGACGAGCCGCGGTATCGCCAAGCCGCCGAGGGGGCGGCCGACTTCCTCCTCGGCGAAATGTGGGACGAAACGGACGGTCTCCTGCACGCCCACCGGGCCGGCACGAGCCACACGCCGGCCTTCCTCGACGATTATGCGTACCTGGCGTCCGCCCTGCTCGACCTGTACGAGGTGACGTCCGAGGCGGAGCGCCTCCAGCAAGCCCGGCGCGTAGCCGATGCGTTGATCGAGCGCTTCGCCGACCCCGACGGCGGCGGCTTCTACGAGACGTCCGCGGGACGGGAGGACCTCATCGCGCGGCTGAAGCGCGGCTACGACCAGGCGCGGCCGAACGGCAACGCCGTCGCCGCACGGGCCCTGCTGCGGCTGGCGCCGCACACGGACGAGGCGGCGTATCGCGATGCGGCCGTCGGCACCCTGAAGGCATTCCACCCGACGATGACCGAGGCGCCGGAGGCGGCCGCCGCGATGCTCCTGGCGCTGGAATCGTATCTGACGAAGTGACCCGCGCAGGTGCCACGGTTTGCTCGCAAACCGTGCTCTGCAATCCCCAAGCACCGATTGACAAGCAATCGGTGGCACCGGGCGCATCGCCCCGGGCGCCACTGGCGGCTTGCCCGCCAGCGTTCACTGAACCTCGAAACGCACGGGCGGACGAGCCGCCCGCGGCAGCCCGGGCGGCCGTTCGTTTTCCTCACGGCGTTGAAAATCCACTGCGCGGCGGTCTATGATAAGCGTTCGGGCGCGGCAGGCGGCACGGTCCCGCCTGCGGCGCAAAACGGTCGACCCCTTTTGGCAGAAAGGAATGCCTCCATGCAGAAGTACGAGTGTCTCGTCTGCGGTTACATCTACGATCCCGAGAAGGGCGACCCCACGCAGAACATCGAGCCCGGCACCGCCTTCGACGACCTGCCGGACGACTGGACCTGCCCGGACTGCGGCGTGGGGAAGGATCAGTTCGAGCCGGCCTGACCCGCTCGGCGCGAGCCGATGCGCGGGGGGTCTCCGTCCCCACCGCGCACGAACCGCCTTGCCGGCGCGGCGGGTGCGGAGACCCGCCGCGCTTCAGCGCCTTTCGCCACTCGGCCACTCCACCTGCGAGGAGAGAACCCCATGGACCTACTCATCCGCATCGCCGGCGAGGCCGGCCAGGGCGTCCAGACGACCGGCAACCTGCTCGTCTCGGCCTTCGCCGAGATGGGGCTGCACGTCTTCGCCATCAAGAGTTACATGTCGCGGATCCGCGGCGGGTTGAACTGGTTCGACGTCCGCATCGGCGACGCTGCGCTCTACGCCGGCCGCGAGGAGGCCGACGTCCTCGTCGCCCTCACCGATGAGGCCCTCGACACCCTCCAGCCGCACGTGACCGACGGCGGCGCGGTCCTCTTCGACGCCGACCCGGACGACGAGGACGCCGACGCCCCCGAGGGGTGCCTGTGCATCCCCCTGACGGATATCGCGAAGGAGACGGGCGGCTCGGCCGTCATGGCGAACGCCGTGGCCGCCGGGGCCGTCTTCGCCCTGCTCGAGTACGACCTGTCGGCCCTGACGGACTACTTCAGCACCGCGTTCAAGAAGAAGGGCGAGGAGACGATCGAGGCGAACACCACGTGCGCCGAGGCGGGGGCCGAGCGCGTGGGCGATGCGGCCGGCTCCGTCGACGCCCCCCAGCCGGAGGGCGAGGCCGTCTCCATCGCGGGCGGCACGGACGCGGTGGGCCTGGCGGCGGCGACGGCCGGCGTCAAGTTCGCCAACGCCTACCCGATGACGCCCGCCACCGGCGTCCTGACGTATCTGGCGGGCGTCGACGAACAGTACGGCATGGTGGTCGAGCAGGCCGAGGACGAAATCGCCGCCGTCAACATGGTCTGCGGGGCCACGTACGCCGGCGTCCCCGCGCTGACGATGACCTCCGGCGGCGGGTTCGCCCTGATGGCCGAGGGCCTGAGCCTCGCGGGCATCCTCGAACTGCCGCTCGTCATCGTCCTGGCCCAGCGTCCGGGCCCGGCCACGGGCCTGCCGACGCGGACGGCCCAGCAGGACCTGTTGTTCGCCCTGCACGCGGGGCACGGCGAGTTTCCGCGGGCCGTCTTCGCCCCCGGCACGCCGGAGCAGGCGTACGACCTCACGCGCCGGGCCCTGGAGACCGCCCACAAGTATCAGGCCCCCGTCCTTTTGATGACCGACCAGTACCTGGCGGACCTCGTGATGGACACCCCGCCGCTGGACGACTCGGTCCGCCCGATCGACCGTTACATCGTCACGGATGCCGGCGCGGACTACGTCCGCTACGCCGTGACGGACGACGGCATCTCGCCGCGCGCCGTGCCCGGCGGCGAGGCGATGGTCGTCGTCGATTCCGACGTCCACACCGAGGACGGGCACATCACCGAGGACCTGGAAGCGCACCTGCGGCTCCAGGAGAAACGGATGCGGAAACTCGAGGGCATGCGGGCCGAGGCCCTCCCCCCCGACCGGTACGGCCCCGAGGACGCCGACCACCTGCTCCTCTGCTGGGGCTCGACCTGGGGCCCCTGCCGGGAGGCGGTCGACATGCTCAACGAGAACGGCGGCCGCGCGGCCATGCTCCACTTCCCGCAGGTCTGGCCGCTGGATGCCGATGCGGTGAAGAAGGCCGTCGGCTCCGGCGGCGACGAGGGCGGCCCGGACCGCATCACGGTCGTCGAGGGGAACCAGACGGGCCAGTTCCGGACGGTCCTCTCCGAGGCGGGCATCGCGCTGGAGGCCGAGTCCCTCACCAAATACGACGGGCTGCCCTTCACGGCCGCCGACATCGTGGAAAGGATACAGACGTGATCAATCCTCCGAGCGACAACCAACCGGCGTGGTGCCCGGGGTGCGGCAACTTCCCGATCCTGAAGACGCTGGACGAGGCCATCGACGAGGCCGGCAGTGACCGGCGGCGGCTCGTGCTCGTCTCGGGCATCGGGCAGGCGGCCAAACTGCCCCACTACACGCGGGCGAACGTCTTCAACGGCCTCCACGGACGGGCCCTGCCCGCCGCCACCGGCATCAAACTCGCCAATCACGACCTGGAGGTCGTCGTCACGAGCGGCGACGGCGACATGTACGGCGAGGGCGGGAACCACCTGCTCCACGCGTTCCGCCGGAACATCGGCGTCAAACTCTTCGTCCACAACAACCAGGTGTACGGGCTGACGAAGGGCCAGGCCTCGCCCACGTCCGACCCGGGGTTCGTGACGAAGGTGCAGCGGCACGGCGTGATGCTGGCGCCCGTGCGGCCGCTGGCGCTGGCGGTGATCGAGGATTGCTCGCTTGTGATGCGGTCCACGGCGACGGACCGCGAACACCTGAAGGCCATGATGGTCGAGGCGCTCCAGCACACCGGCGGGACGGTGCTGCTGGACATTCTCCAGCCGTGCGTCACGTTCAATGACCGCAATACGTACAAGTGGTACAAGGAACGCGTGCAGCCGGTGCCGGACGACCACGACCCGACGGACTTCGAGGCGGCGATGCGGCTGGCGATGCAGTGGGGGGACGAGATCCCGATCGGCGTCATCTACCGCTCCGGCCGCGAGAGTTTCGAGTCCCGCCAGCCGGCGCTCGCCGGCGGGACGCTCGTGGAGCAGTTCGAGGAGGCGGCCACGTAGGCCGCGGCGTGCCGCTACCACGTAGGCCGCGGCGGGCCGCGGCCATGAGCCTTCGAGCCGCGACCCCCTTGCGCTGTCATCCTGAGAGGTTGTGACTTTATTGGGCTTCGGCTCTTGGGACCGAAGTTTTCGAGGGCGTCGGGGCGGTTCGTTGAGCCACGCAGCAATAAAGTCACAAACTCTGAGCGCAGCGAAGGCTCTCGCCGTGCGAAAGGCGACAAGGCGAGATTCTTCGTCGGCCTTGCGGCCTCCTCAGAATGACATTCGCAGGGGAATTCCCATCTCAGCGCGGCAGGCCGGGAGGCCCGCCGCGCGGCACATCTCCCGTACGGTCAGAAACTGTACCGCGTCCCGAAATACAGGTTCGTGTTGTCCTCGAACTGCCCGAAGAACGTGTGGTCGTGGTTGCCGAAGAAGACGTTCGCCCCCATCTCCACGCGCCATTGGTCCGTCACCTTGTACGCGACGCGGGGACGCATGTACGCGTCCTCATCCGTCGGCGAGTAGAAGGTGAAGACCGAGAGTTCCAGGTTCTGGTTCAAGAGGAGTTTCGTGAGGCGCAGCGTCACGACGTGCCGGCAGCGGTTTTCGTCCGGGATGAACCGCGGCCGGGCAACCTCCCACGCGTCGTGGTCGAGGCGCGTCTCCACGTAGTACTGGACGCCGACGGTGAAGTCGCGGGCGATGCGTTCCAGGTCCTGCTCGTAGCCGGCGAGCAGCCGCACCTGGCTGTTCGGCGTGAACGGGTCGCGGCCGGAGCGGTCCTCCATCGAATCGTAGTACGACACCTCCAGGTTGCCGATGCCGTCGGCCACCGGCCCGCGGACGCTGGCCCCGTAGGCCGCCAGGCGCGGATGGCGGGCCCGCAGCGTCCGGCGGTCGATACCCTCCGGGCTCTTCCAGAAGCCATAGTAGCCGTAGAGGGCCACTTCGTAGGCGCCGACGTACCGGTAGGCGCGGGCGGCGAATTCGTCGTCGTCGAACCAGTCGTCGCGCTCGATGGGATCGACGACGGCGTCCTCGCCGGCCCGCCGGCCCAGCAGCGGATCGAAGAACGACACGTATCGCCCGTCGATGAAACGGTCGGCGTCGAAGCGAGGCACGTACGCCAGGTCGAGGTTCGCCAGGTCCGAGAACAGGCTGACCTTCACGGCATCGGTCGGGGCCTTCAGGTACTCGACGTCGCGGCCGATGAGGAACGAGTTCCAGTCCTTCGGGAAGAGGTCGTTCAGGAACAGCAGGTCACCCGTGCCCCAGGTCAGGACTTGGCGGCCGACCTTCACGTCCATGAAGTCCGTGGGCCGGAAGGCGGCGTACGCCTCGCGGAGGTCGAACAGGCCGCGCCCCTCCTCCATGAAGACGCGGTGCTCGCTGGCGCTCATGTCGTAGAGGAAGTCGGCGGTGAGGTGGAGCGTGAGGCCCTCCTCGAAGACCTTCTCGAGTTCGAGTTGCAGGCGCGACTCGCCGAGCGAATGGTCGTCCTCGTAAGGGTCCTCCTGGAGCCGCAGGCCGCCGCGGAGGTCGAAGAAGCCGGTCAGGTCGAACGGGAGTCGGTCGGCGAGTGGCTTCGGCTGCTCGGTTTCCTCCTCGCCGTCCGGCGGCTCGGTTTCGCCGAGGCCTTCGGGGAGGGCGGGCTCGGCACCCTTCCCTTCCGCCTCGCCGCCCAGGCCTTCGGGCAGGGCCGGCTCCGCGTCGCCCTTCTCTTTCGTCTCGCCGCCGAGACCTTCGGGCAGCGGGGGGTCCGTGCTGTCATTCTGAGCGAGCACCGCGAGCGAAGAATCTCGCCTTGGCCCTTCGACGGCCAAAGACCACGGCGAGATTCTTCGTCGCCCTTCGGGCTCCTCAGAATGACATTCGCCGGCACCCGTCGCCCCGACAAGCACGAGGGCGAGCAGCAAGGCCACGGCAGCCTCACGCAAAGACGCCGCAAAGCAGAATGCCAAATGACAGATAATAGATGATAAACCGCCGTTCCCACAGGCCGCAGGCCTGATTTGGCATTTAAGATCTGGCATTTGACATTCCCTGCCCGTCGCGTGCCACGGCGGATGAGGATATCCGGCCGCTTCCGCGGCCGGCTCGAACAGCACCCGCCACTCACTTCAGGTGTTGGCGCGGCGGCTGGCGGAGGTACCGTTCCGTGAAAATGTCCTTCGGCAGCCCCACGTTGTACCCGACGCCGGAGTACTCCATGACCGTCTCGCCGCCGATCTTCGTCTCCGTCATCTTCGCCTTCGTCACCGTCGGGAAACCGTCGATGGTCTCCACCTTCAGGGCCTGGTACGTCCGGTACGCCTCGCCCTGGGCGTCAACATACTCGATCTTGACGGGGATGAAAGACTTCCGGTGGATCCACATCTTGTAGGACGCGAACTCCACGAGGTCCTTGTCCTTCGGCGTGTTCTTCAGGACGTAATACGTGTCGGTCGTCTCGACGAGTTCGTGCTCGTCCAGGGTGGTCACGCGGCCGGAGACGTCCTCGTAGACGAAGTGCGAGCCGACGAAACTCGTCCGCTTGTCGCTGGCGGCGATGCGCTTCACCAAATCGAGGGCCGGGAGGTACAGCCACCGGTCGTCGTCGCGGTCGAGGTGCTTGTGGACCATGAAGACCATCTTGTTGACGTCGGCCGGCCGGCTGAAGTAGACGTAGAACCGCTGCTCGCCGGTGAACTCGGCGTCCTTGGCGTCCTCGGCCCGGTCGTCGCGGCGCAGGACGGTGAACTGGCGCGAGCGCGTCCGGCCCTGTTTGTCCGTGATGGTCATCGCCACCTGGGCCCGGCCGTCCTTGCCCTGGTAATAGGCCGTGTAGTTCGTCTTGTCGACGATCTCCTGGACCGAGAGATCGGCCTCGGCGGCGGACGCCGGCAGCGCCGGAACCAAGGCGGCCGCCAAGGCAACGGTACCGGCCAACAGAACGGAAGCGTATGGTTGGAACGTCATGATTCGTCTCCTTTCTCGGATGAGTCTTGAGCCTCGCGTCGGCACTTCTCGCGGTACGACATCAGGGCACAGAGTATCGCCAGCACGCCGACCGCGGGCAGGCTGATCCACACCAGCCTCGTCCAACCGACGCCGACCAGCCAGCCAATGTTCAATGCCACGAGCGCCACGGCCGTCGCGGCTGCCACGATGCACGTCCCGCAGTTGCACGTGATACAGCACGCCCGCGTCTCGGGAAAGACGAGCGGCCGGAGCACGCGGATGAGCGCCGGCAGAATCAGCAGCGACGCCACCCCCGCCAGCACCAGGATCGCCGCCATGAACACCCCCACCGTCTGGTACGGCACGAGCGGCGCGGCCAGGAGCGGCAGGAACCCCACGCCCACCACCACGACGTTCCGCGTGATGGCCCGGGCGGGTTCGCCGAAGACGTGCGGCACGGCCGCCTTCCACGACCCGTGCTCGTCGCGCAGGCTCCGGCTCCGCGCCAGGAAGTGGATGGCGTAGTCCACCGCCAGCCCCAGCGTGAGGGCCGACAGCACCGCCACCGGCATGTCGTAGTCCTTCCCCACAAGGCCGATGATGCCGTAGATCATCCCCACCGTCACCGTAAGCGGGATCATGGAGAGGAGCCCCCACAGGCCCGAGCGGAACAGGATCATCATCATCAGGAGCACCACCAGGAACGATCCCAGGAACGCCGTCAGCATCCCGCGGACCATCTTGTCCTGCCACACCACGTTGATATACGTGAGTCCGAACCAGCGGTGGGCGAGGCGCACCGGACCCTCCTGGTCCTTCATGTACCGGTCAACGGCCGCGACGACCTTCTCCATGTCGCGGTTGTCGCCGGACTTCAACTGGACCCACAGCGCGGACTTGCGGAAATGGGCCGACGGGTCCGACTCGTCCCTCGTCACGAAGTGCGCGAGGTCCTGCGGCCGGTGGCTCGACTCGTACTGGATGAGGCACTGGGCGACGGCGGCGGCCTTGTCCGGCACGCGGAAGGACTCGTCCTCGCCGCCCATCAGTTCGCGATAGACGGTCTTGACGATGTCCGTCAGCGAGTTCGACTTGCCCACGACGCCCGTCTCCAGGAGGTGGTCCTGGAGGTCGCGGATGCGGCGGAGGACCTCCGGCTGTTTGAACGTCTGGAGCGCCTGCTGCTCCTCGCCGATGACGAGGGCGGCCTGGTCCCAGGCGTCGGCCTTCTCGCCCTCGGCCTCGCCGAGGCGTTTCTCCGTGATGTCGGCAAGCCAGGCGAGCAGATCCGCCTGGGAGGCGCTTTGGACGCCGTCGGGCAACCCCTCCAACGGCATGCCGTCGCGCGCCATGCGGGCGAGCGTCTCGAACACCTCCGGCGCGGCCGGGTAGTCGCCCTTCAGGTCATGAGCCCGGGCCCGCAGCCGGTCAGCCAACCTTTGGGCAAAGGCCGCGATGTCCTGCTCCCCCGCGGCCGGCTCCAGTTCCAGGTACGCCATGTACGTGCCGCCGAAGTGGGCGTTCAGGACGCGGTCCGCCACGCGAATCGGGTGGTCCGCCTCGAACCATTTTGTGGGGTTATCGTTGATGCGGATGAGGCTGATGCCGTACGCCGCCAAGGCCACCGCCACGCCCGTCGCCACCAGGAGGAGCGGCGCGAAGCGGTACGTCCCCCGCCCCACGGCACGGAGGAATCGCGAGATGGGCGTCCGCGAGTGGGCCTCCTCCTCGCTCTTCTTCAGGCCGAAGTTCGCCAGGTACCGTTCCGGGATGAACATGATCGTGGCCGGGATGAACGTGATCGTCAGGCCCCACGCCACCATCACGCCCAGCGCCACGAACGCGCCGAACACCTGCACCGGCGGGATGGGCGTCAGGGCGAGCGAGGCGAACCCCGCCGACGTCGTCAGCGACGTGAACAGCATCGGGGCGAAGAGCGTCTCCATGACCCGCACGATCGTCTGCCGGCGGTCGCGCGTCTCCTGGTACCGGTCGAAGAACTCCGACAGGATGTGAATCGAATCGAGCACGGCGATGGGCATGATGAAGATCGGGATCATCGAACTCATGATGTGGATCGTCTGGCCCGTCGCCACCAGCAGGCCCATCGTCCAGATGACCGAAACAAGAGCCAGGATGAGCGGCTGGATGATGAGCAGGAACTTCCGGAAGAACACGAACAGCAGGATGAAGATGACCAGCATCGCCAGCGGCGCACTGATCGCCATCTGTTTGAACATCTCGACGCCGAAGGTGTCCTCGGCCACGGGCAGGCCCGTGATGTGCCAGTCCTCCGGGCCGCCGAACCCCGCGATCTTCTCTTCCAGCGCCGTCGCGACGCGGTGCGCCAGGTCCTTGCGCGTCAGCGGCAGGTACAGGGCCAGCGCCTTGCCGTCGTCGGAGACGAGCGTGCCGTCGAGGAACGGGATGTCGCGGGCCTTGGCGCGGACGGCCTCGGCCTCTTCCTGCGTCTCGGGCGGCCGGGGCATGAGCCACTCAAAGCGCACCGTGCCGAGCCCCGCCTGCTCGATGTTGTCGACCGTGGACGGGGCGATGACGTCCGCCGCCACCACGCCCTCCTTCGTGTCCGGGTCGTCCTCGGTCGGCCATCGAAGGGTCTTGGCGAACTCCGTCAGGTCGTACACCCGCCGCAGCGAGTCCGGGTTGAACACGCCCTCGGCGTGCGCGTCGTTCACCACGCCCACGACGACCATGTCGTACAGCGAGAACGTCCGCTTCATCCGGTCGTGGAAGACGCGGACCGGCTCGTCCTCGCGCAGCATGTTCTCGGGGTCGGTGTCGACCTTGACGGCATGGAGAAACGGCAGCGCGTCCGGCCAGAGGCTGGGCGCGCCGGCCAGGACGATCAGCGCCACCGACACCAGGGCCACGACGCCCGTCACCAGGACGGGGCGGTCCACCGCCACCGCCGTCAGGCTTGCCCCCGCCTTGGTCATCGCCGGACCTCCTCACGCGCGGGACCGCGGCGCATCGCGCCCGTCGGACACGCGTCGATACACAGGCCGCAGTCCCGGCACCGGACGGTGTCGATGCGCATCGTGCCGTCCGGCGCCTCGCGCAGCGCGCCCCACTTGCACATGAGCCGGCATCCGCCGCATCCGATACACTCCGTCACGTCGAGGTACACTTCGCCACCGCCCTTTCCGGTTATGGTATGCGTCCTTTGGTCTGTCATTCCGAGGGCCGCTCGCGGCCCGAAGAATCTCGCCGTGGTCATTGCCTTTTAGTGATTCGCACCCTGGCACGGGTACGGCTCGTGCCGTGGCCGGCGGCGAGACCCTTCGCTTCGCTCAGAGTTTGTGACTTTATTGCTGCGTGGCCCAACGAACCGCCCCGACGCCCTTGAAAACTGCGGTCCCAAGAGCCGAAGCCCAATAAAGTCACAACCTCTCAGGGTGAGAACCCGTTCGCAGGTCGGCTACGGCGACCGCCGTGCGTTGCCGTCAATCCGAAATCCGCAATCCGAAATCCGAAATCGCCTCACTTCTCCGCCACAACGTTCGCGAGGATGGCCTGTTCGTCCTTCGCCACCTTCCCGCCCATGACCTTTGCGATGTTGCCGCCGAACAGCGTGCCCATCAGGCCCGTGTTCATCTTCGAGACGCACACCCGTCCGTCGTCGGTCTCGTACACCGCAATGCTGCACGGCATGAGGCTCGCCACGTACCGGTCGGTCGTCAGCACGTCCTTCGCGTATTCGGGCTGGCAAAGTTGGATGACGCGGACCTGCGGTTCCAGCGTCACGCCGCGGGAGGCCATGCTCTTGTTCATGTCGATCGTGGCCGGCGAGGACCAGCCCTGTTCCTCGATGCCCTTCTGGATGGCCTGGACCGTTTCCTCGAACCCCAGGCGGCTCGGCTCCGTGACGATCATCATGCCCGGCATCGTCTGGACGACGACGAGCGCCGTCGCGGCGGCGCCGACGACCAGCCCAACGACGCCGCCGATGAGAATGCCTTTCATGGCTGTGCTCCCTTTCAGGATTCCGATTCGTTCGCCCGCCACGAGCGGCGGATATCGTGCTTCCGTGCGCGGCGGGTCTCCGCCCCCGCCGCGCGCCGCCTCATGCCTCCTCGTCCGTCCGGCACGAGCGGCGGATGCAGTGAATCACGTCCACCACGTGCCGGTTCGCAATGCGGTAATACACGTGGTTCCCCTCGCGCCGGGCCTCCAGGACGCCGCGGTCGCGCATCAGGCCGAGTTGCTGGCTCGTGACGGCGGGCTTCGTGCCGAGGGCGTCGACGATCTCGCCGACGCTCCGCTCGCCGCCCTCCAGGAGGTCGATGATGCGGAGGCGCAACGGATGGGCGACGGCCTTCAGGGTCCGGGCCACGCGGTTCCAGTCGGGCGGCGGCGTCGCATCGCCGTTGCCGCCCTCGTCGGCGGTCCGGCGACGGCCCTTGCTCCGGTTGCGCGGCGCCGCCGTCCGGCGTCGCGTGCGTTTCGTTTCGGCAGCGCTCATCGCTTCCTCCTTCTCTTTTCCACGATATGCGCACACTCTAAACTGGTCAAGCCCGAAATGAAAAAGCCGCTGACATTCTGCGCGGTGGCCCGCGGCACCGCGGTGTCACCGCTTCCCGCCCGAGCGAGCGGAATTGGCCGGAGACCCCTCCCCCCGCGAAACGTATAACTCTCCGGGCCGGGAGGCACGCACCGGCCGGTCCGGCCGGCCCCTCTCGAAACGCGACTCACCTTGACCCGACCGAAATCGGCGGTATCATGGTCAAGGCGGCTTTCACCCTTCATGCGCGGCGGGTGTACGATCGATGACGTCCTCCGGACAAAGCCGACGGCACAGTGATTCGGCGACGCATCGCGCCGCGATGCGCAGCACGAGGGGCCGCCCGTGCCGCCTTCTCCTCCTCCTCTGCCTCGCCGCGGCCGCCGTCCCGCTTGAAGCCGCGCACGCGGAAGCCGCCGTCACCATCCAGGGCAACAAGGCGGAGGTCCGCGTCCACGTCGCCGGACCACAGCCCGCCGGGGGCGCGGCTGAACCCGCCGCCGAGAGCGGCGAAGCGGCAAACAAGGATGAGGACAAGGACGATAAGGGCGAGGCCGACGCCGACGAGGACGACCGCCCGTTCCTCCAAGGCGCCCACCTCGAAACGAGTTTCGAGGCCGACCGCCTGCTCCGCCGGGCCCGCGACTTCCTCGAGGCCGACCCGCCCCGGTACCGCAAAGCCGTCATCGTCCTTCAGCACGTCATCGAGGAGGACGCCAACGTCCTCGCCACCGCCGACGGCCGGACGTACCACCCCGTCCGCGAAATCGCCGAACGTACCCTCGTCGCCATAGGGCCGGAAGGCCTGGCGGCGTACCGCACGGAGGTGGACGGCCAGGTCAAGGCCCTCCTCGCCCCGGCCGGTGCCCAGCGAGACGCCGAGGGCCTCCGCATCGTCGTCAGCCGGTTCTTCCTGTCGAGCCGGGGCGACGAGGCGGCTTTCGCGCTCGCCTCGTTGTACCTCGACGAACACGCCTGGGCGCGCGCCCGCCGGCTCCTGGTCCGCTTGGCGGACCGGTATCCGGACTCGTCCGTCCCGCAGGGAAAGGTCCTGCTCCGCCTTGCCCTGGCGTGCCGGCGGTCGGGCGACGCGAAGGGCGCGCGCGCCGCGTGGGAACGTCTCATCGGCCTGGAATCCCCCGCCGTCCCCCCCGAGGCGATGGCCGCCGTCCGGACGGAAATCGAGGCGCCCGCGGCCGAGGAGTCCGAGGCGGCCGGCCCGCAGACGGTGTCCGCCGGCGCCGCCCCCGCCCTGCCCGCTGCACACGTCGACGGCCCCCGCGGCCTGTGGGTGCCGATTTGGGAGCGGCCGATCGAGATCCTTCCCGCCGGCGTTCCCGCGCGATACCTCGGCGTCGGTAACCGGAAACAGAAAGCCGAGGTCACGGAGCGGCTGCGCGAGCAGTTGCGCGGCCGGTGGCAGCAGTCCGGCTGGGTGCCCGCCGGCTCGGTCCTCCTCGACGGTCCGGACCTGCTCGTCAAGTCGCACGCCCGCCTGCTGTGCCTCGACGCCGCCACCGGCGACCTCCGCTGGCAAACCGACGTCCCGGAGGAACCCGAGCAGCAGACGACGGGCTTCTCCGTCCACGCGCAGTTCGCCGGCACGTCCGAGCCCCGAACGCCCATGGACATCCTCGCCTTCAGCGACGAAATCAGCAAAGCCGTCAGCGTCATCGGCGACACCGTGTACCATATCGAGGACCACCCCGCCGACCAGTGGACCCACCGCCGCCCGCGTGTCGTCATCCGGATCGTCAACGGCAAACAGGTACGGACGCAGGGGGAGGACCCGCTTACCGGCAACCGCCTGGCCGCCTGCGACCGCCGGACCGGCGCCGTGCGGTGGCGCCTCGGCCGGACCAAGGACAAGGCCGACCCGTTTTTCGGTCTGCGGTTTCTCGCCCCGCCGGTGGCATGCGGCGAGCGGATTCTCGTCCCCGTCGAATCGGACGGAGAACTGGCACTGGCGGCCCTGGACCCGGCGGACGGCACCCTGCGGTGGCGAACGTTCCTGTGCTCCCTCTCCGCCGGACGCCGGAGGCTCTGGGACAAGGTCGGCCTCCTCACCGACGGCGGCGACGTCTACGTCGCTTCCGGCGAGGGCGTCGTCTTCTCCCTGGACGGCGTGGACGGCACCATCCACTGGGCCGCCCGCTACGACCGGACGTTCGATGAGGGTACCCCCAGCCGGACTACCCTCCACAGCGCCACGGGTTGGCGCGTGAGCCGCCTCTTCCTGCATGGCCGCCGGCTCCTGCTCCTCCCCGTCGACGCGGCGGCCGCCCTCACCTTCGACACGCGGACGGGCGGCCTTCTGGCCCGCCATCCGACCCCCGGCCTCTCCCGCTGCCTCGGGGCCGACGGCGACCGCCTCTGGGCCGCCGGACCCGACCGCGTCCGGTGCCTCGACCTCGCCACCGGCGAACCGGTCTGGGACACGCCACTCGGCGACAACGCCCGCGGGTACGGGTGCGGCTTCGTCGGGCACGACGCCGTCTACGTGCCCGCCGACGAGACGCTCCTGCGGCTCGATCGCGCCACCGGCCGCCGCCTCGCCGGCCTCGGCGTCATGACGCCGGACGACGTGCCCATCGGCAACGTGGCGACGGACGGGCGGCGTCTGTTCGTCCTCGGGCCGGGTCGGGTGTACGCGCTGGCGGCGGCGTCGGCGCGGCTGGCCCAACTGGACCAGGCGCTGGAGACCGCGGGCCCCGCGCTGGCCTCCGCCGAGGACGCCCTGACGCGAGCGGAGCGCGAACTCGCCGCCGCCCGCCGCGCCGCCGACCGGTTCGACGAGGCTCTCACGGAAGCCGTCCGCCGCGTGGAAGCCCTCCGCAAGAAGGCGGCGGCCCTCCAACCGCAGCGCGTCGAGGCCGAGGCCGACCTCACGGAACTCCAGGAGAAACAGGCCGCCCTCCAGGACCGGACCGCCGAGGCGCCCGAGGATGCCGAGACCCTCGCCGCCGCCCGCCGGCAAGCGGTCGAGCAGGTCGCCGCGGCCCTTCGCCGGCGTCACGAACTGGCGGAGGAGCAAACGGAAGTGACCGCCCGTCTCTCCGACGCCCAGGCCGGCCGTCAGCAACTCGAAGAGAAGCGGGCCGACGCCTCGGCCCGGGCGGCCGATCTCGAGAAGCGCCGCGACGCCTCCCGCGACACCGCCGCCGAAACGCGCCGACGGTACCTCACCGCCTGCCTGGCCCGCGCCCGCATCGAGCAGGCACGCGGCGGGTACGACCGGGCCGCCTCCACGTACCGGACGGCGATGAAGGCCGCCGCCCCCTCGCCCTTGCGGGAGCCGATTCGCCGGGGACTCTTCGAGGTGTACCTGGCCCAGGCCGACGAGAGCCGCGGCGAGGCGGCCCGCGCCGCCCTGGCCCAGGCCCGCCGCGTGGCCGACGGTCCCGCAGAGACCCTCCGCGTCCGGCAGGCCGTCGCCGAAACGTTCGAGCGCGAGGGCGACCCGGAACGCGCCCTGGCCGCCTACCTCGACATCGCCGACCACGAGGCCGACGCCCTGGTCACCGTGGAGGACGGACCCGCCTCCTGGCAGGTCAGCCCGGCGGGGGCGGTGGCCGAGGGCGTTCGGTCGCTCCTTTCCGCCCACGGCGAGGCCCTGGCCCCTGCAGTGCGGCGGCATGCGGCAGCCGCGCTGAAAGCCGCGCGGGAGGCAAACGACCTCGCTCGATTGCGGACGCTCCTCCGCACGTTCGGGGGCACGGAGGAGGCCACCCGCGCCGGCCTCGACGCCGCCGCCCTGGCCGACACCGACGGGCAGACCGAGACCGCCGAACTCATCCTCCACGAGATGCTCCGCAGTCCGCACGAGGAAACCCGCGCGGCGGCGCTGGCGCGGCTGGCCCACATGCACCAGGCCGCCGGCTGGACGGTGCAGGCCCGCGGCGAATGGCGGCGGCTGGCCGACGCCTTTCCCCAAACGCCGACCGTCTTCGACGGCGAGACCACCCCGGGCGAAACCCTGGGCCGCCGGCACCTGGAGGACCTGGGCCCTGCGGACCCGGCCCCGTCCCGGACGCTGCCGCCCCCGCCGTGGCACTCGCTCTGGAAGGTGGAAGGCCGGCACGTGAACCTGCTGCTGCCGCCGGCCGGCGAGTTGCGGCACTTCGGCCACCCCGGCGCTTCGCAGTTCCTCCTGGAGCACGCGCTCATCTGGCGGCTCTCGCCATCGCGGGGCCTGGTGTGCCGACGGCTCCGCGACGGCAAGGCGGTCTTCGATTGCGACCTGGCCGACCGGTCCGTCTCGTTCGGCGGCAGCAAGCCGCGCGAAGGCCACGTCGTCATCGCCCGCAACAGCCGGGAGGTAGCCGCCATCGGCCTCGTCTCCGGCAAGGTGCTGTGGTCCCGCAAGGAAGGGATGTCGACCAACCGGGCGAGTGCCCACATGATCAGGAACCTGATGCAGCGGGCCATGTTCCGCGGCCTGTGGGGGACCGGGCGGGCCGCCACCGGCACGTACGTCTTCTGCCCGACCGACCGGTCGGTCCGGGCGCTGGACCTGGCGACGGGGCGCCTTTTGTGGCAGCGGACCTTTCGCCGCCGCCGGTTCTCGGGTATCCAGGAAGCCTCCGGCCTCGTTTGCCTCGTGATGGACGGCGGCAAGGCACTGATGCTCTGCGACGCCCTGACGGGGGCCGACCGCGGTACCGTCGCCCTGGACGTCGGCCAGCCCCACGCCTGGTCGCTGCTGATGCTCGGCGACGGCTTCATCGCCCAGCCGCGCGACCCGAAGACCGGCGCGTTCCGGCTGGCGTTTCGCGATCTGGCCGGCGGCGGAGAACGGTGGGCCCTGGCCCCCTCGCCGCAGCCGAAGATGGTCTTCCCGCTCGACCCGGAGACGGTGTGCCTGGTGGAGCGGGGCAAGTCGGTCGAGATTCGCGACCTGGCCACGGGCGGCCTCCGCGGGCGGTGCGAGGCCGACGTGCCCATCCTGCCACACCTGGCCGACGTCTGCCTCGGCCCGACGGGCCGGCAGATCTACCTCGTCAGCCGCCAGGGCATGCAGAGCAGCCTGGCCATCGTCGACCTGGAGGCCGGCGAGGCCCGGACATACGACTTCGGCGAGAACCAGGCCGGCCGGCCGCTGCCCGCCGAACTCTACGCCGCCGCCGGCGACTATCTGCCGTTCGTCGAGCGAGTCGAGGGCACCCGCCGGTACCGCGTGCGGTTCCTGCGGCGAAGCGACGGCCAGCCCGCCGAAGGCATCGCCCTGCCGTCCGCCGACGGGGACGGCACGTTCGAGAACCTCTCGACCCTCGTCTGCCGCGACGGCGTGCTGCTCGTCGTGACGAACCGCTCCGTCGAGGCGTTCGGGTCCCTGCCGCCGGGCGAACAACTGGCTTTGGAGTAGCGCAGTGCGCCACCGCCGTGTCATCCGGGCCGTCCTTTTCGCCTTGGCCGCCGCCCTCGCCGGCCGGCCGGCCGTGGCGGCGCCGCGTCCGGATATGGTCACACCGGAGACCGAACGGGCGATCGAGCGCGGCCAGGCATTCCTGGCCCGCATCCAGGCCCGCAACGGCGCCTGGCGCAGCCGGACACGTTACGGTGTGTACCCGTGCGCGATCACGTCGCTGGCGGGGCTGGCCCTGATGGCCGGCGGCAGCACACCCGCCGAAGGGCCGTACGCCGACAACGTCCGCCGGGCCGTTGACTTCATTCTCAAGCGAGCCAACCGCAACGGCCTCATCGCCGTCATGGGCGAAGAGCAGCGGCCGATGTACGGGCACGGGTTCGGCACGCTCTTCCTGGCCCAGGCGTACGGGGCGGAGCAGGACGCCGAACTCCAGAAGGACCTGTACCGCGTCCTCTCCCGCGCCGTCCAACTGACCGCCCGGAGCCAGTCGCCCGACGGCGGGTGGCTCTACACGCCCGACGCGGGCAGCGACGAGGGCAGCGTGACGGTAACGCAGATCCAGGCCCTCCGCGCCTGCCGCAACGCCGGCATCAAGGTGCCGAAGGCCACCATCCAGCGGGCGGTGGAGTACGTCGCCCGGTGCGCCAACGACGACGGGGGCATCAGTTACTCGTTGCGGAACCTCGGCCGCAGCCGCCCCCCCATCACCGCCGCCGCCGTGGCCGTCCTTTACAACGCCGGCAACTACGACAGCCCCATCGCCCTGCGGGCGCTGGATTACGTGAAGAACCACATCGAGGGCGGGGGGACCGGGGTATTCCGCGGCCACCGGTGTTACGCCCTCCTCTACGCCGCCCAGGCCATGTACCTTTCCAGCGAGGCAAACTGGCAGTGGTTCTTCTCGAAGTACCGCGACGAACTCCTCGGCCAGCAGGGCGAGGACGGCAGTTGGCCCGGCGGCAACGTGGGCGAGGTGTACGGCACCGCCATGACGCTGCTCGTCCTCGAACTGCCGTACCGGTACCTGCCCATTCTCCAGCGCTAGAAGGAGCCGTCCCGCGATGACCGACACACCCGACGCGACGCCCGCTCCGGACGACCTCGGCGCCGGCGACCTCGAGGAACTCGCCCGCCTGCGCGAAGCCCGCGACCGCATCAAGACGCAACTCGGCCGGGTCATCGTCGGCCAGGAGGCGATCCTCGACCAGTTGCTCGTTGCCGTCTTCTCCCAGGGGCACTGCATCCTGGAGGGCGTGCCGGGCCTGGCGAAGACCCTCATGGTCAGCACGCTGGCGGCCGGGCTGGACCTCACGTTTCACCGCATCCAGTTCACGCCGGACCTCATGCCGTCGGACATCACCGGCACGGAGGTCATCCAGGAGAACAAGACGACCGGCGCGCGCGAGGTCCGGTTCCTGCACGGACCGGTCTTTGCGAACGTCATCCTGGCCGACGAAATCAACCGCACCCCGCCCAAGACGCAGGCGGCCCTGCTCGAAGCGATGCAGGAGAAGCAGGTGACCGTGGGCGGCGAGGGGCACCCCCTGCCCTCCCCGTTCTTCGTCCTCGCCACCCAGAACCCCATCGAGCAGGAAGGCACCTACCCCCTGCCCGAGGCCCAACAGGACCGGTTCATGTTCAAGGTCTTCGTGCGGTACCCCACGTTCGACGAGGAGTACCGCATCGCCGAGACGACCACCGCCGTCTTCAACCCGTCGGTCGATACGGTCCTGGCGAGCGACGAGATTCTGCGACTGCAGGCAATCGTCCGCCGGGTGCCCGTTCCGCCGCACGTCATCGAGTACGCCCTGCACCTGGTGCGGGCGACGCGCGTCGGCGAGGAGGGCGCCCCCGACTTCGTCAACGAGTGGGTCACGTGGGGCGCCGGGCCCCGGGCCGTCCAGTACCTGCTGATCGGCGGCAAGGCGCGGGCGGCGCTCGACGGCCGCACCTTCGTCACCACCGACGACGTCCGGGCGGTGGCCCACCCGGTGCTGCGGCACCGGATCATCACGAACTTCCAGGCGGAGTCGGAGGGCGTGACGCCCGACCGTATCGTCGACCGCCTCCTGGAGACGGTCTCCGACCCGTCCGGCACGGGGGGCATGCCGCCCGACGCCGCCCGCGCCTTCGACTCCGGGTCCGACCGGACGCCCGAGACCCGCGCCGACGCCGGAGGGGGCTCCCCGACGTGACCGACGACCCCGGCCGCCGCTACCTCGACCCGAAGGTCCTGAACCGGATCGCCCGGCTCGACGTCCGCGCCCGGACGGTCGTCGAAGGGTTCATCAGCGGCCTGCACAAGAGCCCGTACCAGGGGTACTCCGTCGAGTTCGCCACCCACCGCGAGTACGTGCCCGGCGACGAAATGAAGCATATCGACTGGAAGGTATGGGCACGGGCCGACCGCTACTACGTCAAGCAATACGAGGAGGAGACGAATCTCCGCAGCACCCTGCTCGTCGACGTCAGCCGGTCGATGCGTTACGGCACGGGCGACCGCGACGGCCGCATGAGCAAGTTCGACTACGCCGCCACCGTCGCCGGCTCGCTCGCCTACCTCCTCCAGCAACAGCAGGACGCCGTGGGCCTGGTGACGTTCGACACCGAGGTGCGGCAGAGCCTGCCGCCGTCCAGCCATCCGAGCCACCTGAAACTCCTCCTCCACGAACTCGCCGGCACGGAGCCCGACCGCCGGACGGACGTCTCGGACGTCTTCCACCGGCTGGCCGAGCAGTTGACCCGGCGGGGGCTGGTCGTCCTCATCTCGGACCTCCTGGTGGATCTGGAAGCGCTGCGGCAGACGCTCCAGCACTTCCGGCACAAGCGGCACGAGGTCATCCTCTTCCACGTGATGCACGAGGACGAACTCGAATTCCCGTTCCAGGACAACACGCTCTTCCGCGGCCTGGAACTCGACCAGGAGATCCTGACGGAGCCGCGCGCCCTCCGGCGGGCCTACCTGGAAGCGCTGGAGGCCTACCTGGAGCGCGTCCGCCGGCTGGCCGCCAAGGGCGGCGTCGACTACGTCCTGATGAGCACCGCCGACCCGCTCGACGCGGCCCTGGCCAGTTACCTGGCCTTCCGCCGGCGCACGGCCCGGACGGTCCTCGGGCGATAGACCTCAGGCGGCCACGACTGGAACGTGCCACGGCCGGTCTTGTCCGGCCGCGCGCTCGGCCCTGCAAGAACACGGCGGGGCAAGACCCGTCGTGGCACATGCGAGCCAGGGGTGCACGCCACCCGCGCCGGAGTTGAATGACAGGAGTCGCCCGTGTTCGACTGGCTGGGTCTCGGTGCCGTCAACAACGCCCTCCTCTGGGGGAGCGCGCTGGTGGCGGCGCCCATCCTGATCCACCTGCTGAGCCGCCGCCGCTTCCGGACGGTGGAGTGGGCGGCGATGGCGTTCCTGCTCGACGCCGAGCGACGCAACCGCCGACGCATCCGCCTGGAGCACCTCCTCCTGCTGCTCCTGCGGTGCCTCATCATCCTCCTCATCGCCCTGCTCGTGGCCCGGGTTTTCCTGGAGCCGACGGGCCTGGCGGCGCGGGTCGCTGCCGGCGGCCGGGTGGAGCACGTCGTCCTCCTCGACGATTCGCCCAGCATGGAGGCCCGCGCCGGCGCCGGCACCGTCTTCGACGAGACCAGGGACGGCCTCGCCACCTTCATCCGCCAGGCCGCCCGCCGACGCCCCGGCGACGCCTTCACCCTGCTGACCACGAGCCGGCCCGACCGGCCCGTCCTGGCGGGCCACTTCCTGGCCGACGACACCGCCGACGCCGCCGTCCGCGCCGTCCGGGGCCTGGAGGTCTCCGACAAGAGCGCCGCCTACGACGCCGCCCTCCTGGACCTTGAGAAGAGGGTCGGCTCGCCGGGCAGCACCCTGAACCGGCAGGTCCTGATCCTGACGGACTTCCGCCGCCGCGACTGGCAGCCGCCCGCGCCGGGCGACGAAAGCGCCGGCGCCGCGCCAGCCGAGACGACCTCCGCGCCAAGCAACGCCGCCAAGGCCCGCGACGCCGCCGAGCCGCCGGGACGCCGGCCCGGCCTGCCCGGCCTCCTCGCCCGCCTGGCCGAGGCCGCCGACGGCCTCGCGATCGCCGACCTGGGCGCGGCCCACGCCGCCAACCTCGCCGTCACCGACATTGCGGTCCGCGAGAAGACGGTCGTGGCGGGCGTGCCGGCGCGGTTCGAGGTCACAGTCGCCAACGTCGGCCCCACGGATGCCACGGACGTGGAGGTCACGTTCACGGCGGGCGGGGCCGTGCCGCTCCGCGCCCGCCTCGACGCCGTCCCTGCGGGCGGCGAGGCCGCCGTCCCGTTCACGTTCACCTTCGGCGAAACGGGCTCGGCGCGGGTCCAGGCGGAAATCGGCGCCGACACCGTCCCGCGCGACAACGTCCGCTTCGCCGCCCCCGACGTGAAACCGGGCATCCCCATCCTGCTCGTCGACGGCGAACCGTCGTCCGAGTACGGCGAGACGGAAACGTTCTATTTGCAGCGGGCCCTCGACCCGCCGGGCGAGGTGCCCAGCGGCAACGACGTGCAGGTCGTCAGCGAGAACCGTTTCGAGGAAACGCCCCTGTACCCGTTCCAGGTGGTGATCCTGGCGAACCTGTACCGGCTGACGGAGGACCGGGCGGCCGCCCTCGCCGACTGGGTCCGCGACGGCGGCGGGCTGGTCGTCTTCCTCGGCGACCAGGTCGACGCGATGGCCTACAACGAGCAACTCGCCCGGGCCGCCGGCCTGCTCGGACTCACGCTGACCGGCATCCGCGGCGACCCGGCCGAGGAGCGGTGGGTCCACCTGGTGCCCCGCGCGGCCAACCATCCGGTGCTCCGCATCTTCGAGGGCACGCAGAACCCGTTCCTGGCGCGCGTCAAGTTCTTCCAGTGGTGGGGCGCCGCGGTGGCGGAAAAGGACGTGGCCGCCGGCCGCACGCGCGTCCTCGCCACATTCAATGACGCGGACGAATCGCCCGCCATCGTCGAGACGCGGCTCGGCCGCGGCAGCGTTCTCACGGTCACCACGACCGCCGACCCCGAGTGGACCAACTGGTGCGCCGACCCGAGTTACCTCGTCACGGTTCTGGAGATGACGCGGCACGTGGCCCGGCCGGCCGGGCAGGCCGCGAGCGTCGCCGTCGGCTCCCCCATCCGCACGGACCTGGACCCCTCGCAGTACGCCATCGAGGCCCGCGTCCAGGGGCCGGAGGACACCGAAGACGTCGCCGTCCAGGCCGTCGCGACCGACCAGCCCGCCCGCATGCGCCTGACCTGGACCGACACGGACCGCCGCGGGTTCTGCCGGGTGCGACTCACGACCCACGACGGCACGGAGGAGACGCGCCTCTTCGCCGCCAACATCGACCCGACCGAGGGCGACCTCGCGCCGGCCGACGCCGACGCCCTCCGCCAGGCCGTCCCGGAAGCGGACCTCGTCATCCTGGAAGGACGCGATTACCTCGGCCGCGCGGTCACCGGCGGCCGGGCGGAAATCTGGCGGCCGCTGGCGTTCGCGCTCCTCGCGGCCCTGTTCGGCGAGCAGGCCCTGGCGTGGTGGTTCGGCCGCCGGCGCTAGGATGCGGCTGCGTCCGACACGGCAGGTGCCACGGCCGGTCTTGTCCGGCCGTGCGTCCCGCCGCGCACGCGCACGGCGGGACAAGGCCCGCCGTGGCACCCGCGCGGCTTGGGTAAGGGCAGGCAAGACGAATGAGCGACGTCTGGCTCGACATCCTCGGCTTCGACCCGGCCCGCGTCCCCGAGGGGGCGGAGACGGAGTTCATCTGGACCCACGCTCCGTCGTCGTGGGCGGCCATCGCGGCCGTCCTCCTGGCCGCCGCCGCCCTCTACCTCGTGTGGTGGCTGTACCGGCGGGAGAGCGGCACATGCCCGCGCGCCGTGCGGGTGCTCCTCGCCGCCATCCGCATCGCCTGCATCCTCGTCCTGGCCTTGGTCCTGATGGGCCCGGCCCTGGCCGTCACGCTCCGCCGCAGCCTCGAACCGTACGTCGTCCTGCTGTTGGACGATTCCCTCTCGATGAGCCTCCGCGACCGCTACGACGACGCGGGCACGGAGCGTCTTGCCGCCGTCACCGGCCGGACGCCCGACGCCCTCGCCGCCGAGCACCCCGCCAGGGCCGAGGTCGTCAACGCCCTCCTCCGCCGCAACGACGCGCGCTTTCTCCGGCGGCTCCAGGCCGTCGGCCGCGTCCGCGTCATGACCTTCTCCGACCGCGTGCGCCTGCGCGACGCCATCGGGCTGGACCCCGAGGCCGTCCTGCCCGAAGGGGAGGAAGCGGCCGACGAGACCGCCCGTGTGCCCAAGGATCCGCCCGTCCCGCCGCTGGCGCCGTCCGGGACGGCCACCAACCTGGCCCGCGCGGTCCGCGAGGCGCTCGACTCGGCGGCCGGGAGCCCGCTCGCCGGCGTCGTCCTCGTCTCGGACGGGCAGCACACGAGCGGGGCCGACCCCCGCGCCGCCGCCGACGCCGCCGCCCGCCGCGGCGTGCCCATCCTGGCCGTCGGCGTGGGCGACCCCCGACCGCCGCAGAACCTCCGCACCGCCGAGGTCTGGGCCCCGGAGACCGTCTTCCGCGGCGACCCGTTCGCCGTCCAGGCCCGCGTCCAGGCCGAGGGGCTCGACCGCGCCGCCGTCCGGGTCGAGTTCGTCGAGCGGCGCGTCGCGGACGACGGCGCCGAGACCGCCGAGCGGGTCATCGACCGCCGGTCCGTCGCCCTCGACCCCGAGACGCAGGAGGCGACCGTCGCGTTCCGGCACGAGCCTGCCGCCGAGGGCCGCTTCGTCTACACGGTCCGCGTCGAGGCCGGGCCGGACGAACTGCTCCGCTCGGACAACGAGAAGGCGACGACCGTGCGGGTGGTCGGCCAGCGGGCCCGCGTGCTGCTCATCGCGGGCTCGCCCACGTGGGACTTTCGGCTCGTCCGCACCCTCCTTCTCCGCGACAAGACCATCGACGTATCGTGCTGGCTCCAGTCGCTCGACCTGGACATGCGGCAGGATGGGAACACGGTCATTGAACGGCTCCCGTCGAAGCCCGAGGACCTCTTTGCCTACGACGTGGTCGCCCTGTTCGACCCCGACCCGTCGGGCCTCGACGAGCCGTGGACCGACCTGCTGAAGCGGTTCGTCGGCGAGCACGCGGGCGGCCTCTTCTGGGTCGCCGGGCCGAAGTACACCACCCGGTTCCTGACCACGTACCAGACGCGCGGCCTGCGCGACCTGCTCCCCGTCCGGTTGGGCGACGGCGCCGGCGAGGCGCGCCTCTTCGACCGGCCCCACACCCGCGCGTGGCCGATGCACGTCACGCCCGACGGCACGGAGCATCCCCTGCTCCGCTTCGACGACGATTCCGGCGCCGGCCCCGGCATCGCCTCCGCCCTGCCCGGCGTGTACTGGTCGTACCCGGCGGCGTCGGCCAAGCCGGGGGCCACCACGCTCATCGAGCACGGCGACCCGCGGCTGAAGGTCCGCGACGACCGCCGGCCGCTGCTCGTCGCCGGCCGGTACGGGCCCGGCCGCGTTCTCTACATGGGCTTCGACGGCTCGTGGCGGTGGCGGCGGCTGGGCGAGGAGGTCTTCGACCGTTTCTGGGTCCGGTCCATCCGCTATCTGCTCGAGGGCCGCCTCATGGGCGGGCGGCGCCGCGGACGTCTTGCGACCGACCGCGACGTCTACGCCGTCGGCAGCCGCATCGCCGTCACGGCGCGCCTGTACGACGCGGCGTTCGAGCCCCTGGCGGAGCCGACCGTGCCGGCCGTCGTCCGCACCGCCCCGGACGCCCCGCCGCAGGAGACGATGCTGCGGCAGGTGGCCAACCGGCCGGGCCATTACGAGGGCTCGGTTATCGCCGGCCGCGTCGGCGCCACGCGCATCGAGGTCACCCTGCCCGGCACGGGCGGGACGGGGCCGGTGCGCCTGGCGCGGCAGGTGACCGTCGAGCCGCCGCGCGTCGAGTTCCGCGACCCGCGCCTGAACCGGGCCCTCCTGGCCGACCTGGCGGAGCGGTCCGGCGGCCGGTACTACGAGATCGACGAGGCCGATCGCATCGCCGGTGACCTGCCCGACCGGCACGAGACGGTCGTCGTCCGCGAACCGCCGCGCACCCTGTGGGACACGTGGCGGCTGCTGGCCCTGCTCGTCGGCCTGCTGACGGTCGAGTGGGCCGTGCGGAAACGGTATCG
>CAZNYC010000012.1:31659-48758 GCA_964577175.1 uncultured Anaerolineales bacterium
TGGCCCTGCTCGTCGGCCTGCTGACGGTCGAGTGGGCCGTGCGGAAACGGTATCGTCTGATGTAACTAAACGGTAAAACCAGGGCGAGGAGGAAAGCGTTGTCACCCTGAGCGAGCCGAAGGGTCTCGCCGTGCGAATCATGGCAAGGGAACGACCACGGCGAGATTCTTCGGCCCGCAAGCGGGCCTCAGAATGACAGTGCTACATGGCCACACGCGTGGCCACGCCACGCGGCAGACGAGAGAAAGCACACACACGATGTCCTCGGGCGCCACAACCCGCACCCTGCCGACCCCCATCCGGCGGGGCCTGGCGCGCCTGCGCCGGGCCCGCGCCGCGTGGGTCGGGGTGGATGCGCTGGCGGCCTTCGCCGTCTGCGCCGCGGCCTTCGTTGCCGTCAGCCTGCCGCTGGACCGTCTGCTCCGCCTGGACGGTCCGCAGCGGGCCGTCGTCCTGGCGCTGGCGGCGGGCGCCGTGGCCGTGCTCGCCTGGCGTCGGCTGATCCGGCCGCTGGCGCGCAGCCTGCCCGACGAGGTCCTCGCCCGCGCCGTCGAGGCGCGGAACCGCGGCCTCTCGGAGAGCCTCCTCTCGGCCATCGAGTTCGCGCGGATGGCCGACCCCGCCGCCACCGGCTACTCGCCCGCGATGGTCCGTGCCACCGTCGCCCTCGGCCGCCGCCGCGCCGCCGGCGTCGACTTCCTCAAGGCGCTCGACCGCGAACGCCTGCGCCGCAACCTCCTCGTCATTCTTGCCGCCGGCGCCGTCCTCACGGTCGCCGTGGGCCTCTTCCCCAACACCATGCACCTCTGGTGGCAGCGGAACGTCTTGCTGGCCAATGTGGCATGGCCGCAGCAGACGCACCTCGCCATCGTCGGGGCCGATGACGGCATCCTCGTCTGCCCGCGCGGCGACGACCTGGCCGTCGAGGCGCGGGCCGACCCGGACGGCGTCGTCCCACGGGTCGTCTCACTCGATCACCGGCAGCCGGGCGGCACCGCGGGCAGCGAGACCATGCGCGTCGTCGGCGACGACCGCTTTCGGACCGTCTTCCCGAACGTCCTGGAACCGTTCCGGCTTCGCGTGCGCGGCGGCGACGACGTCACGCCGTGGCACGAGGTCCGGTTGGTGGAGCGGCCGGTCGTGGCGGACCTCGCGCTCCGGTACGCCCCGCCCGCCTATGTCGGCGAGGCGCCGCACGACCTCCCCAAGAACGTGGCCTCGTACCCGGTCCTGGCGGGCAGCACGGTCGAGGTACGCGGGACGGCCAGCAAGCCGCTCGCACGCGCGACGATGACCGTCGGTACCGTCGCGCCCGTCGACCTGGAGCGCGTCGGAGAGCGCGGCTTCCGCGCCGTTTTGGCGGGCGAATCCCTGCGGACCGGCGTCTACGCCGTCGCGCTGACCGACACGACGGGCCTGGCCTCGCGGACGCCGGCCCGCTTCAGCCTGCGCGTCATGCCCGACCGTGCGCCGACGGTCCGGGCCCGCCTGGACGGCATCGGCGACCTCATCGTGCCGCGGGCCGTCCTGCCCATCCGCGCCACGCTTCGCGACGACTACGCCGTCCGGAAAGCGGAACTCGTCTGCACCAGCGCCGTCGAAAAGAAGGGGGGAACCGAGACCGCCCGCTTCCCGTTCGGCGGGCCGGAGCAAGCCTACGGCCGCAAGGAGATCAAGGTCGCCCATCGCCAGGACTGTCGGCCGCTGGACCTGCCCGTCGGCTCGCGCCTGACGCTCCGCGTCGAGGCCACCGACAACGACGCCGTGACCGGCCCCAAGGTGGGGGCGTCGCGCGGCTTCACGCTGAAGGTCGTGAGCGAGGACGACCTGCGGGCCGACCTCCTCCGCCGCGAACAGGAGCAGCGCCTGGAATGCGAGCGACTCCTCCGCGACCAGCGGACCCTGGCCGAGAACGCCCGCGCCCTGCGGGCCGTCCTCGACGCCCCCGGCCGCCCGCTGGAGGAGGAGGACGGGCCCCTCCTCGCCACTACGGAGAAGCGGCAGCGGCTCGTGGGGGGCCGGTGCACGGCCATCGCGGACGCCTTCGCCCAGATCCTGGCGGAGGTCGAGAACAACCGGCTGGAGGCCGACCCGGAGGTCGCCCGCGACCGCCTCGGCGCCAGGATTATCGAACCGCTCCGGCGCCTGGCCCGGCGGGACGTGCCCGAGGCCGCCGACCTCCTCGACCGGGCGACGCGGGCCGGCCCCGACGCCCCTGCCCGCAAGGCCGATCTCGACGAGGCCGTCACGGCGCAGGGCCGGATCGCCGCCGCCCTGCGCGACGTGCTTCAGAACATGGTAAAATGGGAGGGGTACCAGGAGGCCGTCTCCCTGCTCCGCGAGGTGCTGCGGGCCCAGAAGAACGTCAACCAGGAGACCGTCGAGGAGCAGGAGCGGCGTATCCGGTCCATCTTTGACGATTGACGATTGACCTGCCATGGGAACGATGCCATGAAATCCCTGACCGTGGCGTTGCAGCACTGGTCCGTGCGCGGCGGGTCTCCGCGCCCGCCGCGCGACCGGGAAGCCGCCGACCCGAGCGCGTTGGGTGCGGAGACCCACCGCGCCAACGAGGCGAGTCGGCTTCCAGCCCTTATCGCGGCCGTGACGGTCCTGGCATGGCTGCTCGGCGCCGCCGCCGCGGCGGCGGCCGCACCCATGGGCACCACCGAGTCCGAGGCCGCCGCGGAACCCGAGGGCGGCGCGGCCGAGCCGTCGGAGTCGCCCCTCGGCATCCGCCAGGACGGCGTCCGCCAGATGATGAAGGAACTGGAGCACAAGTTCAGCCGCCTTGCCCGCATCCTGGAGGAGGCCGAGCCGGAGCAGGCGGCGCGGCTGGTCAAGGCCCTGCGCGAGTCGCGCGAGGCCCTCATCGAGCAGCGGATGGCCCAGGCCGCCCGGCTCCTCGACGAAGGCCGCCTCGACCGCGCCCGGCAGTCGCAGAAGGACCTCGTCGAAGACCTCATCCGCCTCGTCGAAGTGCTCACGACCGAGGACGAGGAGCGTGACGCCCTCCGCAAACGCCTCGAACAACTCGAGGCGTGGCGGAAAGAAGTCCGCCGGCTCATCGAGGAGGAGCGCGGCGAGAAGCGCGAGACCGACACCGTCCTGCGGCGAGACGACGTCGGCGGCGACCTGGAGGCCCGCATCCGCGAACTGGAGTCCCTCATCCGCGAGCAGAAGGACGTGCTCCGGCAGACGCGCGAGAGCCGCAGCCAGGGCCTGGCGGGCCTCGGGCGGATCGCCTCCGCGCAGAAGGGCGTCCGCCAAGGCACCCAGCGCCTGGCCGGTCTCGGCACGGAACCGTCCGCCGGCGACGGCGAAGGCACGCCGGCCGGAGGCGAGGGCGGCGGTCAAGCCGGCGGTGCGGAAGGCGCGCAAGGCGCGGGCGCAGGCGCCGGCCAGGGCGAATCGCAAGACGGCGGGCAGAGCGGGGCACAGGGAGCCGGCGAAGGAGGCGGTCAAGGGGGCGGCCAAGGAGGGTCGCAAGGCGGCGGCCAAGGCGGGGGTCAGGCAGGCGGTCAAAGTGGTTCCGCGGGCGGCGGTCAGGCCGGCGCCCCGCCCACGCCGGAGGCCGGACGCGCCGCCCTCCAGCGGGCCGTCGGTCGCCAGCGGGCGGCCGAGGAGAACCTCGTCCGGGGCCTGCGGCAGTCGGCCGCCCACGAGGAGGAGCGGGCCGTCGAGCAGATGCAGGAGGCCCTCGAAGCACTCCGCCGCCGGCGCGACCGCATCGCCCGCCTGCCCGAGGACTATAACGAGGAACTCGCCCGCCGACAGGACGCCCTCGCCGACGACACCGACCGCCTCGCCCGCAGCATGGGCCAGGCCGGCGGCCAAGGCGGTGCGCAGGCAGGGTCCCAGGGCGGTAGCCAGGGTGGCGGTCAAGGTGGCGGTCAAGGTGGTGGCCAAGGAGGCGGTCAGGGTGGTGGCCAGGGCGGCAGCCAGGGCGGTCAGCAGGGAGGCGGGCAGGAGCCCGGCCAGCCGCAGGTCCAGCAGGCCCGGCAATCGATGCAACAGGCCAGCCGCCACCATCGCGAAAACGAAACCCGCCAGGCTTCCGCCGACCAGCAGCAGGCCATCGACGATCTGGAGCGTGCCCTGGAGGAAATCGAGCAGGTCCTCGCCCAACTTCGCGAAGAGGAACGCGAGGAACTCCTCGCGGCCCTCGAAGGCCGTTTCCGCGAAATCCTGGAGCGGCACCGGCCCATCACCGCGACGACCATCGATCTGGAGGCGGCCCAGGGCCAACGCGAGTGGACCCGGGCCGATCGCCTCCGCCTCGGCGACATCGCCCGCGAGGAAGCGGTCCTGGCCGACCTGGTGGACGTGGCTCACCGCATTCTCGTCGAGGACGGGACGACGGTCATCTTCCCGCGCATCGTCGCCGCCCTGCACGACGACATGCTCAACGTCCACCGCCTGCTGGCGGCCGAGCGCACCGGCACCTACACCCAGACGCTGGAGAAGGAGATCGAGCAGACGCTCGAGGAACTCATCGAGGCCCTGGAGCAGGCCCAGGAGGAGGAACAGCCGTCCGACGGGCAGAGCCAGTCCTCGCCCTCTCAGCCGCAGCATCCCCCCCTGGTGCCGAACTCGGCGGAACTGAAACTCCTGAAGGCCGCCCAACGGCGCGTGAACCGCCGCACCGAGTCGTTCGACCGGACCCGCCCAACCGGCTCCCTCGACGCCGAGATGCAGACCCAGGTGGAGAAGATCGAGGAGCGCCAGGCCGAGGTCGTCGAGATGACAGAGGAGATGAACGAAAGGTATTGATCGCTGCCCCCTCTCCCTTGACGGGAGAGGGGCGGGGTGAGGGTGATGAGCATGCGCAATGCGCGGCGGGTCTCCGAATCCGAGCAGCACGCAAACAGGGTGTGGCCCGGCCGGTCTTGTCCGGCCGGGAGCGATGCTCAGAACCGGCGGGCGACACGCCTTCGCGCGCTCGCGAACCGCGCGTCTTGAATCGCAGCCGCGAACAACGGGTACCGGCCCCACGCTACACAAGGAGCCGTTGACGATGCGAACGCTTCTAGCCGTCCTGACACTGGCCGTGACGGCCCTGCCGGCCGTCGCCGAGGCACCACCCGCGGACACCGCCGCACCAACGCGCGCCGATGCCGCACCCCCCGCGACAAGCGCCGCCGAGGATTCCAGGATCCCCCGCGGCCAGGTCCACGCCGTCACGTGCGGCGAGGACGACGGCCTCACGTACCACTGCTACGTCCCGAAAGCGTACGATCCCGCCCGCCGATGGCCGCTCGTCTACGGCTTCTCGCCCGGCGCCAGCGCCGGCGCCGACGCCGCCAAGCGCTGGGCCCCGGTTGCGGAGGAGCACGGTTGGATCGTCGCCTGGAGCGACCGGGCGGCCACCGGGCGCTTCGACGCCGATGCCATACGGACCTATGCCGATATGCTCATCACGAGCGTCACCTCCCGCCTCTCGGTCCATCCGAACCGGTCGTACGCGACGGGCTTCTCGGCGGGGGCGCGGCTGGCGGTGGCCGTCGCACGGGCCCGGCCGGAGGCGTTCGCCGGCGTCATCCCGGTGGGGGCGTTCTTCCCGCCGACGCGCCAGGAGCATCCCGCGGGCCTGGCCGTCTTCGCCATCGCCGGCAAGGGCGACCCGAACCTGCGCGAACTCCGCGCCGCCGGGGCCTGGCTCCAGGAGCAGGGCGTGCCGTTCGAACTCGCCACGTTCGACGGCGGCCACGCCATCGCCCCCGCCCGTCTGCAGAACGAGGCCGCCCGCTGGCTCACGCGGCAGTGGTTCGTGCACCATGACGACCCCTCGCCCGAGGGCCGGAAGGAGCGCCTCGCCGCCGCCCGCGAATTGGCGGGGGAGATCGACGACCTCCTCGCCGGGAACGAACGCTCCGAGGCGTACGAGGCGGCCGTCCGGTTCCGCGACACGTTCGGCGACACGACCCACCCACCGCTGCGGGACCTCGTCGCGAACGTCTCCGCCACGGTCACGCGGCTCGAGAAGGACCCGAGCGTGGCCGGCATGGCCGCCTACGAGTCCCCCGACCCCGAGCGCATCGTCCAGGCGTTCCTGAAGGCCATCGACGTCTCGCCAAATGTCGGCGCGGCGACGAAGCAGCAGGCGACGCGCGCCGTCGAGGCGGCCCGGAAGGACCCCGCCCGCGCGCCGGACGCCCTCGTCGACGGTCTCTCGGCGCTGTATCCGAAATTCGCCGCCGCCCTTGAAGCGCTGCACGCCGGCGAGACCGCCACCGCCGTCGCCGTCTTCGACCAACTCCGCGAGGTGCCGGACCCGTACCTGGCGGCCCACGCGGCGTACTTCGCGGGCCGGGCTCACGTGATGGACGAGCGGTACGAGGACGCCCTGCCGCTCTTGGCCCGGGTGGCGGGCCAGTGGAACGCGCGGACGCTCTTCTCCGGCGACAGCCTGTTCCTGACGGGCGTCTGCCAGGCGCGGCTGCTCCGGCGGGAGGCCGCCCTGCGCATCCTCCGCGACTTCCTCGCGCACTACCCCGACGCCCCCGAGCGCATGCGCGTCGGCGCCGACCACGTGGCCCGCACCATCCGGGCCATCCAGGACGGTTCCCTCCAGGACGTGCAGGAGCGGATGGAGGACTCGCGACGCCGGCTCGGGCTGCACCGGTCCGGCGACCCGACGCAGGAGCGCCAGCAGCGGATCGTCGCCCTGCTCGACAAACTCATCGAGGAGGCCGAAGAACGCGAGCAGCAGGGCGGCGGCGGGGGTGGCGGTGGAGGCGGAGGCGGAGGCGGAGGCAGCAGTGGCGCGCCCGGCGGCAACCAGACGCCCGGCGGCCCCGCCTCCAATTCCTCCGCCCCCTCCGGGCAGGCACGCGTCGGGGCCCTCCGCCGGACCTTCCGCGGACGGGCCGACGAGGTCTGGGGCAACGTCCGCCGGCGCGACCGCGAGAAGATCCTCAACGTCCTCAAGGCGAAGTTCCCCGAACGCTACCGCGACCTCATCCAGCAGTACTACAAGAGTCTCCAGGAAGAGGAACCGAATCCGTGAAGGCTGGACGAAGCCGCACAGCGTCATCCCCGTATACAGAGCGCGGCGGGTCTCCGCACCCGCCGCGCCGGGGTGGACGATGGCTTTTCGCCCTCGCCGCCGTCGTCTTCGCCCTCGCAACGTCCATGCTCCTCGCCGCCGCCGCAGCGCCGGCCCCGGCAGACCGCCTGGTCCGCTTGGACGGCTCGGCGATGCAGGCCGCCGTCGAGACGATCGACGACGCCGGCCGGGTCCATCTCGCCGACGGCAAAACGGTGCCGATCGAGGGCCTGCGCCGCATCGTCCGCCACCCGGACGCCGAGGCGCCGGACAAGTCCCCGCCGCGGGCGGTCTTCCCGGCCGGCGGCGGCATCCTGCGCGGCCGCAACGTCACGTTCGACGGCAAGACGTTCGTCCTGGACTGGGCCTACGGCAAGGCCCAGCGGCTGCCGCTGGCGGCCGTCCGTGCGGTCCGCCTTGCCGCGCCGGGCGAGGACACGTCCGCGGCGGCCGCCGAGTTCGACACCGCCCGCACCGCTGCCGAGGTGCGCCGCGACGGCCTGTTCGCCCTCGTCGACGGGCGGGTCGAGGTCGTCCGCGGGGCCCTGCTGGCCGTCGAGCCGAGCCACGTCCGTTTCCTCTGGAACGAGGCCGAACGCCGCATCGGCCGCGAAAAGGTCTACGGCGTGGTGCTGGCCCGAAGCGGGCCGCCGCCCGCCCGGACCGGCCGATGCCTCGTCCACCTGGCGGACGGCTCCCGCGTCTGGATGGCGGTGCAGCGGCTGGCGAAGGGGCGGCTCCACGGCGCCGTCGCGGACGCGGCGGACCTCGCCGTCCCATGGTCGGCCGTCGTGCGGCTGGACGTGCGGAGTCCGCGCCTCGTGTTCCTCTCGGACCTGGACCCCGTCGAGGCGGAAGAGACGGCCCTGGTCACATACGCCGGCCCGTGGCGGCGGGACCGCAACGTCGTGGGCGGCCCGCTCCGCCTCGGCGGCCGCGCGTATGAGAAGGGTCTGGGCGTCCACAGCCGGTGCCGCCTCGTTTACGACCTTGGCGAACACTATGACACCTTCGCCGCCACCATCGGCATCGACGACTCCGCCGACGACCGCGGCGACTGCGTCTTTCTCGTGGAGACGGACGGCACGCAGCGATTCCGCAAGCGGATGACCGGCGCCGCCAAGCCGCACGCGATCCGCATCCCGGTCGCGGGCGCCCGCCGGCTCGCCCTGACGGTCGAGTGGGGCGACGACCTGGACCTGGCGGACCGGGCAAACTGGTGCGACGCCCGGCTCCTCAAGGCACCGGCCGAGTAACACGGGAATGTTCGAAACGGTCATGCGCGGCGGGTCTCCTGGCCCGCCGCGCATAGGCGAAGGCGACTGTGCGAGCGCGGTGGGCGTGTGGCCCGGCCGGACAAGCCGGCCGGGAAGGCCTGTCGGCCCGGTTGGACAAGCCAACCGGGCCACACAGGCGCGCTTGCAATACCATGGCAGTCGTAACCACAGAAACGATCCGGCCATGCGCATGGCAATACGTCTGATCCTGGCGGCCGTCCTCCTTGCCGCGGCGGCGCCGCGCGCCCGCGCCGAACGCCTCACGCCCGACGACCTCGCCCGCGTCAAGGCCGCCGAGGCCGCACGGTGCGAGGCCATTGAGCGGGTCGTCGGCTCGGTGGTGGCGGTCTACCGGCAGAACCCCGGCCGCGGCGGCGGGTCCGGCGTCGTCGTCCATCCCGACGGGTGGGCCCTGACGAACTACCACGTCGTCCGCGCGGCGGGCAAGCGCGGCAAGGCCGGCCTGGCCGACGGCCACCTCTACCCGTGGCAACTGTACGGCATGGACCCGGGCGGGGACCTGGCCGTCATACGGCTCGACGGCGAGGCCCCCTTCCCCGCCGCGCCTCTCGGCGACAGCCGGGCCGTCCGCGCCGGCGACTGGGCCATGGCCATGGGCAACCCCTTCGTCCTGGCCGAGGACCAGCGCCCCACGGTCACCCTCGGCATCGTGAGCGGCGTCGGCCGGTTCCAGCACGGCCTGGGCGGCCGGGCGCTCGTGTACGGCAATTGCTTTCAGGTCGATTCCTCCATCAATCCGGGCAACTCCGGCGGACCGCTCTTCGACGCCGACGGCCGCCTCATCGGCATCAACGGCCGGGGCTCGTTCGAGGAGCGCGGCCGCGTGAACGTCGGCGTCGGCTACGCCATCAGCATCGAGCAGGCCCGCAACTTCCTGCCCGATCTGCTGGCCTCGAAACTGTGCCGGCACGGCACGCTCGACGCCGCGTTCACCGACGCGGGCGAGCGGGTCCTCTGCGACGCCGTCAACACCGAGTCGCCCGTCGGGCGGCTGGGCCTGAGGCCGGGCGACGAACTCCTCGCGTTCGACGGCCGGGCCGTCCGGACGGCCAACGCGTTCCTGAATCGCATCAGCACCTTCCCCGCCGGCTGGCCGGTCGAGGTCACGTTCCGCCACGGCGACCGGCCCGTGAGCGCGTGGGTCCGCCTGACGCCGCTGCCGTACGGCCAGGCGCTGCGCCCGCGGACGCGCGTCCGTCCAGAGCCCGAGCCGTCGCCGGAGCAACCCCGCGAGGACCCGGACGATGCCGAGGAAGCACCCGAGGACGAAGGCGGCGAGGAAGAAAAGGGCGAAGAGGAAGAAGGAAAGGAAGAAGAGGAGGCAACGACCGAACCGGCCGTCGAACCCGGCGCCGTCATGGACGCCGACCGCAACCGCGAGGCGTGCCGGTGGCTGCTCCGGCAATACGTGGCGTTCCTCGGCGGGCGGGAGGCCCTCGCCTCCGCGCTCCCCGCTTTGGCCCGACCCGACCCGCTCGACGCCTTCGAGACGATCGAGCTGGAGGGCGGCGACCGGGCCGCGCGCCGGCGCGCCTTCCGCCTCCGCGCGAAGCCCCCCGGCGGGCCCGCCTGCGTCGTCTGGTTCAGCGTCTTCGACGAACGCGGCGCCTTCGAGGTCCGGCTGCTGAAGGCGGCCCCGGCGTCCGAGGCGGAGGCCGACGGCCGGGCCTGGACCTTCGGCGAGTACCGCCCCGTCGGCGGCGTGATGCTGCCGCACCGCGTGCGGCAGGTGCGCGGCCTCGGCGAGCGCGTCGAGGCGGAGCACGCCGTCACCGACGGCCGCGTGCCGGGCCACGTTCCCGCCCGCGCCTTCATCCCCTTGCCGCCGAAGACGGAGGCGCCCTGACGATGCGGACGCTCCGGCCCATCCTGGCGGCGCTGGCGCTGGCGGCGATGCCCGTCGCGGACGCCGCGGCCGAGGCGAACCCGTTCCACGAGGCCATCGCCCGGGCGCGGGAGCGGTGCGTCAAGATTTACGGCGGCGGGGCAGGCCGCGAGCACGGCTACGCCACGGGGCTCATCGTGTCGCCGGACGGCCTGATCCTGACCGCCCAGGGCATGTATCTTTCCGAGGAACGGGTCCGCGTCCTGCTGCCGGACGGCTCGCGCCACCGGGCGGAGATCGTCCGGCGGAGCGAGCGGCTCCAGGCGGCCCTGCTGAAGATCGACGCCGCCACGCCCCACCACTTCACGCTGAGCGACACCTTGCCCGTCCGCGAGGGCGACTGGGTCCTGGCCGTCAGCAACGCCTTCAACGTGGCGGGCCCGCGCGAGCCTCTCGCGGCGAACCTGGGGGTCGTCTCGCTGCGCGCCGAACTCGAAGCCCGCCACCGGCGACAGGACGTGCCGTACGAGGGCGACCTCCTCCTCATCGACGCCATCACGAGCAACCCGGGCGCGCCGGGCGGCGCCCTCGTGACGGCCGACGGGCAACTCGCCGGCATGATCGGCAAGATCTTCCGCAGCCCCAACACGAACACCCGGATCAACTACGCCGTGCCGGTGGAACGGCTGCACGGGTTCGTGGCCCTGCCCTCCGGCGACGGCGATGGGGAGAGGAGGCCGGGCGGACGGCCGTACCTCGGCATCCACCTCTTCACGCTCAGCGGCAAACGGGCCCCGGCGTACGTCGACCGCGTCGACGCCGGCTCCCCCGCGGGCGAGGCCGGCGTGCGGAAGGACGACCTCATCCTCGCCGTCGACCGCAACGCCGTCCGCACGTGCGAACAGTACGAGGAGGCGGTGGCAGACCTCGTCCCCGGCCGGGCCGTGACGCTGCTGCTGAAGCGCGGCCGGCGCGTCCTCACGCTTTCGCTGACGCCGACGCGGAAGGGGGCGACCGAATGAGCCGCGCCACGGTCCACTTCTTGCGCGGTGGGTCTCCGTACCCACCGCGATCGAATCGGCGGCGTCGCGCTTGCGCGGTGGGTACGGAGACCCACCGCGCAACGCGGCCTTGCAGCGCCGTCGTTCTGGCCCTGGTCCTGGCTGCGACGGCGCCTGTGGCCGTCGCCGCACCGGAGCCTTCCTCGGACGCCCGTGTGCTGACGGCGAAGGCGTTCCGTGCGGCCGTGGCGAAGGTCCGGCCGGCGGTCGTGCGCATCGAGACGTACGGCGGCGTGTTCGACCCGGACCGGTCCAACCCGCAGCCGCCCGGACCGGGCGGCCACCCGGCGCCTCGTCCTCGCCGCCCCCGGGCCATCGGCCGGCCCGGCGAGGGACCGACAACGGGCCTGGTCGTCTCGACGGACGGCCTCATCCTGACGAGCACGTTTGCGCTGGCCCGGGAGCCGCCCATCATCACGGTGGCCCTGGCCGACGGCAGCCGGCACGTGGCCCGCCTCCTGGGGCGCGACGAGACGCGGCGGCTGTGCCTCTTGAAGATCGACGGCGCCGGCGACCTGCCCGCGCCGGCGTCCGTCCCGCGCGAGCGCCTGCGCGTGGGCCAGTGGGCGGTGGCCGTGGGCGTCGGCTACGGCGCGGAGCAGCCGGCCCTGTCGGCGGGCATCGTCAGCGCCACCCATCGCATCTTCGGCCGGGCCGTCCAGACGGACGCGAACCTCTCGCCGGCCAACTACGGCGGGCCGCTCCTGGACATCGAGGGCCGGGTCATCGGCCTCTGCGTCCCCCTCTCGCCGATGTCGCGCGGGGGCAGAGGCGGCGGGATGCGGTGGTACGATTCGGGCATCGGCTTTGCCGTGCCGCTGGCCGGCCTCGAGCCCGTCATCGAACGGATGGCCCGCGGCGAAGTCATCCGGCCCGGCCGGCTGGGCGTGCGCGTGGCGCCCGTCGAGGACGGGGCCGGCGCCCGCATCCAGGAGGTCATCGCGGACACCGCCGCCGCCAAGGCCGGCCTGGCAAAGGACGACATCCTCATGGCGGTGGACGGCGAGGCCGTGCGGGACATGTTGCACCTTCGCCTGCTCGTGGGCCGACACGCAGCGGGCGATGCAGTCACGCTGACGGTCCGCCGCGGCGAGGAAGAGATGGAGGTCACCGCGACACTGGCTGCGGGTGAGGAGGCCCAGCCGCCGCCCCGGCCGTTCGACCTGGGCGGGGGAGGCGGCTCGGAGCCGTCCGACTGACCGGCGGGGCCCCCTCGCCGCTCGCGCGGGGTGGCATGCCCGTCTCCGGCGGGTAAACTCTCGCGCTTCTGCGAAAGCATGCGTTGCGACTTCAGGCACACGCTTTCCGGGCGGCGCGAAAGCGTGCCATCCCCGTTCTTCCGGCCGGGCAAGACCGGCCGGGCCACACACTCCCCCAGCGCGAGATTTCACAGAACTTTTCCCGCGTTGGGGGCGTCTGAAACCGTACAGGAAGATGAAGTGCCTTGACAGCGCCCGTGCGCGTGCTATCCTAATGCTAACGGAGATGCTCCAGCATCGAGCCGCCCGAAGGCGCCGCGGCGGCCACATGAACATACGGCTCAACCGAAAGGAGCCGCACGATGCGTCGACTCGCCCTTCCGATTGCCATGCTCCTGGTCCTGGGCGCCGGCCTGAGTCTCTGGGCCGCCTCCATGGGCAAGGTAAAAATCGAAACAGCCGGCATGGTCCTGGAAGTGGAGCGATACGGGCAGAAGGTGGCCATTCCGCCACTGCGCGAGGTGCCCATGCCCGCCGGCACGCTCGAGACCAAGGGCATCAAACTCCACGCCAAGGGCCGCGACACGAAGAAGCGGCCCGCCATCTGGCGGCTGGACGGCACGGCCCCGTACGGCGACCTGAAGGAAATCGAGGTGACGGCCGACGGGGTGAAAACCATCGAGGCCGGTGGGCCGCTGACCGTCGTCACGCCGACCGGCGTCTCGACGAAGGGCGGCCGGCAGTTGATCCTCGGCCTCCAGTTCATCGGCAAGGCCAAGGAACACTACCGCACCGTCGTTTACATGGGGCGACGCCGGGCGCCGGCGCCCAAGGTCGCCATCGTCGACGAAAGCGGAAAGGTGCTGGACTCCGGCAACTTCGAGTATGGCTGAGGTGGGACCTGCCGGTACTCATGGCGAGTACCCCCCACGTTCAAAGGCAAGGTCCAGATCAAGGTTCAGCCGAACCTCGGGCCGTTCGAGTGGAAACACAAGGAAACCTGGGTTACGCTCGACTGACGTTCGTGCGCCGTGCATCCTATCCGGCGGACCGCCACCCGGGCGGTCCGCCGGCTTCGTTTGCGCCGAAGGCGGCGGCGGTCCGACGAGGCGATCCTCCTGGCCGAGGTGGGCTAACACTCCAACGCCACGTCCGGGTTTTGCGCGGTGGGGCTTCGCGCCCAACGCGCTCGAAAGGGCCTTTTCACGGCGGCGCGGCGCGCACTCCCGACCCGCCGCGCACCTGCCCAATAACCGCTTGACGCCTATCGAATAACGGACATCCCTATGATCGACAATGCAAAACGCAAACGCGTCATGCAGCGGTCGATACGGCTCGGCCACTGCATCTGCGACCCCCAGAAGGCCTGCCCGTGCGACCTTTTGCGCGAGAAGGACATCTGCCTGTGTGCGGGCGAAACCCTCGAGGCGCCGACCGGCCCGGTGCGCCTGACGACCCTCGTCGAGAAGGCCGGCTGCGCCTCGAAGATCGACCAGGCCTCCCTCAAGCGCATCCTGAAGGACCTGCCCGAGACGGACGACCCGAAGGTCCTGGTCGGCTCGGCCGCCGCCGACGACGCCGGCGTCTACCTGTTCGACGGCGACACCGCCCTCGTGCAGACCGTGGACGTCTTCTGCCCGTCGGTGGACGACCCGTACACGTTCGGGCAGATCGCCGCGGCCAACTCCCTGAGCGACGTGTACGCCATGGGCGGCCGGCCGCTGACCGCCCTCTCGATCATCGGCTTCCCCGTCCGCGAGGTGCCCGACGCCGTCATGCACGACATGCTGCGCGGCGGCATCGACAAGATGCGGGAGGCCGGCGTTCCGGTCGTCGGCGGGCACAGCATCAAGGACTCGCAGATCAAGGCCGGCTTCGCCGTCACGGGCCTCGTGGACCGCAGCCGCCTGCTCACGAACGCGGGCGCCCGCCCGGGCGACGTGCTCGTCCTGACGAAGCCGCTCGGCACGGGCGTCCTCTCGTTCGCGGTGCAGATCGGCCGGGCGCCGGACGGGGCGGCCGAGGCGATCGCCGCCTCGATGACCGCCCTGAACCGCGAGGCGGCCGAAGCCGCCGTCCGTCTCGGCGCCCACGCCTGCACGGACGTGACGGGCTTCGGCCTGATGGGGCACCTGGGCGAGATGGCCCGCGCCAGCGGCGTCGACGTCGAGGTCGTCTGGGACGACCTGCCGCTCTTCGACGGCCTGCTCCGGTGCCTCGCCGACGGCATCGTGCCCGGCGGCATCGAGCGGAACCGGGAATCCTCGGCCGACGCCGCCGACCCCGCCGACGGCGTGACCGAGGCGATGCTGGACGTGTGTTTCGACCCGCAGACGAGCGGCGGCCTGCTCGTGGCGCTCGCGCCGGAGGCGGCGGAGGCATTCGTCGCCCGCCTTCGCGAGGCCGGCAACGACGCCGCCGCCCCCATCGGACGGGTCACGGGCCAAGGCACCGGCCGCGTCGCCGTCCGCACGACGGGCCGGCGCACGATGCCGGCACCCACCGCTGCGTCGGAAACGGAGGAGACCGTTATGGCAGGTGCAAGCGAGAAACCGTTCCGGATGAGCCCCGACATCGGCAAGGCCGAGGTGCAGCCGTGCTGCGCGGAGCCGGGCGCGGACGACGACGCCTGCTGCGCCCCCTCCGGTCGCCATGCTGCAGGCGAGGAGCCGTGCTGCGCGCCGCCGAAGGAGAGCGCGGCTGCGCCGCGCAAGGTCGAGGCCGCCGGCACGGCGGGCATCGAGCAGGCGTTCAAGGCGTTCATGGGCAAGGCGGGCAAGCCCGGCGCCCTGGACGTGGCCACGAAGCAGGCGCTGAACGTGGCCCTCTCGGTCCTGGCCAAGTGCGAGCCCTGCCTGAAGGTCCACATCAAGAAGGCCCGCCAGATGGGCTTCACGCAGGAGGAGATCGACGAGGCGGCGTGGATGGCCATTGCCTTCGGCGGCTCACCCGTTATGATGTTCTACAAGGACGTGCTGACGCAGATGGAAAGTTGATGCGGAGGTGATCGGCGGCTGGTGCCGCCCCTGGTCTTCAAAACCAGTGTGGGGCTCAACCAAGTCCCGGGTGGGTTCGATTCCCATTCGCCTCCGCCATCTTAGCGACCGAAACCGGCGAGTGGACAGCGTTGTCATTCTGAGGAGGCCGCCAGGCCGACGAAGAATCTCGCCTTGGCCGTTGCCGTTATGGCAATCGCACGGCGAGATTCTTCGGCTCCGCAAGCGGCGCCTCGGAATGACAGCGCAGAGGTCTTTGCCACGTGTGGCCCGGCCGGTCTTGCCCGGCCGGGAAGGAGGGTGGCACGCTTTCGCAAAAGCGCGAAAGCACACCACCCGGCGCGCGGCGCGGCCGGCCGGGAGCCAGGTCGCGCAGGAATTCGAGAGATCGCCTGATGGCCGATGCCAAAGACACCCGCGACCGCATGCCGACGCCCGGCCGCCGGCCCGGTCCCCGGTGGCTGCCCGTCCTGCTGATGGCGGCCGGGGCGGCCTGCCTCGTCTACGGTTTCGCCGTCCATACCGTCACGGTGATGCCGAAGGCACGGGAGGCGGGCGCCGCGGACGCCGAAGCGACCGCCGACGACGTTCCGCCGGAGATCCTGCCGGAGGAGGAGCCGATCTTCTCGCCGGACGTCCTCTTCGGCGAGGGGCCGGCCGACGGCGAGCCGGTGCCGATGCCCGTCGAGGAATTCGGGGACGTTGACGAACCGCCCCCGCCCGAGCCGTATGACTTCAGCGAGGCGCGGGTCGTCCGGGAAGTAACGATCGGCGGGCTGCATCGGCTGCCGACGGGCGAAATCGTCCGCACCTACGGACCCAACGAGAAGGCACCCGCCTTCTGCCCCACCTGAGTGCACTAGCCGCGGGCCATGGAGGTCATGGCCAGACCCACGTTTCATAAGAATCCGAGCCTGTTCGTCCGCGCCCGGCACCTGGTGCAGGGAGGGTTTCTGCTGGCCTGGCTCGGCCCGTTCGGGCTCCGTCTGCACTACATCTGCGGACCGGTGTTCCACTGTTACGCGTGCCCGCTGGCGACGTTTGCGTGCCCGATCGGCGTGCTGGCGAACTTCAGCGCGCTGTCGGTTTCGCCGCTCATCGCCCTGGGGACGCTGCTCGTGGTCGGGGCGCTGCTGGGCGGCATCATCTGCGGATGGGTGTGCCCGTTCGGCCTCGTGCAGGACCTGCTCGACAAGATCCCCCTGCCGAAACGGCGGCTGCCGGTGTGGGCGGGCTATACCCGGTACGCCGTCCTGGTGGGGCTGGTGCTGGTCGTCCCGTACCTGTTCGGGGAAACACACCCGCTGTTCATCTGCCGGGTGTGCCCGGCCGGGGCGCTGGAGGCGGGGCTGCCGCTCGCCGCCGACGCCGCCGCGCGCGGCGACTCGTTCTGGACGGGCATGAGCGTCGTCAAGTGGGTCGTCCTGGGCGTGTTCCTGACGGCGGCCGTGGTGAAGTACCGGCCCTGGTGCACGCTCTTCTGTCCCCTGGGGGCGATCCTGGGCCTGTTCAACCCGGCGGCGATGTTCCGCCTGCGGGTGGACGAGGCGAAGTGCACCTCGTGCGGGGCGTGCCGGAAGACCTGCAAGATCGGCCTCGCGCCGCACCGCCAACTCCGCGACCCGCTCTGCATCCGGTGCATGGAGTGCACCCGGTGCGAGGCCATCGGCGT
>CAZNYC010000013.1:0-45742 GCA_964577175.1 uncultured Anaerolineales bacterium
GCCGGGCCTCGGGCGAACCGGCCGTCGTGACGGCCGCGTGCGAGCAATACGACTGGTCGCCGCGCACCATCGACGCCCCCGTCCTCCGCGACCGCGACAGCGACGGCGACGGCGTCCCGGCCGACGGCAGTCTCGGCAAGCGCAGAGTTCCGGGGACACCCATAACCGCCCCCGTGTCAAGGGCGTTCTGCCCCGAGGGTCGTTTCCCTGGTGCCGGTCGTTGCCGGCGTATTCCGTTATTGGGACGGCGTGCCGTACAGACACCCATTCGCACCGTATCCGAAACGTCTTTTTCCGGACCGTGCATGATGCTTGTCGAGGCCGTGAGGGGCCAATCCGTCTGCCGCGAGCGCGACACGGATGTCAGGGATCGAGGAATCGGGGAACCGAGGGAGCGGGACGGCCGGGGACAACACGCCGAGGGGCAGAGGGACAAAGGGCACAGGGACGCGGGACAGAGGGCCGGGACCACCGCGACAGAGGGGGGCCGGGCCTGCTCAAGACGCACATGGTGGCGACGTCGTTCGGCAATTCGATTTCCGGTTGCGGCTTTCCCGCGTGAGCCGTCCCGTCCTCGCGGCCGGTTCCGCGGATTCCGCTTTCCGAATTCCGGCTCGGCCCGCGCCCCGGTCCGTTGACAGGCGGCGGCGTGCGGCGGTACAATCCGCCCGCCGTTTCGGTCGGCGGTGGGCGTTTGCCCCGGTGTTGGGTGTACGCACCGTCCCGGAAGCGCCGAGAGGCATCAGGGGCCTGTCGGTGCGCTGCGCGGGCAGGCCGGTGACTTTCCATCGCACGCGACGCACAAGGGGTACACCATGACGACCGTGGCGGTCATCGGCGGCGGCGGGTGGGGCAAGAACCACGTCCGCAACTTCCACCAGATCGATTCATGTCGACTGAAGATCGTGTGCGATCTGGACGAGGGCATCCTCGCCCGGCACCGGGCCGCCTACGACGACCTGGAGACCACCACCCGGGCCGAAGACGTCTTCGGCGATGCCGACGTCGATGCCGTGGTCATCGCCACCGACGCCTCCAGCCATTACGGGATTGCGCGCGCGGCCGTGGAGGCGGGCAAGCACGTCCTCGTGGAGAAGCCGATGACGCTCGTCCCGGACGAGGCCCGGGCGCTGGTCGCAAGGGCCGAGGCCGCCGGCCGCGTCCTCATGGTCGGGCACCTCCTGGAGTACCACCCCTGTGTGCTCTACCTGAAAGACCTCGTGGGCGGCGGGCATCTGGGGAGCCTGCGGTACATGTACTCGCAGCGGGTGAACCTGGGCGTGGTCCGCAAGGACGAGAACGCCTGGTGGAGCCTCGCCCCCCACGACGTCTCGGTCATCCTGTTTCTTTTCGGGGCGGAGCCGGTGGTCGTGACGGCCCAGGGGCAGGACTACCTGCGGGAGGGCGTGGAGGACGTGGTCTTCGCCCAGTTGAAGTTCGCCGACGGGCGCATGGCCCACATCCACGTCTCGTGGTTCGACCCGCACAAGATCCGCAAGATGACGCTCGTCGGGGCCGAGAAGATGGCCACCTTCGACGATATGGAGCCGGCCGAGAAGATCCGCATCTACGACAAGGGCGTGGAGGCGGCCGGCACCGTTGTCGGGTACGAGCAGTCGCTTGACCTCCGCAGCGGCGACATCGTCATCCCGAAGACGCCGGGCGGCGAACCGCTACGGGCCGAGTGCCTCCATTTTCTGGAGTGCATCGAGACGGGCGAGACGCCCCGCTCCGACGGCCAGGACGGTCTCCGCGTCGTCCAGGTGCTGGAGGCCGGGCAGCGGAGCCTCGCAGGCGGCGGCAAACCGGTCGAGTTGTAACCGACATGCGTCTGCGCCCCGGTGGGCCGCCCGCGCCGCGCGGCCTGTAGAAGGCGGGACGGCGCGATGGTTACAGAGAACCGCTCCGCGGACGGCCGGGAAACCGGGGCAGGGCAGGGCCGGCCGGAGGTCAGTCATCGTCCGGCGGGGCAGAGGGAGCCGGTTGGCGGCCGCCGGGCTGCAGCCGGCCCGCCAGGTCCCGCACGGCGCACCAGGCGGCCACGGCGAAGAAACCGAGGGGCCCCGTCACGAGCAGGGCGGCGCCGAGGGCCGCGTCGCCGATGCCCGTGTGCATCTTGAATTCCTGGACCGCCGAGTACAGCACCGGCACCAGGAAGAAGGTCAGCAGGACGACCAGCATGCCGCCCACCGACGGGATGGCCATCGGCACCATCACGTCCGACCCCCGGCCGGTGGAACTCAGCACCGGGATGAGGGCGAGCACCGTCGTGGCAGTGGTCATGAGGACGGGGCGGAGCCGACGCCGGGCCCCCTCCAGGGTGGCCTCCCGCATGGCCGACACCGACGCCGGCGCCCGGTCGCGGAACACCTGGTCCATGTACGTCGAGATGATGACGCCGTTGTCCGAGGCGATGCCGAACAGCGCCAGGAACCCCACCCAAACGGCCACGCTCAGGTTCACCGTGTGCACCTGGAACAGGTCGCGCAGGTTCACGCCGAAGACCGCGACGTCGAGGAACCACGGCTGGCCGTAGAGCCACAGCAGGATGAACCCGCCCGCCCAGGCCACGAAGATGCCCGAGAAGACGATCAGCGTGGTCGGCAGCGAATGGAACTGGAAGTAGAGGATCAGGAGGATGGCCAGGAGGGCCACCGGCAGGATGACCGCCAGGGTCCGCTGGCTCCGGACCTGGTTCTTGTAACTGCCGGCGAACTCGTAGTACACACCGTCGGGCACGACCAACTCGCCGGCCTCGATACGGGAGGCGAGGTGCCGCTTGCACCGTTCGACGACGTCGACCTCGGCCTCGCCCTCCTCCTTGTCGAAGACGACGTACCCCGTGAGGCGGGTATCCTCGCTCTTGATGACCTGCGGTCCGGGCACGTAACGGATCTCGGCCACTTGAGTCAGCGGTACCTGGACGCCCTCGTGGCCGGGCACGAGGACGCGGCCGAGCGTCTCGATGCGGTCTCGCAATTCCCGCTTGTAGCGGACGCGGACGGGGTACCGCTCGCGTCCCTCGACGGTCATGGTGACCGGCCGGCCGCCGATCGCCTGTTCCACCACGTCCTGGAAGGCGCGGATCCGCACGCCGTACCGGGCCAGGGCGACGCGGTCCGGCACGATTTCCAGGTAGGGCTTGCCGACGATGCGGTCGGCGATGACGGTCTCGGGCTTGACGCCCGGCACCTGCTTGAGCAGGCGTTCGATCTCCAGGCCGACCCGTTCCACGGTATCGAGCATCTCGCGGAGGTCCTGGCCGGAGGCCTTGACCTTGACGCCCATCGGCGCCCGCATGCCGCTCTGGAGCATGACGAGGCGGGCCTTGATCGGCATCAGTTTCGGGGCCGACGTGGTGCCGGGGATGGTGGCGGCCTCGGCGACGGCGTCCCAGATGTCGTCCGGGTCGTGGATGTGGTCACGCCACTGGCGGAACGGCCGGCCGTCCGGGTCCGGGATGAGGCGTCCCTCCTCGTCGCGGACGAACGCCTCGCGCTGCGTGTCGTAGCGGAAGTTGAGTCGCCGGCCGTCCTTACCGGTGATGTATTCCGACTTGTACGTGATGACCGTCTCGACCATTGAGATGGGGGCGGGGTCGAGCGGGCTGTCGACGCGGCCGATTTTGCCCACGACCTCGTCCACCTCCGGGATCGCCGCGATCGCCTTGTCCTGCGTCTGGAGAATGTCCAGGCACTCGCCGATCGAGGCGTGCGTCATCGTCGTCGGCATCCACAGGAACGAGCCCTCGTCCAGCGGCGGCATGAACTCCTTGCCCAGGCCGGGGAACGTCTCGGTGCCCTCGACCCAGAACGTGGTTGAACGGACGGCCTCGGCGTCCAGGCCGGCGCCGTCGGCCGCTTCCACCACCGGTGACAGCAGGTCCTGGAATCCGAGCCACCCGAGCGCCCCGAGCAGCATGACGGCCGCCGTCCCGAGGAGAAACGTCACCTTGTGCGCGAGGCACCATCGCAGCACCGCCGGCGCCACCCACTGCAGCAGCCGGAAGGCCCCGAGCAGCACCCCCACCATCCCGCCCACGAAGACGACGTTCCGCACGAGGCCCTTCTCGGGGCCGAGGGGTTCCCAGTACCCGCTCAGCAGCACCACCACGAGGCCCACGACCACCAGGTTCACCACCAGGGGCGTCGACCGGGTGACCGGTGCCGGCAGCCGTCGGCGGACGATCAGGTACACGCCGGGCGTGGCGACGATGACGCCGATCCACCATTGGATGAAAACGGCCACCGCCAGTCCCGCCGCCACGAGCAGGCCGGCCACGGCCCATCGGACCTTCCGCCCGGGTGTCCGCAGGCCGAACAGGGTGTGCGCGAGCGGTGGCAGCACCGTCAGGGCGATCACGATCGACGCCACCAGCGCAAACGTCTTCGTGAACGCCAGCGGCCGGAACAGTTTTCCCTCCGCCCCCACCATGACGAAGACCGGCAGAAACGAGATGACGGTCGTGAGGACGGCCGTTACCACCGCCCCGCCCACTTCGCTGGCGGCCCGATGGACCACGTTCAGGCGGTTCGCCCCGGGCGGCGCCTGCTCCTCGTGGCGCAGAATATTCTCGCACACCACCACGCCCATGTCGACGATCGTGCCGATGGCGATCGCGATGCCCGACAGCGCCACGATGTTCGCGTCCACCCCGGACAGCCACATCGCGACGAAGCAGAGCAGGACCGCCAGCGGCAGCATGCTCCCGATCAGGACGCTGCTCCTGAGGTGCATGACCATCAGGACGACCACGATGAGGGTGATCAGGATTTCCTGCGCCAGCGCATCGCTCAGCGTGCCCAGGGTCTCGTAGATCAGCCCCGTCCGGTCGTAGAACGGCACGACGGTGATCTTGCTCAGGGTCGCCCACGCCGGCCACCGGTCGCGGGGCAGGTCGTGGAGCGCGGCTTTCCATGCGTCCTGGTTCAACGCGCCGTCCACGTACGGCTCGAAATCGTGTTCGGCGGCGAAGCGGCGGACGGCGTCGGCGGAGGTTTGCGAAAAATCGACGTACACCCGTTCCGGCAGACCGGGCGCGATGGTGCGGATCTTCGCCTTGACGTTCTTGATCGCCTCCAGCGGGTTGAAGCCGTACCGGCACACGACCACGCCGCCCACGGCCTCGGCGCCGGCCTTGTCGAGCGCCCCGCGCCGGAAGGCGGGCCCCGTCGAGACGTGGGCCACGTGCTTCACGAGCACGGGCACGCCGTCGCGGACCTTGATGACACTGTTCTCGATGTCTTCGAGATCCTGGATGAACCCGATGCCGCGGATCAGGTATTCCACCCGGTTGAGTTCGATGTTGCGGGCGCCCACGTCGAGGTTCGACTGCTGGACGGCGTGGAACACGTCGTGCAACTGGACGCCGTAGGCCCGCATGGCGTCGGGGTCGACGTCCACCTGGTACTCGCGGACATAGCCGCCCACCGACGCCACCTCCGCCACGCCCTTGGCGGAGAGGAGGGCGTACCGGACCTGCCAGTCCTGGACGGAGCGGAGTTGCTCCAGGTCCCAGCCGCCGGCGGGGTTACCGTCCGGGTCCCGCCCCTCCAGGGTGTACCAGAAGATCTGGCCGAGGGCGGTGGCGTCCGGGCCGAGGGCCGGCTGGACGCCCTCCGGCAGCGTGTTCGCGGGGAGGCTGTTCAGTTTCTCGAGGATGCGGCTGCGGGACCAGTAGAACTCCACGTCCTCCTCGAAGATGACGTAGATCGAGGAGAACCCGAACATCGACAGCGACCGCACCGTCCGGACGCCCGGCACGCCAAGCAGCGAGACCGTCAGCGGGTAGGAGACCTGGTCCTCCACGTCGCGCGGGCTTCGCCCGGGCCAGGCGGTGAAGACGATCTGCTGGTTCTCCCCCAGGTCCGGAATGGCGTCGGTCGGGACGGGCCGGCGGGCGATGAGGGCCCCCAGTTCCCAGTCGAACGGCGCCACCACCATCCCGCCCGCCACGATGCCCAGCACGAACAGGATGACGATCAGTTTGTTCCGCAGGAAGAACCCGAGCACCCGTCCGATGGCGGAGCGCTGTTCGGGGGTGAGGTCGGGGCGAGGTTGATCGGACGGCTCACTCATGCGCGTGGGTGTCCTTCGACGGCGCCGGGGTCGGGCAGGCGCGTTTTTCCGCCAACGCGCACCGTTTCCCTCGAACCGGCTGTGCCACGGCGGGTCTTGCCCCGCCGTCACGTGCTTCCCTGGGGCGCACGGCCGGACAAGGCCGGCCGTGGCACGGGCGCTCCTCCGGAATTGGCCTCCTACGGCCCGTCGTGCGCCGTCGCGTCATCGTCGGCCGGGGTGCCCTGGGCGTCGTCGGCGGGGTTCATCATGCTGGGTTTGGCCCGGATCTGGAGTTCGCTGTCGATCTTGAAACTGCCCTTCGTCACGACGCGGTCGCCCTCGGCGAGGCCGGACCGGACGATGTAGTAGTCGCCCGCGCGGGGCCCCAGGTCCACTTCCACGCCCTCGTAGGTCGGATTCTCCGCACCGGGCACCGCGCGGTACACCACCGCCCGCTTCCCGGTGACGAGCGCGGCCGAGGCCGGAATGACCAGCGGCCTGGCCGACGTCTCCGGCCGGACCGGTGCGGTGCCGAGCGACTCGGTCGGCACGAGGTCCATGCCGCAGATGTCGCATGCGTCCGCTTCCGCCTTGATGACGCCGGGATGCATCGGGCACGTCCACTTGCCGACCAGGTCGGGGTCCATGACGCGGCCGCCGGCGGCCACGCGGGCTCGGACCACCGCCCGGACGAACATGGCCGGCTTCAACCGGCGGTCCGGGTTCGGCGCGTTGACCCGCACGTGGACGGTCCGGGTCTTCTCGGTCAGGACGGGGTCGATGAAGGCGATCCGCCCGAGGAACGTTTCGCCGGGGTGGGCGACGCTCGAGAAGGCCACCTCCTGGCCGTACCGCAGCCACGCCAGGTCCGCCTCGTAGGCGTCGAGTTTGACCCAGACGCGGGAGAGGTCGGCGATGGTGTAGATGCGGGTGCCGGTCTGGACGTACTGGCCCTCCTCGACGTGGCGGCCGACGACCGTACCGCCGGCCGGGGCGTAGATCGTCATGTGGTCCGACGGCGTGCCGCGCTCCTCGATTGCCCGGATCTGCTCCGGCGTAAGGCCCCAGAGGCGGAGTTTCTCCCGCGTGGCCTCGACGGTGGCGTCGGCGGTCTCGCGCATGACGGTCACGTCGCTGGCCTCGAGGTCCCGCCGGGCCTTCAGGGCCTGGAGCAGTTCCTCCTGGGCGGTCAGCAGGTCCGGGCTGTACAGATACATCATGTGGTCGCCCTGGTTGACCTGCACGCCGGTGTAATCGACGAACAGGCGATCGAGGCGGCCGGCCACCCACGCGGTGATGTCCTGGACGCGGGTCTCATCGTAGGCCACCTTGCCGACCAGCCAAATCTCGGCCGTCGGGAACCGCCGTTCGACCGGCGCGGTCTGGATCTCCATCAGTTTCCGCGCCTCGGGCGTGACGGTGAGGCGGCGCTTGCCCCCGCCGCCGGTGTCCTCGGAGACCGGGATGAGGTCCATCCCGCACTTCGGACACGGGCCGGGCTCGGGCTGGCGTATCTCCGGATGCATGGAGCAGGTCCAGGTGGTGGAGGGGGCATCCGCCTCCGACGGCCCGCCTGCCACTACGGGAGTCGCGGGGCGGCCCCCCCAGCGCACGGCGTAGCCGGCGGCGAAGGCCAGGGCGACTGCCACGACCGCCCCCGCTGCCAGACCCAGCCGTTTCAGGACGGCGCGTGCGCGTTTCGGGACAGGTTCCGCCATGGGCCCGGCTCCTTTACTTGGGTAGATCGCCGCCCGGGTCGGCCTTCAGCGACAGCATGCACGTCCATGTGTGGCGATTCATCCGGCATCTTTTTCAGGCACGTTCGGTTCGGTGATTTCCGGTTCGGCGGGAAGGTCCGCCGACCCGTCATCCGGGTCGACAGGGACCTCGGGTGCGGCGGGCGGCATCGGCCGGCCGACCAGCATCTCCAGTTCCGACCGGCGGACGGCGTGGTCCGCCAGCGCCCGCTCGTAAGCCAGTTCGAATTCCAGCAGGACCCGTTCGGCGTCCACGAGGTCCACGAAGTTCGCGTTGCCCGCCCGGAACGCCGCCTCCGTCGCCTTCAGCGACTGGCGCGCCTTCGGCACGAGCGTGTCGCGGTACAGGTCGATCTTGCGGACCGCGTCTCGGAATTCGTACAGGGCCATTTTGACGTCGGCCGCCAAACGGTTCTCGCGGTCGGCCCGTTCCTTGACGGCGTCGAAGTGCCGGTTGCGGGCCTCGCGGACGGCCGCGTCGTACTTCTCGCGCCACACCGGCACCGTGACGCCGAGCGTGGCGATGGCGGGGTCCTTGCCGCTGTCCCGGGTACCCGGCATGAGGGCCTCGTCGGTGTCGATGAACGAGATGCCAAGAGTCATGTCCGGGTAATACGACTGGCGTGCGAGACGGATGCCCCGTTCCGTCCGGTCGATTTCGCGGTCCAGGGCCTGGAGTTCGGGATTCGATTCGCGGAGCCAGGCCAGGAGTTCCTCGTCGCTCGCCCGGACGGGGCGTTCGGGCGGGGTCTCGGGCCAGGGAACCGGTTCCAGGGTCGGGCGTCCGAGGGCCGCATTCAGCCGGGCGGCGGACGGCTCCCGAAGAGCCTCCAGCGCCCGCAGGCGGTCGTCGAGTTTCCCCAGTTCCACCTGGGCCCGGATGACGTCGGGGTGTCTGGCGGCGGCCTTGTACCGGGTCCGCGCCACGCCCTCCAGGTACTCGACGAGTTGCCGGTTCCGTCGGACCAGGTCGATGGCCCGTTTGAGATAGTAATACTCGTAGTACGCCTGCTTGACGCGGTGGAAGAGGCGGAGTTTGGCGGCCTCGTACCGCGCATGGGCGGCGCGGGCGGCCTCGGCGGCCTCGCCGGCCCGGTGCTCGAGTTTGGCCGGCCACGGCACCGTCTGCGACATCCCCAGCGCCTGCCGCTGCGGCCCCACGCGGGTCTCCACCTCCCGGATGTAGTACCGGTAGGTGAACACCGGGTCCGGCAGGGCCCGGGCCTGCGGGATGCGATCCAGCGCCGCCCGCCACCGATAGAACGCCGCCTCCAAGCCGGGGTTCCCCAGGGCCGCGTACGCGAGGTAGTCCGAGAGCCCGGCCTCGGCGTCCAGGGAGGGGAGGGGCCCGACGGGTTCTGCCGCCGCCCGCGCCGCCGGACGGTACCGGTACGACTGCTCGACCTCGCGGGCGCTGGCGCGGAGGTCGCGTTCCGCCTGTGTGGCACAACCGGCCAAGAGGAGTGTCACGAGGACGACGCCGATCGTCGGTTGCTTCACGCTGGCCCTCCCCGGCTGACCCCCGCTGACCGGCCGTCGCTGCGCCGTCCGGCCCGCGTATCGTCCATCGTAGCCGCTTGGGTCTTGCCGCTTCAAGGCGGCGTGATAATCGTGCCGCTGTCCGGCCGGGACCGGTCAGATGCCTGCGCCGTCCTCGTATTTCAGAGGCTTGGTATGGATCCCGCACTCCCCGCCGCACTTGCTCGTGCCGATCCACCGGCCGGCGCGTTCGGCCTCGCCGGCCGCGGTCACACGCGTGCAGGGGGCGCAGCCGAGCGAGCGGTACCCCTCGGCGTACAGCGGGTTGACGAGGACGCCGTTCAGGGCGGCGTACTTCCAGACCTCGGCCTCGTGCCAGAGGAGGATCGGGTACAGGCGGAGCAGACCGTCGCCGCGGTCCTCGACTTCCGCCAAGCCCGCCCCCCGCCGGCCGGAGGTGCACCGCAGTCCCGAGGCGAGGCACCGGGCCCCCAACTCGCGGATCGCCCGACGCGTGGGTTCCACCTTCAGCACCCGGCAGCACCGGTCGGGGTCCGTCTCGTGGAGGTCGTCCGGCACGTCGGCCTCGGCCCGGTAGACCGCCAGTTCCGGATACCGCGCGCGGACCCGCGCCAGGTGCCGCTCCGTCTCCGGAAAGGCGTGCGGCGTGAGGACCGTAAAGCCGGCGATGTTCGGGTCGACCCGCTTGGCCAGGTGCCACACGACGCCCGTGCCGAGGCTGTTCGCCACGACGAGTCCGTCGCCGAAGTCGTTGCGGGCCGCTTCGAGGAGCCCGAGCGAGCGGTCGACCTTCTCCTTGAACGTGAGACGGTCGACGAGATCGAAGACGTCCTCCTCCATGAGGCGCTCGACGGGGAGGGCACGTGTCTCGGGCGGCCGATGCGTCGGACGGGTCTGTGTGGGATTCATGATCGCCCCCTGGCGGATTGGAACTCTCATTCGGCGGGACAATGCGCCGGCCGACGGATCTCGCCGCGTCGCCGACCAACAACGGGTTCGCAGGCCGGGCGCAAGGCTATACCCAACCGCTTCACTCGGAATAGTACTGTAAAGAGGCGCGGCTGTCAAGGCCGCAGGGTAAAAGCGGAAGCAGGCCGCCGCGCCGGGTGCCCGGCGTCAACGCGCGCCGGGCGCCGTCGGCGCCCTGGAGGCGGAGGGGGTGGGGGTGGTGGACGGAGAGCGGTCGCCGGAGGGCGCGGGCACGTTCACCCACAGGTCCACGTGCCCGGCGGGGCCGTAGGCGGCGCCGACGATGTCCGGCCGCCCGTCGCCGGCCACGTCGGCCGCGGCGGCCCGATGCGTCGGGACGCCCAGGCCGACGCGGGTTTTCTGAAAGCGCCCGCCGCCCAGGTTGTGGAAGAGGAGCATCCGGGGGGCCTGGTGCCGGCCGAGGTCCATCTCGGCGACGAGGATGTCCGGCCGGGCGTCGCCGTCGAAGTCGGTCACGGCAAGCGTTCGCGGGTGGAAGAGCCCCTCGCCCAGGGGGTGCGGCGTCCAGGCGGGGCCCTTGAACCAGACGAGGCGACCGTCCGCACGGTCCCCTTCGCAGGCCACCACCTCCTGCCGCCCGTCGCCGTCCAGGTCCGCCGTCGCGACCTCGGTCACCTCGAGCGTGCCGGCGTACCGGTGGGCTTTCCATGCCTTGCCGCCGGGTGTGGAGCGGCAGATGAACGGTCCGGCAACGACATCGCGGCGCCCGTCGCCGGTGAGGTCGGCCACCGCCAGGCCCTGGGCGGTGCCGAGGCCGTCGACGACCTCGCGGCGCACCTTGATCGGCCAGGGGCCCTCGCCCGGCTCGCCGGGAATCGTATACGCCAGCAGCGAGCCCACCTTGCCGGCCAGGAGCAGGATCTCCGGGGCGCCGTCGCCGTCGAGGTCGTCGACGGCCAGGCCGCGTACGATATCGAAGCGGTTCTCAATGAGGTGTCGCGGCCAGGGATCGGTGGGGGTCTCGGGGTGCTCGAACCAGTAGAGTTCGGCGCCGCCGGTGTGGCGGCCGGCGACGACGTCGGTCCGGCCATCACGGTTCACGTCGAGCGGGAAGGCGGGGCCGTCGAGGCCGGGCGCCTCGGCCATCGGATGCCGTTGCCAGGACGGGTTCTCGTACCAGGCCAGGTGTTCCGATCCGCGTTTGCACCCGACGAGGACGTCGGGGCGTCCGTCGCCGCTCACGTCGCTTACAAGCGTGAAGGTGTGCTGGCGGCCCGGTGGGTCGGCGTCGATGGCCTCGTGCCGGAACGCGAGGGGCCGCGCGGCCTCCCGGCGTGCAACGGCCTCGGCGGCGGGACTTTGGCCGAGGAGGCTCCGACGGGGGCCGGTCTTCGGCGGGGCGGGCATCGCGATGGCGGCCGGCGCGCCGGCCACCGCCGGCCCCTCGGGCGGTCGGTAGATGGCCTGGACCGAGACGACCGAGGCCTCCGGCCGCTCGCCGCCCCAGCCGAGCCGCGTGGCGTAGCCCCAGCCCACGAGGCTGCGGAACCGGCGGACCGCCAGGTCGTCGCTGGCGAACGTCCAGACCTTGAGCGGTTCGGCGCCGGGGTCGCCCCCGCGGTTTACCCGGCCGGCGTAGAGGCGGAATTCGATCGTGCCGTTTACCAGGACCGGCTGCGGTCGCACCGTCTGGAACAGGTACAGCCGCACCTGGACGCCGTCCGGGCCGGGCGAGTCGTCCCAGTTGACGGCGGCGGGGGGACTGGCCCAGAGTTCCAGGGCGTCGACGCGGTCGACGGGCGGCGGGGGCGTCACGGGGACCGTGCCGCGGCCGCCGTCGGCACCGCAGCCGACCGCCAGGAGGCAGGCGGCGAGGGCGAGGCTGGCGGCGGCGCGGCTCATGGCGCGGGGTCTTCCCGTCGGGCGGGGATGGCGAGTCGCGCCTCCTCGGCGTCGGCGGCCTCGGCGGGCGGCTCGGGCTGGCCGCGGGCGCCCGTCTCCTCCGGGGGTTCGGCGGCGTCGTCCGGGGGCAAGCGGTCGGCGTCGGCGGGCGCCTCGCCCGGGCGGCTCTGGAGGCGGAATTCGTCGAACAGTTCCTCGCCGTAGGTCTCCAGCGTCTTTTGCCGGACCCCGCCGTCGTGCGAGGCCCGCAGCAGGTCGAGCCGCCGGACTTCGCTGTCGGTCTTGGCGTCCACGTCCTCGGTGTTCTGGAGGATCGTGGGCGTCAGGATGATGAGCAGTTCGGCGCGTTCCTTTACCTTGCGGGTGGAACGGAAGAGGTTGCCGAGGAGCGGCATGTCGCCGAGGACGGGGACCTTGTTGACGCGGTCGCGGTCGGTGGTGCGGATGAGGCCGCCCACCACGATGGTATGGCCGTCCTGCACCGTGACGGTCGTTTCGGCGGACCGGCTGTTGACGATAATGGCGTTGACGTTTTCGCTGATGGGCACGGTGGAATCGTCGATGGAACTGATCTCGGGGTTGACCTCCATGCGGACGAATCCGTCGGGCGTAATGCGGGGCGTGACGTTCAGGATGATGCCCACGTCCTCGTACTGGATGGTATTGACGGTGGTGCCGTCGTCGGTGATGCGGCTGTTGGTGATGAAGGGGACGCGCTGGCCGATGTTGATGGTGGCGAGTTGGTTATCGGTGGCGAGGACCTGCGGCCGGCTGAGGATTTCAACGCGGCCCTGGGCCTCGATGGCGCGGAGGAGGAAGTTGGCGTCGCCGCCGGTGACCGAGACGGTGAACCCCGGGTTCAGCGTGAGCCCGGCGGAGGCCGAGAAGGCGGGCGCCGTGCCGCCGAAGACGTCGTGGCTGCGCCAGCGTTCCTGGACGTTCCACTCGATGCCGAATTCCTCGGTGTCGTCGATGGTCACGTCGGCCAGGAGCACCTGGATGAGGACCTGGGGCGGCGGGCGGTCGAGTTCCTCGATCATGTCGGCGATGACCTGGTAGTAGCGGGGGCTCGCCGAAAGGAGCAGCGTGTTCGACGCGGACTCGGCCACGATGGCGACCTCGCGTTCAAGGAGGAACGGCAGGGTGCCGCCCGTCTCCCCCCCGAGGGACTCCTCGAGCACCGTGCGTTCCTGATCGAGGAAACTGCTGACGGCGGTCTCGATGTCGGCCGCCTGGGCGTTGCGGAGGCGGTAGACCTCGGTCAGCCGCTCCGAGGCGGTGCTCTGGTCGAGTTCCTGGATGACCTCGCTCGCCAGGTGCACGTAGTGGCGCGTCCCGCCCACCAGCAGGCTGTTCGTGCGGACGTCGACGGTGACGGTGAGGGCGGCGTCCTGGGCGGACCCGACGCGGGCCGGCGTGCCTCCCTCCCGGCCCCCGGCCCCCGGCTCGGGCACGAGGCGGTACTCGACGGCCTGGCGGTCGGCGGCCGTCTGGCCCATGCGGAACAGTTCGCTCAGCACCTGGGCCATGGCCCGGGCGTCGGAGTTGACGAGCGTGAAGACGCGGATCTCGGCGGTGCGCGGCTGGGTGTCGTCCATGGCCCGGACGAGTTTCTCCAGCAGCCGCATGTTCTCCGTCGGGGCGGAGATGACCAGCGAGTTCGTCCGCGTATCGGGTGTGATGAGCACGCCCTCCTGCAGGGCGCTGGCGACCTCCTCGGCCCCGTCCTCGGTCCGCGAGATGAACTGCAGCAGCGCCTGCCGGTTCGGGCTGGCCTCGGTCAGCGGGTCCGGCTTCTGGTTGAGCGCATCGTTCAGGATCTGGGCCAGTTCCGCGGCGTCGGCGTTCTTCAGGGTGAAGACGCGGATTTCGGTCACGCGGGGCACCGAGTCGGTGTCGAGTTCATCGACGAGTTGCTCCATGCGCTCGAGGTCCGCCGGCCCGGCCGAGACGAGGATGGCGTTGATCCGCTCGTCGATGCTGATGCCGACGGTGGCGCCCGCGGCGCCGGGCTGCTCGTACAGCGTGCGGAGGGTCTCGGCCACCTGGGTGGCGTCGCCCTTCTTCAGGGCGAAGACCCGAACGGCCGTGCCGGGACGGTCGGGCTTGGCGTCGAGCCGCTCGATGAGCGATTCGGCCAGCCGCAGGTCGTCCGGGCTGCCCGAGACGAGCAGGGCGTTGGTGCGCGGCTCGGAGACGACGGTGACCGGCGCGGGCGCCTCGCCGCGCGTCACCCGCTGGGTGAAGACCTGTTCCAGGGTGGGCTGGAGGACCGTGGCCGTGGCGTTCTCGAGGTAGAACACCTTGAACTCGTTGGCCGCCAGCACCTGCTCGGCGTCGAGGTCCTGGATCATGACCTCCAGGGCTCTGAGGCTCTCGCGGCTGCCGGTGACGAGCAGGGTGTTGGTGCGGCCGTCGGGGATGACGCTGACGGGGAGCATGCGTCCGGCGCTGCCGGCCTCGACCTCGGCCTGGCGCTTGGCGTCGAAAAGTTGCTGGAGCGTCGGGGCCAGGCGGGTGGCGTCGGCGTTCTCGAGGGTGAACAGGCGGATGTCCCCCAGGACCGAGAAGTCCTCCGAGGAGTCGACCGTGCGGATGATCTCCTCGATGACCGCAAAGTTCTCCTTGCTGGCCGAGACGATCAGCACGTTGGTCCGGACGTCGACGGCGATGGCAACTTTCTCGCGGGCCTGGACGAGCGTGCTGTCGCCCGCCAGGATGACGCCGGGCTTGTAGAACCCCTGGCTGACGAGGCCTTCGAGCATGGTGGCCACCCGCTGGGCGTCCGCCGTCTTCAGCGGGTACAGGCGGACGATGCCGGTCTCGTCGGGCGGCGCCACGTCCACCTTCTTCAAGAGGTCCTGGATGAGGCCCAGGTTCTCCTTGCTCGCCGAAATGATGAGCGAGTTGGAGAGGGCGTCGATGGCGACGTCCACCCGGTCCTGCGGCATGGGCTCCTGACCGGGCGGCGTCATGCTCTCCAGGCGCGAGGCGAACAGGTCCTCCAGCGTCGGCCCCACGATGCCGGCATCGTTAAACCGCAGCGGCAGGACGGTGAGCCGCACGGACGGGTCCGTCAGTTCCACGTCGAGTTTCTCGAGCAGGCTTTTCAGGATCTTGGAGTCGTCGGCGTTGGCGGCGACGAGGAGGGCATTGATCCGCAGGTCCGGTAGGATGACGGGTTTCTGCCGGCGGACGTCCTCGGTGCGGGCGGCGGCGTACCGCTCGTCGAAGAGGTTGGCGAGCGATTCGCTCAGGGTGCCCGCATTGGCGTGCTCGAGGGGGAGGATCTGGATCTGCCCGCTGATGGCCGGGCTGGCCCCGTCGAGTTGGGCGGCGAGGCCCTCGACGATCTTGAACCCCTCGGCGGACCCGCCGACGATGAGGCTGTTGCTCCGCTCATCGGCGGCGATGATCATGCGGAGGGCCTCGGCGTCGGCCGCCCCGAGCGTCTCCAGACGCTGGACCCGCGCGTCCATCATCTCCTGGAGCACCGGGGCCAGCGAGGCCGCCTCGGCGTTCTTCAGGTTCACGAGCCGGATCTCGCGGAGTTCGATCGGCTGCTCGGCGTCCAGCCGCTTCATGAGCGTATCGATCATGACGAACGTGCTCTCGCTCGCCGAGACGACCAGCGCGTTCGTGCGCGTGTCGACGGTGACGGTGGGCACGTCCTCCGGCCGGACGAACTGGGCGTTCGGGCCGGCGTACAGGCCGTCGATCAGGTCTTTCAGGCGGGTGGCGTCGGCGTTTTCGAGCGGGAAGATGCGGACCGCCGTCAGCGACCCCGCCCCCGGCACGTCCATCGTGTCGACCACGTCGGCGATGAGCGGCATGACGTCGCTCCGGGCCGCCACCACGATGATGTTGGTCGTCGGGTCGGCCTGGATGCTGAGGGCCTCGCGGGCCTTGGCCCGTTCGGTGACGTGGCCGATCTTGTCCTTCAGGACGGTTCGCAGGCGCGTGACCTGGGTCCGCAGGCCCTCCGCACCGGGCGGGGTGGCCTGGGTTTCGGCGAAGACGGCCTCGAGCATCGGGGCCAGGCGCTCCGCCGAGGCGTGCTTCAGGCGGAACAGGCGGACCTCGGTCACCAGGGCGCCGGCGTCGCGGTCGAGGTCGGCGATGATGATGTCCGCCAGGGCGAGCGATTCCTCCACGCCGCTGAGGACCAGCGAGTTCGTCCGCGGGTCCGCCGACACGTTCAGCGGGTTCGTCAGCGCCTTGCCGCTCATGCTCTCGGGCTCGGCCCGGCCCTCGATGCTGGACTCGGGCTTGCCGGCCAGACGCTCGCCCTTCTCGAAGATGTCGGCCAGGATGTCGCGGACGGACGCCGCGTCGGCGTTTTTCAGGTGGACGACGCGCACGCGGGTGCCCTCGGCCACCGGGACGGTGTCGAGGACGTCGACGATGGCGGCCATCGCCTTCAGGTTGTCGGGCGTGGAGGAGATGAGCAGGGCGTTGGCGCCCTGCTGGCCGGCGATGACCGGGTCGGCCGTGATCTTGATCGGCTGGGTGAGGTCGAGTTCGGGGATCTTGCGGCCGTCGGCGCTCTTGACCTGGAGCAGGCGGACCTGTTCCTGCAGCGCCCGCGCCTCGGGCGTGATCTGGGTGGCCGGGCTGGGGCGGAGCATGTTGCTGAGGACCTGGGCCAGGCGGGTGGCGTCGGCCTTCTTGAGGGGGATGATGAGCACGTCCGCGCCGGCGAACGCCGGCTGCTGGTCCAGCGTCTGGATGATGCGTTCGACCTGCTCGAACATCGTCCCGCGCGCCGTCACGATGATCGAGCGGGTCCGCTCGTCGGCCTGGACGTCGACGGGCTCGTCCGGCCGGGTCTGACGGACCTGGGTGAGCATCTGCTCGAGAATCGGCAGGACCTTGGTCGGCTGGGCGTTCTGGAGTTGGACGATGCGGAACTCCAGTTGCGGAGCGATCTCCTCGCGGTCCAACTGCTCGATCAGGTGGCCCACCTCCTCCAGCCGGGCCGCGGTTGCCGAGACGACCACCGCGTTCGTGTCGGGCAGCGCCGTGACGGTGACCTGGTCCTCGGGTTGGGTGGCGGCGGCCTGGCGGTACAGCGCCCCCAGGGCCGTCGCGATTTTCGTGTTGCTCGTGTGCTCAAGGGCGAAGACCTCGAACTGGCGGCGGGCGTCGGCGGCGGCCTCGTCGAGGGCCTCGGCCAGTTGCCTGATGGCCTCGAAGTCCTCGTCCGAGGCGTTGATCAGAATGGATTTCTGCTGCGGCAGGACGGTCGTCTCGACGCGGCCGGCAGGCCCGGCCGGCCCCGCCGGGCCGGGCGCGCCGCGCGGCCCGCGACGGCCCCGCGCCGGCGTTCGCCGACGGACGGGGACGGCGGAGCGGCCGGCCTCCTCGCCGAACAGCCGCTGGATCGCCGCCTCCACCTCCGCCGGGTCCGCGTGTTTCAGGTTGATGATCCGAAGCGTGCCGCGCACCGGCTGCATCGTCTCGATCTGCTTCACCCATTCGGAGACCTGCTTGAACATTTCGTCGCCGGCGGCCAGGACGAGGGCGTTGGCCCGGGCGTCGGCGGAGACGGCGAGCGGTTCGATGCTCCGCTGTTGCCGCATCGCCAGCAGGTACTGCTGCCGGTACAGGTCCTGGATCATGGTGGCGACGTCCGGCGCCTCGCCGTTCTCCAGTTGGATGACGTGCACGCTCGACGCCGTGCCGGAGGTGGCCTGGTCCAGGTTGCGAGCCATGCCGAGGATGCGTTCGACGTCGGCCGCGGGACCCGAGACGACCAGCGTGTTGGAGCCTTTCTCGGCCGAGACGGCGACCGACGGCCGGGCGGCGGCGCCGGCGGCGGACCAGCGGCTTCGCGTCGTTCCGCCGGAGGCGGCCTCGGCCATTTCCTGGAGCACGGGGGCCACGTCCTCGGCCCGGGCGTTCTCGAGGCGGAGCATCTCGGACGTCACCCCGCCGCTTTCCTTGGTGTCGAGTTTCGCGAGCAGCCCGCGGACCTTCTCCAGGTTCTCGGCGTTGGCCGTCACGATGAGGCTGTTGGAGCCGGGCTCGGCCACCACCGAGACGCGGTCCTGGGCGCTCGTGCCGCGCCGGGTGCCCCGGCCGGCCCGGAAGGCGTCGCCGACGGCCTCGGCGACGGCGGCGGCCTTGGCGAACTTCAGCGGGATGAGCGTCGGCGCGAGGTCCGTCCCCGTGCTCGCCTCGTCCATCCGTTTGACGAGCGCTTCGATCTTCTCGAACGTCTCGTCGTCGGCGCGGACGGCGATCATGGAGGCGTCGGCGCTGGCCTCGATGACGACCGACTCGCGCGGCGCCGGGGCGCCCCAGCGGCGGCGGGTGCCGCTCTCGAACACCCGTTCCAGCACGTTTTCCACCTCGTCCGGGTCCGCGTTTCGGAGGGGAATGAGGCGGACGGCGTACTGCGAGGCCTGGGCCACGTCCAGGTCCTTGAGCAGTGCCTCGATGCGCTCGTGGTCCGGGGCGCTGGCGCGCACGATGAGCGAATTGCTCGACTCATCGGGATTGATGCGAATCTGCCCCGTCGCCGCCTGGCGCGGCTGATACCGGCGCCAGGGGGACCATCCGCTGCTGCCCCCCCCGGAGGACGCCTGCTGGAGCGTGCTCTGAAGAGCCTCGGCCACGTCGTCGGCCCCGGCGTGTTTCAGGCGGTACACCTTGACGACGACCTGCTCCTGGCTCTGGGCGGAGTCGATTTCGTCGATGACCTTCTTGACGAGCGTGTGCGTGGCCTCGGGGGCGGAGACGACGACCAGGCGTCCGGCCTCGTCGCCGCTGATGGCGACCTGTTCCTTCGCGGGCCCGCGCCCGGCCCCGGCGGCCCGTCCGGTGCGCGAGGCGAAAACTTCCTTCAAGGCCTCCACCACCGTCTGGACCTGGGCGTTCTTGACGGCGTAGGTCCTGATGACCGCCTCGGGGACGGTGTCCATGTCTTGGATGAGTCGGCCGATGCGCTCGTGGTCCTCGGCGGCGGCGCGGACGACGACGGAGTTGCCGCTGCGGTCGGCGGAGATGCGGACCTCGCCCGGCCCGCCCCGTGCGTCCTTGCCGGCCCGCTTGACGGTCTCCGTGAGGGCGGCGGCGACGGTGGTGGCGTCGGCGTTCTCCAGCCGGTAGACCTGGACGGCGACGGCGCCGGCCGCCTGGGCCCGGTCGAGTTCCCGAATGACCTCGCCGATGCGTTCGTGCTCCTCGGCGGGGGCCGAGACGACGACGGTGCGGGCCGCCTCGTCGCCGGTGATGACGACGTCCGGCGACGGTTTGCCCCGGCGCTTGCGGTCCTCGGCGAAGACTTCCCGCAGTTCCTTGACCATGGGCACCACGTCGCCGTGCGCGATCGGGTACAGGCGCACCGACGGCGTCGCCCCCTGGGCGGACTGGTCGAGTTCCTCGACGATGTCGGCCACGATGCCCATGGCGTCGGCCGGGGCGGTGACGATGACCGAGTTGGTCGGTTCGTTGGCCGAGACGTTGACCATGCTCGCGAGGTCGACCTGGGTGACGCCCTCGTCGGTCCTGAGCTCGAGGACCTCGCGGATCATCTCGGCCCGCTGCTTCTGGGGCGTGGGGCGCTTGGCCTTGCCCTGCGGCTGCTTCTTCTGGGGCTGCTTCTGGGGCGCGGTCCGCTGCTGGGCCGCCCGCTGGAAGAGGTCCTGGAGGTTCTCGGCCACGTCCTTGGCGGTCGTGTGTTTCAGGTGGAAGATGCGGACCTCGCTGACGATGGTCGGCACCTGGTCGAGTTGCTTGACGAGGTCCTCGACGGCCTGGAAGTCCACGGGCTTGGCCCGGACGATGACCAGGCGCGTTCGCAGGTCGGACACGACGCTGATGACCGGGGGCGGGCTGGGCGGCGGCGCGCCCTTGTAGTCCTTCGGCAGCGGTTTCGGCTTCGGGTTGAACAGTTCGTCGAGCGTGCGCGCGACCGATTGCGGATCGGCCTTCTCGATCTTGAACGACCGGAACTCCGCCGCCACGTCCATGGCGGTCAGCGAGAGTTCATCGATCAGGCTCTCCAGGTACTCCACCTCCTGCCGGCTGCCCGACAGGATGAGCGAGTTCGTGGCCTCGTCCACGGCGATGGTGACGGGGGACTTCGATGCTGCCTCGCCGGCGTCGTCCGCCGCCATCGGCTCGGTCTCGGCAGCGTTGTCTGGCGTTTCGGCCGGTTCGGCGGGTGCTACCGCGTCTTCGGCCTCGATTTCAGGCTTCGCGTTGGCGCCCGATGCCTCCGCCTGTGTGTCCGACTCGGTTTCGCCCGCGCCGGCCGGGGCAGGGGGACCGCTCGCGCCCGACGGCCCGGGTGCGCCGACGGGCGTCTTCGGCCGCTCGCTGGTGATGCGGACCTCGTTGCCCGTCAACTGCTTGTAGACGGTGCGGAGGAGGTCGGCCATCCGGCCGGCCTGCACGTCCATGAGCGGCACGACGCGGATGCGCCGGCCCGTGCCGGACGCCTCGTCCAGTTTCGCCACGATCGGCTCGATGACCTTCAGTTCCTCGTCCTTGGCGATGACCGTCAGGGAGTTGGAGAACTCATCGGCCGCGATGACCGGCCTGGTGCCCTTGTGGTCCTCGTACATGGCGTTGAGTTGGTCGGCCACGGCTGTGGCGTCGGCGTTTTCGAGCCAGATGTACTGGACGTCCGCCTCGGGGGCGGCGGGGGCCTTGTCCAGGCTCTCCAGGATCTGCTCGACCAGCGTGAAGTGGGCCGGCGTCGTCGAAACGACCAGGCTGCGGGTCCGGGCGTCGGCCGCCACGCTGAAGGGGATCTCCGCATCGCCCCCACGGCGCTCCGATTCGTGGCGGAGCATGTCCCGGAACAGGCTCCGCAGCGACTGGACGAGTTCGTACGGCTCGCTGTTCTCCAGCGGGTAGACGCGGACCTCGGCGCCCATCCCGGTGGAGCCGGCGTCGAGTTCCCGGATCATCTCGACGACGGCCGGAATCTCCTCCGCCGGGCCGCGCACCAGCAGACTGTTCGAGTTCGGCTCGGCCGTCACCGTGACGCGGTCCTTGTCCGATCCGGAGGACCGGCGGTAGCGGCGGTAGCGGCTGGACCGGGAGGAGGCCTGCTCGGACGAGAGGACTTCCGTCAGCGACTGGGCGAGGCCCGTTGCCTGGGCGTTCTTCAGCGGCACGATGACGACGGAGGTCTTTGCCCCCGCGGCCTCGGTGTCGAGCATCTCGATGAGTTGGACGGCCAGGGCGAGTTGGTCCGGCGGGGCGCGGACGACCACGTCGTTCGTCTCATCGACGGAGGCGAGGCGGACGGCCTCCGGTTCGGCCCGGCGCCGCCCCTCCCCGTCCCCGTTGTCATCCCGTTCCAGCAGCATTGTCCGAAGCACTTGGACGACCTCGTCGGCCTTGGCGGCCTTCAGGTGGAACGTCTTCATCTCCTGGGCCACTTGGACGCGTGCCTGGAGGTTCTCGATGAGTTGCTCGATCGTCTTGAACTGCTCGGCGGTGGCGGCCACCATGAGTTGGTTGGTGCCCTCGTCGGCCTCGAAGCGGGCCCGGGGCTCGCCGGCGGCGGCCGAGTCGCGCTGCTCCGCCATCAGGCGGGCCAGCGACCGGGCCAGGTCCTCGGCATCGGAATCCTCCATCCAGTAGGTCCGCACCTGGATGCCGTCGGTCGCTTCCTCGACGTCGAGCGAGGTCACGAGGTCGGCGATCTCCTGCATCTTGCGGCGAGGGGCCTCGACGACGAGCGTCTTGTCGCCGGGCGCCGCCGCCACGACGACCCCGCCCGCCTCGTCGCTGCGGCGGGAGGCATACCGGCTGTAGGACGACCCGGACGAACCCGCGGCGTACAACTGGCTGAACATCCGGGCCAGTTTCGACGCGGCCGTGTGCTTCAGTTCGATCATCCGGGTTTCGCGGACCTGCGCCTGGGTGGCCTCGTCGAGCGTGGCGATCATTTCCTCGAGTCGCTTCCGCTCGGCCTCCGGCGCGCGGATGAGCAGGGCGCCCGCCCGGCTGTCGGCCTGGATGACGACCGGCTCGGCGCCGGGTTCGGTCCGTTTCGGCAGCGCCGCGCGCAGCGTCTCGGCGAGTTTGTCGGCGTCGGCCGAGGCGAGGCGGATGATCCGTACCGGGGCGGTGCCTTTCTCCTTTGACACGTCCAGGGCCTGGATCATCTCGCCGATGGTCTGCTGGTCCTCGTCCGAGGCGGAGATGAGCAGGCTGTTCGTCCGCTCGTTGGCGGCAATTGTGACGGGGACGGACCGGCCGTCGCGGGTGGCGCGTCGGCGGTACCGGTTGCGATACCGGCTGGAGGATTCCTCCGCGGCGTAGAGTTGACGGAGCGTCCGGGCCACCTCCTCGGCCTCGGCGTGCTGGAGTTTGAGGTGCCGCGTCGTCGCCATCTGGTGCGGGGCGGCCGAGGCCTTCAGTTCCTTTAGCATCTTCTCGATGGCGGCCCAGTCGTCGGGTGCGGCCGAGATGAAAAGGGTGTTGGTGTCGTCCTCGGCGGCCACGTGGACGGTGCCGGCGGTCCGCCGGCCGCCCGCCGCCGAGTGGGTCAGCATGCGGTTCAGGGCGTTGGCGATGTCGTCGGCGTCGCCGGTCTCGAGGGGGACGACGTGAATCTCGCGGGCCTCGCGCTCCGGCGCGTGGTCGAGTTGTTCGACGAGTTGCCGGGCCGTCTGGATGTCCGCCGCCGTGCCGGAGACCAGCAGGCTGTTGGTCCGGGAATCGGCGGTGACGACCGGCCCGCCCTCGTCGTACCGCCGCTCGCCCCGCCGCTGCGAGAGGGCGCTGCGGAGGATGCCGACGAGTTGCTCGGCGTCGGCGACTTTCAGGCGGAACGCCTGGAGCCCGCCGCTCGTCGTGATGGTGCGGTCGAGTTCGTCGATGAGGGCCTTGATGCCCTGCAGCGCCTCGTCTGAGGCGCGGACGAGAATCGTGTTGCTGTCGGCGTCGCCGCGGATGACCGCCCGGTCGTCGCCTCGCGGCTGGAGATCGCGCAGCGTGTCGGCGATGCGGACGGCGTCGCCGTCCTTGAGTTGGACGACGTGGACCTTCTCGGCCGCCTCCGTCTCGGGCGTGTCCATGGACTGGACGAGTTCCGCAATGGTCTCTTGCTCGTCGTCCGGCCCCGACACGATGAGGGCGTTGCTTTGCTCGGAAGCGGCGATGATGACCGGCACGAACGGTTCGCCGCGGTTCATCCGGGCCTTTGCCATCATCTTGGGGCGGTAGATTTCGTTGAGCGAGCGCGCCACGTCGTCGGCGTCGGCGTGCGCGAGCGGAAGCATCCGCGTGGTGGACGTGGCCTGCGGTGCGACGGAGGCTTCGAGGTCGTCGAGGATCTTCTGGACGCGGGGCCAGTCCTCCGGCCCGGCGGAGATGAACAGCGTGTTCGTGTCGTCCTCGGCGGCGACGTGGACGGGCCCGGCCGTGCGCCGGCCGTCGCCCCCGCCGCTGTGGCTGAGCATGCGGTTCAGGGCGTCGGCGATGTCGTCGGCGTCGCCGGCCTTCAGCGGGACAACGTGGACGTCGCGGGCCTGGGCGTCGAGCGGGCGGTCGAGTTCCGTGATGAGTTGTTCGGCCCGCTGGATGTCGGCGGCGTTGCCGGAGACGATGAGGCTGTTGGTACGCGAATCGGCGCTGACGGCGGAGCCCATGGCGGACCGGTCCCGGCGGCGGCGGTCACCGCCGCGGCGGACGGCGTGGGACACGACCTCGGCTAGTTGCCGGGCGTCGGCTACCTTGAGGCGGAAGACCCGCATGCCGCCCACTTCCTCGCTGGCCTGGTCGAGCGTCTGGATGATCTCTTCGATGCGGGCCATCTGGTCGAGCGACGCGGTCACGATGAGGCGGTTCGTGTTCGGGTCGGCCACGACGCGGGATCCCATGCCGGAATCCCCCCGGCCGGGGGGCCAGCGGCGGCCGTCCCGGTCGTCTGGCAGCAACTGCTTGACGGTGTTGGCGAGGTCCTCGGCGCGGGCGTTCTTCAGGTCGAAGACGCGCATGTCGCCCGTCTGCTCGGGCGAGATGGAATCGAGTTGCTCGACGACCTGCTCGGCCAGGGCGATCTTCTCGCCCGGCCCCGCCAGGAACAGCGTGTTCGTCCGCGCGTCCGCCGTCACGACCAGGTCCTCTTCTCCCTTCGGGCTCGGTTTGCCGTAGTTCGGATTGCGGACCATGCGGCCGTTCTTGTCGCGGATGTACCGCATCTTCGAGAGCATCTGGGCGGCCGAGGCGAAGAGGTCTTCGATGACCTTCTGCACGTCGCCGGCCGCGGCGTGCTTGAGGCTGTAGGTCTTCAAGACCGTTTCGGCCGAGAGGGTGCCGGTGTCGAGTTCGTCCAGGATGAGACGGATCCGCTTCAGGTTCTTGGCCCGGTCCGTCACGATGATGCCGCGCCCCGAACCCAGGGGCGCCACGCTGCCGAAACTCGAGACGACCGGCATGAGGACGCGGACGGCGTCCTCGGCGGTCATGAACTTCAGGGGGAGCATGACGGTGGCGAGTTCGCCCGGCCGGAGGTCGTCGGTGTCGTCCCAGCCCCGTAGGATCCGCACCGGCGCCTTCGTGTATTCCTTGATGGGCACGACGCGGACGAACCGCTCCGTCTCGACGAGGGCGTGGCCCTTCATGGCCAAAATGAGGTTGAGCGTGTCGAACGCCTCGTCGGGCGTGTACGGGCGGGGATCGAAGAACGTCAGCGTGCCTTCCACGTTGTACTCGCCGATGATCGGTTTGGCGCGGGCCTGGGCGAACCGGCGGATGACCTCGTTGTACGGGATGCCGTCGAACTGGAACCGGATTTCGTCGGACGGGGCAGTCGCGGCGGGCGGGGCGGCGGGGGTAGCGGCTTCGTCCGCTTCCGTCTCGGCTTCGGCGGCGGGCGCTGCTTCCTCGGAGGGGGCGGCGGATTCGGATTCGGTCTCGGCCTCGGCGGGCGGGGGTGCTTCGGACTCGGTTTCGGCCGGGGCCGGCGCTTCTTCCTCGGGCGCGGCGGGCGTCTCGGTTTCGGGTTTGGCCTCCACAGGCGCGGGTGCTTCCGATTCGGACGGGGCGCGTTCAGCGTCCGGCGCGGCGGGTTCGGACCCCGGCGCCGCGGGCGCGGACGGGTCGGGGGGCGTGGCGGTCTCGGCACCGGCCGGCGCCGGGGCGCTTGGCTCGGGCGGCGGCGCCTCCGGGGCATCGGCCGCCATCGCCAGGCCGGCGGTCACGGCGCCGAGCAGCAGCGTCGCGATCGCCGCGGTCCAGGGTCGGGCAGAACGGTCAGGCATGGTTGTTCCTCCTCACGGCCGACCACCCCAGCGGCCGATGACTCACTCTTGCGGGGCCGGCGCAGCCTCTGCGTCCCCCGCGGATCCTGCGTCGGCGTCGGCGGGCGCCGCTGCGCCCGCCCCGCCGTCCGGTGGAACCTCTGTCTCGGCCGCGCCGTGCGGGGCGGGCTCCGTCTCCGCGCCGGCGGAGGGCGGCGAGGCGTCGGCACGCTCGGGCGCCGGCGCCGGCAGGCCGGGCGGCAGGCGGTCGGGCCCGAGCCGGTGTTTCTGTTCCAGGCAGGCCCCGAGTTCGACGGCATAATACTCCGAGCCGATGCGGAGTACCACCCGGCTCGTGGAGAGAATGTTGGGATTCTCCGGGTGGGGCAGGGGCCGGTAGTCGACGAGGGCGATGCGGCCGCCGCCCCATTCTTCGCCGGGCTTGTACCGTGCCAGGGTGCCGCTGCGGGTTTCGCGGACGACGACCTCCGGAGCCCCGCCGAGGCTGGAGAGGCTGACCACGCGGTACTGGCCGGCGGGCGGCGGCGGAGGCGCCCGGGGCTCTTCCCGTCTCGGTTCCGCCTGCGGGGGCGGGGGACTCTCCTTCTTCGGCGCGGGCACGTACGGCCGGAAGAACGCCCGGGAAGCGATCACGTCGTACTGCCGGCGCTCCGGGGTATGCAGGGCCTCACGCGTCATCTCGGCCTCGACCGTATCGGTCTCGAGGCCGCGGACGATCTTGGGCTCGAGCACGAGGGTGCCGTACTTGGCCTGGATCTCCACCGCGTCCTCCCCGCGGACAGGGGTGATGATGAGATTGTCCAGACGGTGGAGGTGCGGTTCCCGCGTGACGAGGTAGAGGAAATCGACGACCCGGTCCACCCGCCCGCGCACCTGGATGAGCCAGCCGACTTCGCGGTAGATGCCGGGCGCCCGGGCGCCGACGACGGGCTTGAGGGTCAGGTGTTCGGTGTCCAGGCCGCTCTTGGCGAGCAGGTCCGTGAGGCGGGCGCGGACGCGTTCGGAGACGCGGAGCGGGTCCGTGCCGAACGCCCGGCCGGCCAGTTCCTTGAGGCGGGCGCGGTAGGAGGGTTCCTTCGCCTTCTCGGCGCGGGCGCGGTCGATCTGCTCCATCAACTCGTTGGCCCGGTTGAAGCGCTGGGCGGCGGGCATCAGGAACACCCGGTTGATGGCCAAGTAGGTAATGAACAGGACCGCCACGATGCCGGCCCCGGCTGCCAGGATTTTCTCGCGTGCGTTCATGGGTGTCGGTCCGGGACGGATGGTCAATAGCGGGCGTCGGGGTAGCGTGTGTCGCTGCGGCGATCGCCTCGGCGTCGGCGGGGGTTGCGCTGGTAGAGTTCGCGCATTTTCGTCCGCCAGGCCTCGTAGGCCTGGGGGTCCTTTTCCTTGTCGGGCCGCTGTTTCATGAGTTCCATGCGGGCGCGGTTCCAGGCCTCGAGGGCAGCGCGGGGGTCGTGGTCGTTCTCGCTTCGGGGTTGGTGGTCGGTCCGGGCCTCTTCGCCTTTCTTGGGCTCGCCCTCGCTGCCGACGGACTCCTCGGCACCTTTTGCCTTGGCTTTGGTCGTGGGGGCCGGCTCGGGTCGCCGCTCGTGGCGGGGCTCGGGCTGCGATTCACCCCGGAACGCTTTGGTCGAGACGTCGTCCTGCGGCCGGCGGGCGCGGCCGGTGCCGTTCAGGTCGATCTCCATGTCGGCGTCGGCAATGATTTTGGCGCCGGTCACATAGTTGTAGCCGTAGCGGTCCTTGGTGGTGGTGACCTGCCCGGGCTTGAAGCCGTAGCGGGCGTCGCTGAGCCGCTCGCCGAGGGCGTCGACGGCGTCGCTCGTGCGGGCCTTGACGTTGAGGCTGACGGTGCCGTCGTCGCCGGTCTTGAAACTGGTGACGTAGACCTGCTCGCAGGGGGGGAAGGTCTCGCTGAGCCAGGCCCAGTGGTCGAGCCAGTCGCGGCGGGAGGCGAGCCAGTCCTCCAGTGCCTCGACGCGTTTGGCCAGGACGCGGGTGTCCTTGGTGCTTTCCTTGAGGCGCTGGAGTTCGGCCTGCTTGGCAGCGACCTCGGCCCCCGCGCGGTACAGGTGGATGGCCGCCCCGGCGAACGCGCTCACGATGACGAGGGCGACGACGGCGGCGGCGGCGACGGCGATCGTCCGGGTCGGGTCCCGCCGGACGGCCGGCCGCTTCGGGTTCAGGAAGTCGAACGGGTGGGCGTCGGCGTCGCCCTGGCCGGCGGCCAGACCGAGGGCCGAGAGATACGCCGAGGCGTCGTTCGGGACGTCCACCCGGGGCAGGGCCGGCGAGGGGTCGAACACCTCCCAGGGCGTGCGGAGCCGGTCGCCCAGGGCCTCGGCGACGGCGGCCTCGCAGCCGGTTCCGCCGGCCACGAGGATGCGGTCGATGCGGCGCGTTCCTTCGACGGCCAGGTAACTCTGGACGCTGCGGGCGAGTTCCTGGACCACGCCCGCCAGGGCGGTGGCGCGGAAGGCGTCGTCGGCGCCGGCCGGTGGGAGCGTGACCTCCGCCGACCGGCTGAACGTGAGCCCGCCCTGCTCGATGACGTCGACTTCGGCCTCGTCGCCCGTCAGGTGGATGATGGCGACGCGGCCCTCCTCCCCGTGGGCGTATTCCTCGGCGCCGCGCATGTTGGCATACGGCCGGAGGCCCAGCCGCAGCAGCCGGACGCCGGCGGCCTCGGCCATCTGCTCGTAATAGGCGACGACGGATTTCTGGACGGCCGCCGCCAGCACGTGCTGGCCGGCCGGGTCCTCCGCCGGTGTCGGCTCCACGCCGTAATGCGACTCGATGGCGAAGTCGATGACCGCTTCTTCCGGCTTGAACGTCAACTCCTTCTGGGCCTGGAACCGGGCCATGGAGGCCAGTTCGGCGTCGTCGTCGACGGGCGGCAGGACGAGGGGTTTGAAGACGGCCTTGGCGCGCGGCACGTTCATGACGACGGGAACGCGCGGCAGGCGGAGCCGGCCCAGCGCCCCGCCCACGAACGCGCCGACGGCCTGGGCGTCGTCGGCGTCGAGGTCGTCCGGCAGGTCCACCGTCAGGAGCCGGTCGATGCGGGCCCGGCCGCCTGAGACGTCCGCCAGCACCAGGCGCAGGCGGTGTCCGTCGAAATCAAGGGCCAGCAGGCGGCCTACCTTCCTCCGACGCAGCCGGCTCATCAACGCTCCAACGCTCATAGGCTTCGCTCCAACCGCTCGGGATCGAGGGCGAACGGCAGACCCAGCCGCGTCACGTCGCGCACGTACGTCAGGCGCGGCGTGGGACGGGTCAGGTCGGCCACGGCCTCGAGGACCCGGTATCGCCCGCACGGCACACCGAACGCCACGCACCGGACCGCGTACTGGTAACTGCGTGCCGCCAGATGCGGGGCCACTTCCTTAAACCGGTCGGCGTCCAAAACGCCCTGCTCATAAAGCCACGCAATCGTGGGTCGGGTGTCGGCCGAAAGACCGCTCCGGATGTCCACGATCTGCCGGGCCAGGCCGGCGTCCAGGCCGGGCAGGGTGGCCAGCACCTCGGCCGGAGCCGTGTTCACGTTGACCAGGCCGGTCATTTCCTTCTTCGTCTCGGCCGTCGTGCGGTCGAGGAGGGCGGCCAGGTCGCCCGGGGCGAGGTTTTCCTCCAGCCATGTGCCCGGAGGCACGTCCGGAAAATCCTCGTGCCGTTTGGTCACCTGGAACCGGAGGCCGGCCACCTGGGCGGGGTGCGTGAAGCGTTTGCCCTCGGCCACGTAGACGCCGATCAACTCGCGGGTGGCTTCGGAGAGGCCGAGGTCGTCGGGGAGCCGGCCCTGGTTGAGATTGATGCGGCGGCGGCCGTCGCGGTCCCGGTTGGGGACGGTGCTGTAGACGGTCAGCAGGTCGCGGAGGCCGGGGTCGAGGCGGCCATCGCGGTTGTCGCGCGGCAGGTGGTCGAGGCCGTCGTCCTCGTTCGGGTCGAGGCGGCCGTTGAGGTTCGCGTCCTCGCCGTAGACGAGGTCCGCGGTGAATCCCTTGACCAGGAGGAGCTCCTCGATGGTGGAGAGCGGTCCGTTGAGGATGACGTACGGATGGGGCAGCCGGTCGTAATACTCCTGCTCGGCGCCGCCGGGGCGGGCGTCGCTGTCGCCGTCGCGATAGTCGAGGAGGCAGTCGAGGAGGTCGGGCGTCAGGCGTTCGAGGCCGGAGAGCATTTCCTCCGTGGCGGTGTTGACGTCGAGTTTGCCCCCCTCGTCCACGGCGCCGTAGCGGACGCGGTCTTCGTCCTGCGGGTCGGCGGCGTAGATGGTGAAGTACCACGTATCGGCCCCTTGCCGGACAACCTCGTGGTTCTGGAAGAGGTCGGGGTTGTCGTACCAGAGGTCAATGTCGCCGTGATGTTCCTTGAGGACGGCCATGGTGTAATGGAGTCCGCTGAGGGCGGCGGCGGTGGCCTGCTCGCCGCGGACGGCGGCCGTGGAGGCGGCCGCCTCGGCCCGGGCGCGGTACATCAGCGCCGCCGCCACCAGCGCCGCCAGGGCGGTGACGACGAGAACGGCCACCAGGACCATGCCGCCGCGTCTCACAGGTTCATGCCTCCCGATTCGTCGAGACCGCGGATGACGGCGCCCTCGCGTTCGCCGGCGGCCGCCGGCACCGCCACGACGCGCCGGTACGTGGGGTACGGGTAGTCGACGGGTTCGACGCCCTCGGGCAGCGGCTCGAAGCCGAGGACGATCTCGACGGCGGCCGGCAGGTCGCCCGCTTGCCACGACTCCGTCCACGCGGTCCCGTCCCAGTACCGCAGCCGTAGGAAACGGATGTGCGGCGTGAGGAGGTCGACGTCGATCTGCCGGCCCTCTTCGGTCTCGCGGGCCGTCAGGAGCGTCTGGCACGTCCGCTCCAGCCCCGCCACCACGAGGTCGCCGTCCTCCGTCTCGACGTACCGCAGGCGGTACCCGACGACGCGGATGTCGTGCTGCGGCGGCAGGGGGGAGGTCTCGGTCATGCCCTGCTCGATCCAGACGGCCCCGGAGGGCAGCGTGGCGGTGGCTACCCGGATGCGGCCGGCGGCGCCATCGATGCCTTGGCCGAACGTCCGAACCACGTGGGCCGACCGCAGTTCCTTCGTCAGCAACTCCATAACCGCCCGGACGGCCGAGACCTGCTCCATTTCCGCCGTCACCAGGGTCTTGACCCGTGTTGCGTGCCCGTAGAAACGGAACAGGCCGATCAGCAGGCCGACCGTCAGGGTGACGGCCAGTACGACCTCCAGCAGCGTGAAGCCGGGACGGGCGCGGCGAGCGGTCACGGGAGGGCCTCCTCCGCGCGCTCGGTCCCCACCGTCATAAGCCGGGACAGGGAGTGCGTGGTGCCGCTCGGCGTGTGACGGATGGTGACCTCGACGGCAGTCAGTTCGAGTTGCGGCAGTTCGCCGGCCACGGGTTGGACGGTTATCTGCCAGGTCCAGTCGGCCAGGGGCTCGTCCTCGTACGCTTCCGGGCCGGCGTCCTCGGCCGCCACGAGGCCGAGTTCCATCTCCGAGAAGCGCGTGACGGCGAGGTCGGCGGCGCGGGTCTGAAGCCCCAGGTGCCGGGCCGAGTGCACGGACGTGCTCAGGCCGGCCAGCACGGTCATCGCCATGCCGACGAAGATCGTGAGGGCCAACACCACCTCCAGGAGGACGGCCGCCCGCAGGCTCGCCGTGCGTATTGTAGGTCGGCACGTCACGGCTGGGCAGCCTCCGCTTGCTCGGCTTCCAGTTCGGCCAGTTCCTCGGGGGTGAGGACACGGCTCGTGACGCGCCCCGTCACGCCGTTCAGTTCGATGCGCGCGAGCATCCCCTCGGGGTCGTCGGCCTCCACCAGGTGGACGACGGCCGAGTCGGCCGACCCGTCCGGCTCGAAGGTGACGGCGGCCAGGTCGGTCTCGGTCACCGTCTCGGCGCCGGCGGAGGCAGCGTCGGCGACGTAGCGGTAGCGGCTCGGCCCGGTGTAGGTGCAGCGCTGGACGCGGATGCCGTCGGCCCGGAGCAGGTTTCGCCAGGTGCAGACGGTCGTGTAGTCGACGAACTCGCCGGGGGCGGTGAGCGGTTCCGGTTCCCAGGCGACGGCGGGCTCCGCCGTCTCGGCGTCAAACGTCAATCGGAGCCGCCGGCCGCGGTTGGCGGCGTCGGCGCGGGCCAGGCGCAGGACCGTGGCGAACCGCTCCGCCCCGCGATGGAGCCGGCGTCCTTCGGTCAGGTTCGGCAGGCTCAGCACTATGACGCCGACGAGCATCGCCACCAGCGCGAGCACGAGCACCAGTTCGAGGATGGTAAAAGCGCCCCTCGGCGCCCAGATCTCACCTGCCTTGAGCGGACGCGCACGGGGGGCGGCGGCCGACCGTCCCCGGCGCCCGCCGAGCCGCCTACCGCATCGTTTCTTCTTCATCCGGCCAGTACTTGATGTCATCTTCGGTATCGCTCGTGCCGTCCGGGCCGTTCGACCAGAGGCGGAACGGCGGCGTGGTCTCGTCGTCCGTGGTCGCCGTCTGCACCTCGTAGTTCAACGGGTTGTTCCAGGCGTCGACGGGCGCCTTCTTGAGGTAGGGTCCGGCCCATTCGTCTTCGAGTCGCTCGTTCTCGAAGGTGGGCTTGACGCGGAGGGCCTCCAGGTTCCCTTCCTCCTCCGTCGGATAGTGCCCGATGTGCAACTGGTAGGTGTCCAGCGCGTTGCCGACGGTTTCGAGGACGGCCTCGGTGGTGTCGCGTCGGGCCTTCTGCCCGATGCCGCCGATGGCGAAGATCGTGACGCCGGCCAGCATCCCGATGATCGCCAGCACCAGCAGAATCTCGATCAGCGTGAAGCCGGGCAGGGCGTGCGTGCGGTACCTCATCTTGTGACTCCTTTTGACCTTAACGATGCTCCCCAACGAATCCCGTGCCCGCGTCGATCGGGCGCGGCACCATTGTACGCTATTGAATCGATCCTGCCATACTGAAGATCGGGTACACCAGCGAGACGGCGAAGACGCCGATGCCGGCGGCCAGCAGGATCAGGATCATCGGCTCGATAAGGCGAACGCCCAGGTCCACCTGCCGGTTGGTCCGGCGTTCCACGGTGTCGGCGATCTGGAGGAGGGTCTTCTCCAGTTGGTTGGACTCCTCGGCGACGGCGATCATCTCCAGCACCTCCGGCGGGAAGAAGCCGCTCGTGCCGAGCGGTTCGGCCAGCGTCTCGCCGGCCCGGACGTTCTCGGTGGCCTCGCCGATGCTCTCGGAGAGCAGGGTCGAGCCGGTCGCGTCCTTGGCGATGGTCAGGGCCTCGATCAGCGGCACGCCGCCGACGAGCATCATGCCGAGGATGCGGCAGAAGCGGGTGATCGCCACCAGCCGCAGGATCCGGCCCAGGACGGGCAGCCGAAGCCGCCATCCGTCCCAGAGGCGCCGGCCGCGCTCGCTGCGCACGAACCCCCACCCCCCGGCGGCGCCGACGGTCAGCAGGAGCAGGGCGAGCGGCCAGACGCCCACCACGACGTCGCTCAGACCGAACAGGAGCCGCGTCGGCCACGGCACCTCCATCCCCTCGAAGAACGTTTTGAACTGCGGCACGAGGAACACCAGGAGCCCCGCGCCCACGGCCACGCCCACCGTCAGGACGAGGATCGGATAGACCATGGCCCCGAGGACCTTGTTCCGCAGTTCGTCCTGCCGCTCGAGGAACGCCGACAGGTTGGCGAGCACCTCCTCCAGGAACCCGCCCTGTTCGCCGGCCCGGATCATCGCAATATGGAGCGGTTTGAAGACGTCCGGGCGCTGCCCCAGGGCGTCGGCGAGGGTCTGGCCGGCCGAGACCTCCTCCAGGATGGACCGGACCAGCCCCGCCAGCCGCTTGTTGACGGTGGCGCGGCCGAGGGTCTCCAGCGATCGCATCGCCGGGACGCCGGCGGCCAGCAGGTCCGACAGTTGGCCGTACAGAAGGCTCAGGTCCTTGGCGCCGATGCGCCGGCTTCCGAGGGCCCCGCCGGTCCCGTCGGCCTCCTGCTCCGTCACGTTGACGGGGAAGAGGCGTCGCTCGTCGAGCGCGCGGACGACGGCGGCGTGGCTTTCGGCCTGGATGCGGCCGGCCACTTCCTCGCCGGCGGTCGTTTTGGCGACGTATGCGAAGGTCGGCACGTGTTCCCCAACCTGGCCGCGCGGTCCGGGCGGCGGGTGCTAGATCTTGGTCGAGCGGATGACTTCCTCGGGCGTGGTCTTGCCGGCGCGGACCTTGATCCATCCGTCCTCCCGCAGGAGCCGGAGGCCGTGCGCGACGGCCACTTTCTCGATGGCCGACGACGAGGCCCGCTGCATGATCTTGTCGCGGACGTCGTCGCCGGCCACCATGAGTTCGAAAAGACCGGCCCGTCCGCGGAAGCCGGTGCCGCGGCACTCGCGGCAGCCGGCGCCCCGCCACAACGGCCGGCCGGGTTCCAGGTGGAAGTCGGGCGGGAGGGTGTCGGGGTCCGGCTCGTAGGCTTCCTTGCAGTGCGGGCAGATGGTCCGGACCAGCCGCTGGGCCATCGCGCCCGCCAGCGTGCTGGTGACGAGGAACGGCTCAACGCCCATGTCCAGCAGCCGGGTGGCCGCCGAGCAGGCGTCGTTGGTGTGCAGCGTGGAGAGGACGAGGTGGCCGGTGAGGGCGGCCTGGATGGCGGCCTCGGCGGTCTCGAGATCCCGGATTTCGCCGATCATCACCGAGTCCGGGTCGTGCCGCAGCACCGCCCGAAGGCCGCGCGCGAACGTCAGGCCCGTCTTCGTCGAGACCTGGATCTGGTTCACCCCTTCCAGGTGGTACTCGACGGGGTCCTCGATGGTCACGAGTTTCACCTCGCTGCTGACCATGGCCTGGAGGGAGGCGTACAGCGTGGTCGTCTTGCCGGAGCCGGTCGGGCCGGTCACGAGCAGGATGCCGTGCGGCCGGGAGATGATCTCGCGGAAGTCGGCGAAGGTGTCGTCGGCCATGCCGAGTTCCGGCAGGGTGAAAAGGACGGTGGCGGTGTCCAGCAGACGCATCACGATGCCTTCGCCAAAGAGCATCGGGATGACGCTGACGCGGACGTCGATCTTGCGGTCGCCCACGCGGAACTTGATTCGGCCGTCCTGGGGCAGGCGTTTCTCGGCGATGTTCAGGTTCGCCAGGATCTTGATGCGGCTGATGATGGCCGCCTGGAACCGCTCGATCTGCGGCGGAAGCGACGCCTCGTGCAGCACCCCGTCGATCCGGTAGCGCACGGACAAGGTATGTTCGTACGGTTCAATGTGGATGTCCGAGGCCCGCTCGTTGACGGCCTCCAGGAGGATCTCGTTGACGAGTTTGATGACGCTGGCTTCCTGCGCCATCTCGAGGAGGTCTTCGTTGTCGGTGTCGGTTTCGCTGACGACCTCCAGACCCTCGGTTCCCATCATGTCTTCCACGGTGTCGCCGCCGACGCCGTAGTGCTTCTTGATGACCTTGGCGATGTCCTCCTCCCGCGCCAGGGCCGGCTGGACGCTCAGGCCCGTCAGCAGCCGCAGTTCGTCGAAGACGTACAGGTCGTACGGGTCGCTGGTGGCGACGGTGAGGGTGCCGTCGTCGCGCGCAATGGGGACGAGGTTCTTGCGGTAGAGCAGTTTGGCGGGCAGCCGACGGAGGGTCTCGACGTCCACCTGGGTCTCGGACAGGTCGACCAGGGGGATGGCCAACTGTTCGCTCATGATTCTCAGGAGGGTGTCTTCCTGGATGTAGCCGAGGCGCACGAGGGCCCGGTCGAGGCGGAGCCCCTCGGTGCGCTTGAGTTCCATCGCCTCGGACAGGTGCTCCGGATCGATCAGGCCGCGCTCCAGGAGCACTTCCACGATACTCATGGCCCACTTCCCTCGCAGGGTCCGCGGCGGCGGACCCTTAGGTTCCCTCTCCTGTGTTATAACCCCCCGGATGGACGGTTGTTGCGGATTTCCGGAAAGTGCATGCCCGGCGGGCGGCCGAGGGAACCCTGTTGGGGTGGGGGCGTCACCGGCCCTGTATCTTCGCCGTCAGCCGGGCGATGCGCCGGCCCAGGCGGCGGGCGGCGTCGCGTTCCTTTTCGCCCACGCCCGGGTCCAGCGGACCGGTCATGGCGGTGGCGCCTATCTCGCCCCATTTGTCGTCGCCCTCGGCGTCCTGGTACAACGGGCCGGCAACGACCATGCGATTGCTGACCATGAAAAGGAGGAGCGAGATGAGGACGTGTTCCTTTCCGCCCGCCTGCCCGCCGCCGGTCGAGAACGCCCCGCCCACCTTGTTCGTGAAGTCGACCTTCATTTTCCAGTTCCAGTCGTCGATGGCGGTCTTCATCGTGCCCGCCACGTCGGCGAAGTAGGCGGGCGAGCCCAGGATGAGCCCGTCCGCCGCCTCCAGGTCCTCCTTCGAGACCTTTTCGACTCGCCTGACGACGACAGCGGCGCCCGGCACCTCGCGGACGCCCTCGGCCACGGCCTTGGCCATCGCCTCCGTGTTGCCCGTAAGCGAGTAGTATACCACGAGGACGCGGCAGGCGGGACGGTCCGGCGCGGCGCCGTCGGCGGCCGAGGCCTCCTCCGCCTGCGTCGGCGACGCCAGCGCCAGGACGGCCGCGGGGAGCAGCGCCAGCCACAACGGGCGCTTCGTCGTTCGGCTTGGGTGCATCGTCGATCTCCTTCCGGAAGGCAGTGACCGCGATACAGTGTAGGAGCCGGGGCCTCGTGCAGCAACGAGAAGATTGGCGCGGCCCGGCGGCATGGATGCCCTTGACAAATCGCTCAGCGCGTGAATCATACCCAGGAGGACGCCCGCTGATGGTCGGGGTTGGGCTGCGGTCTCGTCCGCCCGCACGTCTGTGAGCCGCCGCCCCGGCTGCGAAGGCGCACATCTCGCACCGCGAGGGCTGAATGACGGTCTGGAAAGGTATCACGTGCCTCGCCCTGGCACTGGGTGCGGCCGCCGTCGCAACGGCGGCGGCCGGGGCCGTGCGCGCCGATCCCGCGTCGGCCGACATCCTGGCCGGTTACGATCCCTCCGCTTCGTATGCCGGGGTCGGGATTCGTCGACCGCTGGAGGGCGCGGTCTTCCCGCCGGAGATGCCCCCGCCCCCGTTCCGCTGGCATGATAGGCGCACCGGCGCCGATGCCTGGCTCGTGACGCTGTCGCTTCCGGGCGAGGCGGCACCGACGCACGCCGTCTGCCGCGAGCCGCACTGGAGGCCCTCGCCCGAGCAGTGGGCCGCCGTCAAGCGTGCGGCCGTGGAGCGGACGGCCGAGGTCCGCGTGCTCGGCGTCCGGGCGGCCGAGCCGCGGCGTGTCGTGTCGGAGGGCCGCGTCCGTTTCACGGTCTCGAAGGATGAGGTTGGCGCGCCGCTCTTCTACCGCGAGGTCAACCTGCCGTTCGAGGAGGCGGTGAAGGACCCGTCGCGGATTCGGTGGCGGTTCGGCCCCGTGTCGGCGTCGCCCCCGCCGGTGGTGCTGGAAGACCTGCCGGTGTGCGGCAACTGCCATTCCTTTAACGCCGACGGGTCGACGCTCGCCATGGACGTCGACTACGCCAACAGCAAGGGCTCGTACGCCATGCTGCCGGTGGCGGAGGAAATGACGCTGGCGGACCGCCACATCATCACCTGGAACGATTACCGGCGGGAGGACGGCGAGCAGACGTTCGGCCTGCTGTCGCAGATCGCGCCCGACGGACGGTACGTCGTCAGCACCGTGAAGGACAAGTCGGTCTTCGTCCCGCAGCCGGGGCTGGATTTTTCGCAACTCTTCTTCCCCATCAAGGGCATCCTGTGCGTGTACGACCGGCAAGCCGGCACGTTCCGGGCGCTGCCGGGCGCCGACGATCCGAAGTTCGTCCAGAGCAACCCGGCGTGGAGCCCGGACGGCCGGGAGATCGTCTTCGCCCGCGCCGAGGCGTACGACCTCCAGCACACGGCAGGCGAGGGCAAGGTCCTGCTGACCCGCGAGGAATGCAGGGAGTTCACGGAGGACGGCAAGCCGTTCCGCTTCAACCTGTACCGGATTCCGTTCAACGGCGGGGCAGGGGGCAAGGCGGAACCCGTGCGGGGCGCCTCGCACAACGGCCTGAGCAACTACTTCCCGAAGTTCTCGCCCGACGGCCGGTGGATTGTCTTTTGCCGGGCACGCAGTTACATGCTCCTCCAGCCCGACGCCGAGTTGTACATCGTTCCGGCCGAGGGCGGCGAGGCGCGGCGACTCCGCTGCAACACGCCGCGCATGAACTCCTGGCACAGTTGGTCGCCGAACGGGCGGTGGCTCGTTTTCGCTTCCAAGGCCGACGGGCCGTACACCCGGATGTGGCTGGCGCACATGGACGCCGATGGCCGGAGCAGCCCGCCCGTGCGGCTGGATCACATGACCGCCCCCGAACGGGCCGTCAACATCCCCGAGTTCGTCAACGTCCGGAGCGACGCCATCGCGGTCATCCGGGAGAAGTTCCTCGACGATTACTCGTTCGTCCGCGCGGGCAACCAGTTCTTCCAACACGGCGAAGCCGACAACGCCATCGCGGAATACCGCAACGCCCTGGAACTGAACCCGGACAACTTCACGGCCCACCTGCGGCTGGGGTTCCTCCTGTACCACGTTAAGAGCCGGTATGAGGAGGGCATGGCCCATTACCGCAAGGCCCTGCGGTTGGAACCGGAGGACCCGCGCATCCAGCACGACGTGGGAATGGCCCTGATGCATCAAGGGCGCTTCGTCGCGGCCGCCGACCACCTGGCCCGCGCCCTCGCCGGCATGCCGGAGGTCGTGGACCCGCAGTATGGCCGGGCAAGCACGGCGCACCACCTCGGTCGGGCGCTGTACATGGCCGGCAAACCCCGGCAGGCCGTGCCGCATCTGCGAGAAGCGGTCCGGCTGGAAGGGGACCGGGCCGATGCCCATTACACGCTGGCCCTCGCCCAGGCAGGCTGTGGCGAGGTGGCCCAGGCCCTGAAGGCGTACGGGCGGGCCGTCTCGCTGGACGCGAACCTGGCCGGCCGGCCCACGCTTCCCCGCGCGCTGGCGGCCGCTTACGCGCGGAAGGGCCGATTCCGAGAGGCCCTGGTCGAGGCGCGCAAAGCCCTCGACCTGGCTCGGCGGAGCGGGCGCACGGCCTTGGCCCGCAAGATCGAGGCGGAGATTCGCGTCCTCGCCGGCCGACTGGACCGGCCGTCTCGAACCGAGTCGCCCTGAACCGACGACGCCACGACGCACCTCCCCGCGCGGCGGGTGTCCCGATTCAGCGGTTGGCCGCGCGGCGGGTCTCCCGGCCCGCCGCGATGTCGCAGCAGACGGATCCGCCCCGCTGGCCGGGGAGGGCCACCGCGCGGTACCCTGGCCCTGACGCCCTAACGCCCGGGCATGAGCGGAGCCAATGGCCGGGACGCGACCACGCCCGGGCAAGGCCGGCCGTGGCACTCGACGCATGAAATGGTACAGAAAGGGAAATCGCATGGAAAAACCGCAATCCGAGAACCCGCCCACCGCCTCCCGCCGCCAGTTCCTTAAGACCTCGGCCGCCTCGGCCGCCGCGCTGGCCGGCGGGGGGCTCCATCGGGTCGCCTACGCCGCCGGCAGCGACGTCATCCGTATCGGCATGATCGGCGCCGGCGGACGGTGCACCGGGGCGGCCCAGAACGCAATGAATGTTGACAAGGGCGTCCGCCTCGTGGCCATGTGCGATATGTTCATGGACCGCGTCCATGCCCGCCGCGACCAAGTCCGCAAGGCGAAAAAGGACCAGGTGGCCGTCGACGACGATCACTGCTTCGCCGGCTTCGACGCCTACAAGAAGGTCATCCGGAGCGTGGACGTGGTCCTTATCGCGAACGCGGCGAAGTTCCATCCGCTGCACATGACGGCGGCGCTGGAGGCGGGCAAACACGTGTTCGTCGAGAAGCCGCATGCCGTCGACCCGGCCGGCGTCAAGGCGGTCCGGGCAGCGTGCGACCTCGCCCGGAGGAAGAAACTCAGCGTCGTCTCCGGCCTCCAGAGCCGCTTCGACCCCGGTTACCGGGAGACGATGAAGCGCATCCACGACGGGGCTATCGGCGACATCGTGGCCATCGAGGAAAACTTCCTCCGTCCGCCTTACGGCCTGCACAAGCGCAAGCCGGGCATGAACGAGGTCGCGTACCAGTGCTCGAACCAGTACCACTTCGTGTGGCTGTGCGGCGACGACGTGCCGCAGAGCCTCATCCATAACGTGGACCGTTCCCTCTGGGCCCTGAAGCAGGAACTCCCTGTCGCATGCCACGGTATGGGCGGCCGCGCGTCGAACTTCGCTCCGATTTACGGCGACTGCTTCGACCACAACGCCGTCGTCTACGAGTTCAAGAGCGGCGTCAAACTCTACGCCTTCTGCCGGACCGAGCACGGCTGCTACAACGAGAACTCGAGCACCATCCTCGGCACGAAGGGGCGGGCCAGCATCCTCGGCCGCCGCATCACGGGCGAGACCAACTGGGCGTACGACGGCCCGCGCCTCAACCCGTACGACGAGGAGCACCGCGCCCTCTTCCAGAGCATCCGCCGGGGCGAACCCATCAACAGCGGCGACCACATGGCCGACGCCACCCTCGCCACCGTCATGGGCCAGATCTCCTGTTTCACCGGCAAGGAGGTGACGTGGAAACAGGCGGAGGCGTCCGACTACTTCTATGCGCCCGCACCCGACGCCTGCACCATCGACATGGAGCCGCCGACGAAACCCGGCCCCGACGGCCTGTACCCCGTCCGCGTGCCGGGCAAAACGAAGATCCTGTAGAGGGGCAACGGGTGTCATTCCGACCGAGCCGTCGCGCAGCGACGGCGAGCGGAGGAATCTCGCCTTGAACGGCAGGCAGCAGGCCGTCGGTGTTCGGCATTAGGCAACAGCACCCGGCGAAGACGGCGGCGAGATCCCTCGACTCGCTTCGCTCGCGCGGGATAACATGGGGCGAGCTTTCGGCCCTCGCGCGAAATGACGTCGAAAGGGCCCTTCGCTCACTCGGGATGACATCGGGCGGCCGCGTCAGCCGTCCGGCGGGCGCTCGCGCGCCATGTCGCGCGCCTGTTGCCCCTGGCCGTCCGACCGCCTACCATGGATGAAGGTGGCGGGGCGACGCGTCGGGCCGTGCGGCCGGGCGCCCGCTTCGCCGGGGAACACAAAACGGAACGTCATCAAGCAAGGGAGGAGGATCGGATATGATAGGTAAACCTACATTGCGATTTGTGGCGGCAGGGCTGGCCGTGCTCCTGGTTGCTGGCGGCGCCGTTGCCAAGGGCGTCAAGGTCGGCGACAAGGCGCCGGACTGGTCCGGCATCGTCGGCACCGATGACAAGAAGCACAGTCTCGACGAGTACAAGGACGCGAAGATCGTCGTCCTCGTCTTCATGGCCAACCACTGCCCGGTGGCCAAGGCGTACCAGGACCGTCTTGTCCAGTTGCAGAAGGATTACGGGCCGAAGGGCGTCCAGGTCATCGCCGTCAACGTGAACAACCTGCCCGCCGACCGGCTGCCCGCCATGAAGAAGCGGGCCGAGGAGAAGAAGTACAACTTCCTTTACCTGTACGACCCCACTCAGAAGATCGGCCACGCCCACGGGGCCAAGGTCACGCCGCACGTTTTCATTTTCGGCAAGGCCACCAAGGAAGGCCGCGAGGTCGAGTACGTCGGCGCCGTCGATAACAACATGAAGGCCGACAAGGCGGACAAGCATTACGTACGTGACGCCCTCGATGCGCTGCTCGCCGGCAAGGAACCGCCCGTTGAGGAGACCAAGCCGTTCGGGTGCAGCGTGAAGTACGAGAAGAAATAGCGTCCTGTCCACCGCCGGCAGTTGGAGCCCTTTAACACGACAACGCTAACTCGAGCGCGGCGGGCCGTGGTACGACCGGCCCGGGCGGTGCCGGCTGGTGTTCCGCCGGGCGTACCATCCGGCCCAAGGCATGTACGACGTGGGGTATCGGGTGGTATGTGAGGGCGGCAAAGGGTCGCCGCCGGAGTAGCCGCGCCCCGTGGGACCGGGGAAGGGGGATGGAGAGGGCGCTTACCGCTCCGTCCGGGTGGCGAGTTCCTGCGGCTCGATGCGCGGGGAATGGGGGACGACGAAGACCTGGTCGATGCGTTTCCACCATCGGCGGTCGCCCCGGTAGCCATGACGCGGGGCCGGTCCGCCTCGATGAGCCGTCGGTTCATCCACACCGTCAGCAGGAGGCCGTCGTCTTCCGGGGCGGCCTTGGTGACGACCTGCGTTTCGCCGGTGGCTTCGCCGGTGGTCTACACCTTCTCCCACGTCGGCTTGTACTCGATGCCGATGTACTTCTTTCCGGACATCCCCCTGGTTTCGGCCGGCTGCGGCGGCCGGGTACGAGTTCGCGTTGCAGGGTTAGACCCGGGAAGCGGCGGAGGGTTCGCCCTGCGATAATCGCCCGAGCGGTTGGGCTGGGGACAGCCGGCCGAGCCGGCCTGCGCGGGGCCAACCGGTACCTCGATGGCGTTTGAGAGTTGAATCCTGAGGCAGGAAGCGATAGAAGCACGATACGGTCTCAATGGCGAGGAGCAAGAAACGATGAGCCGAGTGCACAAGACGCCGATGACCCGTCGACGCATGCTCGCAGGCATGGTGTCCGCGGGTGCCGTGATGGGGCTTCCGAGCATCATCCCCTCGACCGTCCTGGGAAAGCAGGCGCCGTCCAACCGGATCACCGTGGGGATGATCGGCACGGGCCGGCAGGGGATCAACGTAAACCTGAAGACGCTCGTCAACATACCCGACGTGCAAGTGGTCGCCGTGTGCGACCCGGACACGTGGCGGATGGACAGGGCGATGGAGGTCATCCACAAGAAGTATGGCAATAACGATTGCTCTCGCCATACGGACTTCCGCGAGGTCGTCGCCCGCGGCGACATCGACGCCGTCATGGTCTCGACGCCGGATCACTGGCACGTGCCCATCGCGCTGGCGGCCATCCGAATGGGCAAACACGTCTGTTGCGAGAAGCCGTTGACCCTTTCGATTGCTGAGGGCCGCGCACTCGCCGACGCGGCCAAGGCGCGCGGCATCGTCTTCCGGACCGACAGCGAGTGCCGGTCGCACGCGTACATGCGCAAGACGGCCGAGTTGGTCCGGAACGGCTACCTGGGCAAGGTCAAGCGGATCGAGGTCGGGGTGCCACACGGCGACAAACCCGGTGGGGACCCGGCGCCGATGCCCGTCCCGGACGAGTTGAATTATGAGATGTGGCTCGGGCCGGCTTCGCGGAAGACGTACACCGTGGATCGCGTGCACCCGCCGAAGTCTCTGAAGCGGCCGGGCTGGATGCGCTGCCGCGACACCTGCGAAGGCATGATCACCAACTGGGGCGCGCACCTCTTGGACGTGGCCCAACAGATCAACGACACGGAGCGGACGGGCCCGGTCTCTGTGGAGGGCACCGGCCGGTATCCGAAACCGGATTCGGGGCTTTGGAACGTCCTGATCGACTTCAAGGCCCAACTCACCTATGCCAACGGCGTGGTGCTGGACTTCATGGTGAAGGTGCCGTACATCCGGGTCGAGGGCGAGGACGGTTGGATCCAGGCCCACTGGCACTCGCGCGGCGGCCTGACCGCACACGACAAGCGGATCTTCCGCACGGAGTTCAAGGACTCGGACATCCGCCTGCCGAAGCGCTCAGACAAGGGCGATTTCATTTACTGCATCAAAAACGACGCGCCCGAGGAATCGATGGCCGACGCCGAAGTGGGGCATCGTACCACCTCGGTCGGCCAGGTGGCCCATATCGCCATCCAGACGGGCAAGAAACTCGCATGGGACCCGGACAAGGAACGGTTCGACGACCCGGAGGCGAACGCCCTGCTGACCCGGCCGTATCGGGAGCCGTGGGGGCTGGATATCAACGTCCAGTAACGTGCCCGGGTGCTGGACGCCGGGGCCCCTCTCCGGGTAGCCCCTCCTCGGGCCGAGGCCGATGCCGCCGGCCGAAGCCAGAGGGGCATCCGGATAGGCTTTGAGCGCCGACGTGCCGGGGCGGTCGTCGGGTCGGTCAGGAGCGGGAAGGGAAGTTAGACCTCATCGGCGGTTTGGATTGGGCGGATTCCCGAGGTTCCGGTGACACGCACCAATGGCATTAAGTTAAGCAGCACAGAGGCCGTCTGACACGAGAAACCGCCTGCAGGTAACCGCTCCGGCGCGTCCTGAAGGCCGATTCTGCCGCGACCGTGCAGGGCCTGAGGCCCGTCAGAATCCTTATCTTAATGCCATTGGTGACACGCACCTTAATTCAGGAGTTTCCCCAAAACGCGTGGGTTGTTTGGTGTAAGTGGTTTTTGGGAAGGCGGTTGGGAGCAGGAGGATGTGTAAAGGGTGGTCCTGGCGTAAGATAGCCTCAAACCGGTCGAGGATTTGGGGAATCTTCGGAGGACCACCCATGGGCGACGATAGCCGGCTGCGGGGCAAAGTCAAGGCACAGATCACGCGGTTCGCGTCGCAGTGGAGCGCGGGCTGGAGGAAGCCGTTGCGTCGGTTCGCCCGAGAGATGCTCTACGGCATCCAGGCAGCCGAGGACGTGAAGGTCTCGGAGATCGCGCGGTCGCTGGGCGAACCGATCCGGCTCTTGAAGACCGAGACGCGTCTGTGCCGGAACCTGGCGGGGACGGACCTGACGGACCGGATCAATCGGTTCCTGGCGTGGCAGGGCGCGGGGCGAGTGGGCCCGGAGACGGTGCTGGCGTTGGACCTGGGGGACCTGACGAAGCCCTACGCCAAGGCAATGGAACACCTGGCCCGGGTGCGGGACGGGTCGACGGGTCAGTTGGCCCGCGGGTACTGGCTGTGCGAGGTGGTGGCGGCGGAGGTGTGCGGGGACCGTATCGTTCCGCTGTATGGCGAACTGTACTCCCACATGGCCGAAGGCTTCGAGAGCGAGAACGCGCACTTGTGGCGGGCGATCGGCCGGGTGAGCGAGGCGACGGGGGGCCGGTCCAAGTTGACCCTGATCTTCAAGCGGGTGTGCAAGAAGGCGAAGCGGTTTTACGTGGTGGCGGCGTTCTTCCAGTACGCGGTGGCCGACGGTCTCCGCCGACTGCTGAGCGGTACGCCCCTCGGCTCGCTCCCGGCCCCCCGACCCACCGACGACGTCCAATTCGCCTTCGCCTTCACCAAACCCCCGCCCCGGCACGTCATGGGGAAACTCCTGCGGGCGATTCGCTTGACACGCCCGCGTGTTGAAAGCACCGTGGGTGGATGGCGGTGTCATCCACCGAGAGCCGATCCGAGTTTACAGAGCCTACGGCGAGGGGGGTAAAAACGGCCCCCCGCACCAAAGGAACAGCGATGCAGCGAACCATGAGCCGGCGGCGGTTCATCGCCGCGACCGCTGCGGTCGCGGCGTTCTTTCACGTGGTGCCGCGCCGCGTCCTCGGAAAAGGGGAAACCCCGCCCAGCGACATGATCACGCGGGCCGTCGTCGGCACCGGCGCGCAGGGGATGGGGCACGTGACGGACTATCCCAAGACGCTGGCCGTCTGCGACGTGGACAAGCGGCACCTCGACCGGGCCGTCCACAAGGCCGGCGGCGACTGCAAAGGCTACACGGATTTCCGCGACCTCCTGGAGAAGGAGAAGGTCGACACGGTGCACATCCCCACGCCACCGCACTGGCACGCCCTGATCTCCATCGCCGCCGCACAGATGGGCCGGGACGTCTATTCCGAGAAGCCGATGACCCGGTTCATCCGCGAGGGCAGGGCCGTCGTGGATGCCGTGAAGCAGTACGGCCGCGTCTTCCAACTCAACACGTGGGGCAACTGCGGGAACCGGCAGTCCCGCGACATGTGGAAACTCGTCACGCACGGGCTGCTCGGCACGCCCGTGACGGCCGTCCTCAACCGTGGCCACGGGGACAACTTCAAGATCGCGGCCACGCGGAACCAGGGCGTTGGCCCCCTGCCGGCCGTGCCGGTCCCCGATTACCTGGACTGGGACCTGTGGCTCGGCCCCGCGCCGTACCGGCCGTACAATCCCCGGTACGTGGACAAGAAGTTCCGCGGGTACTGGGACTTCGCCGGCGGCGGCTTGCTCGACATGGGCATGCACCATCTGACCCCGGTTCTCTGGGGGCTCCGGAAACTGGACACCGGACCGGTCAAGGTGGAGACCGTCGCCAAGTGGCCGCCGGACCCGTACGGCGCCCGGCCGTGGCAGACGATTACCGCCACCTACGCGGACGGCACGCGAGTGATCCTCGAGAGTTGGCAGTGGGGCGAGAAGACCACCGAAGGCATGCCGTTGCTCTCCGGCCCCGACGGGAAATACTTCGGTCCGGGCAAGACCGATCCGCCCGAACTGGCCGTACCGGCGAGTACCGGCCCGTCGGGCGCGATCCCCCGCCACGCG
>CAZNYC010000014.1:0-23563 GCA_964577175.1 uncultured Anaerolineales bacterium
AGAGGGGGGAACGGAACAGCCTCCCGTCAAGGGAGAGGGGGGAACGGAACAGCCTGTCGACCGCCGCGTCGCCGGCGCTCGCGCCCCCTCCGGCGCGTGGCAAATCTACCTCTTCTGGGCCCTGGCGGGGCTGGGGACGCTCGTCAAGGCGACCGCCCTGGTGGTGCCGCTGCTCGCGGTGGGCCTGTACCTGCTCGCACGGCTGCCGGCGGAGGGATGGCGGCGGCCGCTCGCGCGCCTGAAGCCGGTCACCGGCCCGCTCGTCCTGCTGCTGGTGGCGGCGCCGTGGCACGTGGCGGCCCACGTGGCCACCGACGGCGCCTTCAGCCGCATCTACTGGGGCGTCCACGTCTTCGGGCGAGCCACGGGCACAAGCGTCTTCGAGGAAACGACCGCGTGGTGGTACTACCTGCCGGCGATGGCGCGGGACCTGTTTCCGTGGATCGTCTTCTTGCCGGGGGCCCTGGTGCAGGTGTGGCGGCGTCCGACGCGGCCGTATCGAGGCCGGCTGCTGTTCCCGCTGGCGTGGCTCGTGGGGAGCCTGGTGTTCTTCTCGGCCGTCTCGTTCCGCAAGGACGAGTACCTGCTGGCGGCGTACCCGGCGGCGGCGGTGCTCATCGGGTACTTCCTGGATTACTATGTGGAAGCGCAGGACGCCGACGCCCGCCTGCGGAAGTGGGTGGTCACGGCGCTGGTCATCGTGGCGGGATGCGCGGTCCTCGCCAGCGCCGGCATGATCGCCCTGGCCTCCAGCCCGGACCTGCGCGACCGGCTGTACGGGGGCGCGGCCCCGGCTGCGACTGCAGACGCCGGCCCCGCGGGGCAGTCGGTCGAAAACGGCCCCACGGGGCAGGAGCCGCTGCTCACCAACGACACGGACCGGGCGGTGTGGCGGGGCATCGCGGAGCGGTTCGCCAGGCGGCCGTGGCTGACGGCCGCGCTGTTCGGACCCGTCGGGGTCGGGGCGGTAGCGGCGGTGGTGCTGGTCCTGCGCCGGCGGGCGGCGGGGGCGGTGGCGCTGACGGTCTGCACCACGCTCCTGGCGTTCGTTTTGTTCGTCGAGACGATCGTGCCGGTGCTGGGGCGGGTGCGGGGCCTGGCGGACTTCGCCGACGAGATCGAGGTCGAGGCCGTTCGCAGGGGACCCCGGACGCGGGTCTTCCTGGCCGTCGCCGAGTGCCACGAACTGGCGTTCATCCTGGACGAGCGGGCCGAGGTCCTGCGGGCCCATCCGGACGCGGCGGATTTCCTGAAACGCGAGGCGGCCGCCAGCCAGCCGTGGCTCCTCGTCACGGACCGGCGCGACTGGAACGAGGGGCGCTGGATCGACCTGGCGGAGGGCTGGCGCGTCGTGGCCGACACGGCGCCCGGCCATCGCCGGCCGATGGTCTGCGCGGCGCCGCCGGCAGAGGAGAAGTAAGCGCGGTGATATGCGGCTCAACGATGTCATTCTGAGCGAGCGTAGCGAGCGAAGAATCTCGCCGTGCGAAGGGCGAGACGGCAACGACCAAGGCGAGATTCTTCGTCGGCCCTGTCGGGCCTCCTCAGAATGACAACCCGATGGCAAAGCGCGGCGGACCGGGAGGCCCGCCGCGCGGGTCTCCGCACCCGCCGCGCAAAGATTGACGATGGAGAACCGATGCGCAAGAAGACCTCCGGGAAAAAATCGAAGGGCGGCGCGGGGCATGCCGTCAGTGCCGTCCTGCCGGCCTACAACGAGGAGGACGTGCTCCGGCAGTCGGTCGAGGAGTTGCACGCGGCCCTGGAGAAGCGGTGCGAACGGTTCGAGATCCTGATCGTCGACGACGGCTCGACCGACGGCACGCCGCGCCTCGCCGACGAGTTGGCGGAGGCGCAGGAGGCGGTCCGCGCCATCCACCATCGGCCGAACCAGGGGTACGGGGCGGCGCTGCGGACGGGGTTCACGCGCGCCCGGCTGCCCCTGGTCTTCTACACGGACGCGGACGGCCAGTTCGTGCCGGGCGAAATCGACCGGCTGCTCGACCGCATCGGCGACGCGGACATCGTGACCGGGTACCGGGCGGACCGGCAGGACCCGTGGCAGCGGAAATTCTTCTCGTGGGGGTTCAAGACGTTCATCGGGTTCATCTTCGGCGTGCGGGTGCGGGACTGCGACTGCGCGTTCAAACTCTACCGGCGGAAGGTCTTCGACGAGATCACGATGGATTCCGATATGTTCTTCATCGACGCCGAGGTGCTGGCCAAGGCGGCCGTCCTGGGCTACCGCATTGACGAGGTACCGGTGACCCACCGGCCGCGTGCCGGGGGCGAGAGCACCGTCCGCCTGGGGCACATCCTCTCGACGCTGCGGGAAGCGTGGCACGTGTTCCGCGAGCCGAACCTGCCGATTCGCGAGCCGAAGAAGGCGTGAGGGGCGGGGCAAGGCCGGCCGGGGGACCCAGGTCATCCCCCTCACCCTGCCCTCTCCCGCCAAGGGAGAGGGACGGCCCTGGCTGGCGGCACGCACGGCCGGGCAAGGCCGGCCGGGGGACGGGGGGTGTCAGAGACCGTCGCCCTTTCCGGCCGCTTTCTCGGGATGGACCTCAATGGCCGCCAGGCCCGGGTACGTCGTGCCGCGGATCATCAGCCGCAGGCTCTTGACTGGGACGTTCAGGCCGAGGTCGACGATAACGACCTTGCCGGAGGCCACGTCGTCGAGCCGTTGGGAGGTGGTCCCGTTGAGGACGAGGCTGGCCCGTCCCCACGGATTGCCGCCGGGCGCCCCGCCGCGGGCAAAGATGAGGACGTACCGGCCGTGGGCGGGCGGAGCCCAGGTGGCGTTGAACCAGCCGCGGGGCCCGTCGAGCGACCAGGCGGTGCCCGTCCGGTCGGCGCCGAAAACGTCGCCGGGCTTGCGGTCGCCCCAGGAACTGGACGCCTTGGCGGTTCCGCCCGCGCCCACGTTGCCGGCGGGCGGGAACCGGTCGGCCCACTCCCGCTGGAACGTTTCCTGCGGAACGATGGTGATGACCGGGAGGGAGGCGGCGACCTTGGCCAGGACGTCGTTGGCCTCGGCCAGCCCCTTGCGGACGGCGGCGAGGCGTTCGGCGTCGGCGTCGGCCGCGGCGGCCTCGGCGCCGGCGGGGTCCGGCGAGGGGGATGCGCCGACGCGTTTCAGATACGCCTGGTAATACGTGCGTGCCCGCTGCATGGCGAGGATGCGGCCCTGTCGGCTGGCCTCGGCGGCGAGGTCGCGGTACCGGTGCCCGAGGGCCGCCAGCGCGGGCGGCGGGAGCCGATCCATCGACATGCCCGCCAGCAGGATGTACTTGGTCAGCGGGTCGTCCTGCGCCAGGTCGAGTTGGCGGGCGGCGGCCTTCGGATCGTCGAATTCCACCACGTAGATGCGAAGGAGTTTCTCCCGGGCCTTCTGGTCGTCCGGGTGCGCCTGGAGGTGCGCCTTCAGGCGCTCGGCCTGGACGAGGAACCCCCGCCGGGTCTGGGCGTAGTCCAGTTTCGCCTTCAGGCGGTCGTGGCTGATGTTGCGGAGGTTGGTGGCCATGGGCAGGGCCCGGCGGTAGAGACGGGCGGCGTCGGCAAACCGCCGCTCGGCCACATACTCGTCGGCGTAGGCAACGAGGGTCCGGACGAGGACCTCGCCGGCCTCGATGCGTTCCCGTCCGCGGGCGTTGTTGTACCGCTGCTGATGGGCGTCGAGGATCTTCTCGCGGGCGGGGTCGCGGCGGTCGGGAAAGGCCTGGATGAGCGTCTGCATGGCGTCCACGGCGATGCGGAACCCGCCCTCCTCGCCGACCGCGAGGTCGTAGGCCCGCTCGCAGAGCAGCGCGAGGAAGTCCTTCGCGACCGCGCCGCCCTTCGCCTTCCCGAGCAGGCGGGCGGCCAGGGCGACGTCGTCGTCCGTCTCGCGGGTGGCCTGGACCTTCTCCAGGTCCGTGCCGAACTGCTCGGCGAAGGCGGCGGCGGCCTTCTCGTCCGGCGCGGCCGCGGGGGCGGCCTCGGCCGCGAGCGGCTGGGCGAGCAGCAGGGCGATGACGAACGCGGGACGGCTCATGCCGGTACGTCCTCCTGGGGTTCTTCTTGATGCGGCGGCGTCATAATTATTCGCCCCCTCACCCCGCCCCTCTCCCGCCGGGGGAGAGGGAGAAAGGCCGCTCAATTCAGGCCGTACTGCTTGATCTTGCGGTACAGGGTCCGCTGGCCGATGCCGAGAATCTCGGCGGTCTTCTGCCGGTTGCCGTCCGTCTCGCGGAGGGTCCGCTCGATGAGCAGGCGTTCGGCGTCCTGGAGGCTGAGGCCGGGGGCCAGGTCGCCGCCGGCGGGCGCCGCCTCGCCGGGCCGGATTTCGGCGGGGATGTCCTCGGTGTCGAGCGTCTCGCGTCCCGAGAGCACGACCATGGTTTCCAGGGTGTTGATAAGTTCTCGCACGTTGCCGGGCCAGTCGTAGGCGCTCAGGACGGCCTGGGCCTCCGGCGTGATACCCGTGACGGGTTTGCCGTGCTCCTCGGCGAGGCGGCGGATGTAGTGTTCCGTGAGAAGCGGGATATCCTCGCGCCGCTCGCGCAGGGGCGGCAGGAGGATGCGCACGACCTTCAGGCGGAAGAACAGGTCCTCGCGGAACGTGCCGTCCTTCGCCAGGGCCGCCAGGTCGCGGTTCGAGGCGCTGATGAGCCGCACGTCCACGTGGCGCGGTTCGTTGGAGCCGACGCGGACGATCTCGCCCTCTTCGATGACGCGGAGGAGTTTGATCTGGATGGGGGCGGGCATGTCGCCCACTTCGTCGAGGAACAGCGTGCCGCCGTCGGCGTGCTCGAAGCGTCCCTTGCGGCTGGAGACGGCGCCGGTGAAGGCGCCCTTCTCGTGGCCGAAGAGTTCGCTCTCGAGGATGCCCTCGCTCAGGGCGGCGCAGTTCAGGGCCACGAAGTTGCGTTCCTTGCGGGGCGAGTTGTTGTGGATGGCCTTGGCGACGAGTTCCTTGCCCGTGCCGCTCTCGCCTTCGATGAGGACGGTGGCGTCGGTGGGGGCGATCTGGCGGCAGGTCTCGACGACGCGGCGGATGGCTGGCGACTGGCCGATGATGCCCTCGAAGCCGAACCGCTCCTCCAACTGGGCCGAGAGTTGCTCCGTCCGCGCCACCAGCCGCCGGTGCTCCAGGGCCTTGGCCACCCGGTCCCGCAGTTCGCCCAGGTTCAGCGGCTTGGTGATGTAGTCGTGGGCGCCCTCGCGCATCGCCTGGACGGCCGTCTCGATGGACCCGTGACCGGTGACGACGATGACCTCCGTGGCGGGGTCCCGCTGCTTGGCCTCGCGGAGGATCTCCATGCCGTCCACCTCGTGCATGACGAGGTCGGTGACGATGAGGTGGAAGCCGTTGTCGTCCAGCAGGTCGAGGGCGCGGCGCGGCTCGGTGACGACGACGCAGTGGTGCCCCTGGCGCTGGAGGGCGTCGTGGACGGCATCGGCCTGGGGCCGGTCGTCTTCGACGATGAGGATGCGTGCGGCCTGGTCGTGTTCGTTGGCGTCGGGCATGGTCTTGGTCTTGTGCGTCTGAGCGCGGCGGGTCTCCGCACCCACCGCGCGGTCGCCTGTCTGTCATCCCGTGGCCCGTATGGGCCGAAGGATCTCGCCGTGCGGACGGCAAGAAGCGAACGGCCACGGCGAGATGTTTCGTCGCCCACCGGGCACCTCAGAATGACATCGCCGGAGTCTGGGGCCGTCCTACCCCTCCTCGGCGGCGGGCAGGTGGACGGTGAACCGCGTGCCGCGGCCCACCTCGCTATGGACGTCCAGGGTGCCTTTGTGTTCGGTCACGATGCGGCGGACGGCGGGCAGGCCGAGGCCCGTTCCGCCGGAACGTGTAGAGTAATACGGCTGGAAGATTCTGTCCAGATCCTCACGGGCGATGCCGCAGCCGGTGTCGGTGACGTGGAGGCGGACGCCTCGGCGGTCGCCCTCGGTGGCGATCATGAGGTCGCCGCCGTCGTCCATGGCGGCCTCGGCGTTGAGGACGAGGTTCGCCAGGGCCTGCGTCAGGCGGTCGGCGTCGACGGCGACGGGCGGCAGGCCGTCGGCCAGGCTCGTGCGCATCCGGACGTTCGAGGTCTCGAGCCGGTCGCTGTAGAAATCCACAAACGCCTCCACGATCGGGTTCAGGGGCTGGGTCCTCAGCCGCACCTCGTGCTTGCCGGCGAGTTTGAGGAAATCGTCCAGGATCTGGCGGAGTCGGCCGGCCTCCTGTTCGAGCGTGTCGAGTCGGCGGGCGAGGCGCGGCTCCATGGCATGGCCGGGACGCTCGAGGTCCTCCCGAAGCAGTTGCACGTTCAACTGGAGCGTGGAGAGGGGGTTCCGGATTTCATGGGCCAAGCCGCCCGTCAGCGTGCCGATGTAGGCGAGGTGCTCGGCGTCGTGGGCGCGGCGTTCGGAATCCAGGGCCCGGCGTTTGGCGCGGCGGGCGAGGACGGCGGCCACGGCCGACGCCACGGCGGCGCCGGCGCCGAGACCGAGTGCCAGCGCGAGGCCTGGTTCCACGAGCGCCCTCCTCCCGCGTCGCGGCCGCCGGACGTGCGTGGCCCGGCCGGGAGAGCGCGTCCACCCGGTTGGACAAGCCAACCGGGCCACTCGGGCGCCGCGGCCGGCGGCCTGGACGGCCCGTCTTACTCGGTCGGCGCTTCCTCTTCCTGAAGGGCGGCGCGCCGCGACAGTTTGATCCGGCCACGGTCGTCCACGTTGATGACCTTCGTGCGGACCGTGTCGCCCACCTTGACCACGTCGGTCACGTTCTTGACGTAGTCGTCGGCGAGTTCGGAGATGTGGCACATGCCGTCCTGGCCGGGCAGGATCTCGATGAACGCGCCGAAGTCTTTGACCGAGACGACCTTGCCGGTGTAGATCTGGCCGACCTTGGCCTCGGCGGTGACGTCCTTGACCTTCTGGACGGCGGCCTCGGCCTTGGCGGCGTCGACGCTGGCGATCGTGACGGTGCCGTCGTCCTCGATCTCGACGGTGGCGCCGGTCTCTTCCTCGATGCCGCGGATCATCTTGCCGCCCGGCCCGATGACCTTACCGATTTTCTCGGGGTTGATCTGAATCTGGATGAGGCGCGGGGCGTGCCGGCTGATCTCCTGGCGCGGCGAGGGAATCGTTTCGAGCATGACCTTGAGGATGTCCATGCGGGCCTGCCGGGCCTGGTCGAGCGCCTCGCGGCACACATCGAGATCGACGCCGCGAACCTTCATGTCCAACTGGATGCCGGTGATGCCCTTCTGGGTGCCGGCCACCTTGAAGTCCATGTCGCCGATGTGGTCTTCCTCGCCCTGGATGTCGGTCAGGAGGAGGCCCTTCTCCTGGTCGGAGATGCGGCCGACGGAGACGCCCGCCACCGGGTTCTTGATCGGCACGCCGGCGTCCATCAGGCTGAGGGTGGCGCCGCAGACGGTGGCCATGCTGCTCGAGCCGTTCGACTCCATGATGTCCGAGACCGTCCGGATGGTGTACGGGAAGTCGGCGGTGGGGACGACGTTCCTGAGGCACTTCTCGGCGAGGGCGCCGTGACCGATGTCGCGGCGTCGCGGTCCCCGCATGAACTTCACCTCGCCCACCGAGAACGGCGGGAAGTTGTAATGCACGATGAAGGCCTTGCGGTACTCCTCGATCAGCCCGTCGATGATCTGCTGGTCCTCGCCCGTGCCGAGCGTGCTCGTCACGAGGGCCTGCGTCTCGCCGCGCGTGAACAGCGCGGAGCCGTGGGTGCGCGGCATGATGCCGACCTCGCACGAAATGGGCCGCAACTGGTCGGGCTTGCGGCCGTCGGTCCGCTCGCCCGCCAGGAGCATCTTGCGGATGAGGCGATCCTCGACGTTGGTCCAGGCGTCATTGAAGTCGGAGGCCGACCATTCGTCCGTTTCGCCCTCGGGGCCCAGGATGGCCTCGCGGGCCTTGTCCTTAAGCGTGTCGCAGGCGGCCTTGCGGTCGATCTTGCCCGCGATGTGCTTGGCCGATTCCAGGTCCGCCAGGTACCCGTCCTCGATCTGCTTCTCGAGGGCCGAGGTGTCCTTCGGGCCGGCGAACTCCTGTTTCGGCTTGCCGGCCTTCTCGACGAGTTCGTTCTGCATCTCGATGACCTGGCGGATGAAGTCCTGGGCCTGCTCCAGCCCCTCGAGGACCTTGTCCTCGGGGACCTCGTCGCCCTCGACCTCGATCATGTTGATGGTGTCCCGGTGGCCGGAGACGGCCAGGTCCATCGTGCTGCCGTCGCGCTGCGAGTGGGTGGGCATGAGGACGAAATCGTCGCCGTCCAGGCTGATGCGGGCGGCGCCGATCGGGCCGTCCCACGGGATGGGCGACAGGCACAGGGCGGCGCTGGCGCCGATCATCGAGAGGATGTCCGGGTCGTTCTCCTGGTCGGCCGACAGCACCATGGCCACGATCTGGACCTCGTCGCGGTACCCTTCGGGGAAGAGCGGCCGGATGGGCCGGTCGACCATGCGGCAGGTGAGGGTTTCCTTGGCCGACGGACGTCCTTCCCGCTTGAAGAAGCCGCCGGGTATCTTGCCGGCCGCATACGTCATTTCGCGGTACTCCACTATCAGGGGGAAGAAGCCGAGGCCTTCCCGGGGTTCGGCCCGTGTGGCGGTCACGAGGACAACCGTGTCGCCGTAACGGACCACCGCACTGCCGTGCGCCTGCTTGGCCATCTTGCCGGTTTCGATGCTGAGGGTCCGGCCGCCCAGTTCACGTTCCACGCGTGTGCCACTCATTGTGTTCTCCATCCGTTGTTCCTTTGCCGACATAACCTGTTCGTTCACGCCCCTCGCCGTCCGACACGTCCAGACAGACTGCCGTCACGGTGTTGGAACCGCCCGGGCACATGCCGGGCGAAAACAACGTCAGCCGCACCCGTGTGCGGATTACTTGCGGATGCCCAGCCGCTGGATGACCGCCTGGTACCGGCTGCGGTCCTGGTTGGCCAGGTACTTGAGGAGACTGGCGCGGCAGCCGACCATTTTCAGCAGTCCCCGCCGGGAGGAATGGTCCTTGCGGTGGGTCTTCAAATGCTCGGTCAGGTGGTTGATCCGCTGCGTCAGGAGGGCGATCTGGACTTCCGGCGACCCGGTGTCGCTCTCGTGCACCCGATACTGCTCGATGATCTCCTGTTTCTCACTCATCCGACATTCCTTTCAGACACGTGGGTGATGGGAGGCGGCCACTCCCATACCTGAACCGCCGGCCATGCCGGCACGTGCTTCTATCAGCGGCCGCTGCAAGGACGGTACTTTACCTAAAACCCGCGGCCAAGGCAATGGGTTTCTTCGCGCGGGGGGCGCGATCGGACGATCGTGGGTACGCCACGGTGCGGCGCGATCGCCCGAATGGCAGGTCACGCGCCGAAACGCCAAGAGGCTGTTTCTTAACCCGACAACGCCAACTCACGATGCGCGGCGGGTCTCCGCACCCGCCGCACAGCCCTGAAAAGGCCGTTTCGAACGCGGTGGGTGCGGAGACCCACCGCGCAAATGGCCCACTCAGCGTTGTGGTGCCAGGGCGAGAGGAAATTGAAACAGCGGCTCACCGAATCGCCCGTGTCTGGAGCCGCTCCACGCGCACCCCGCTCGCCCCGTCCAGCGGGCACACGTTCTCGCACGTCCCGCACCCGATGCACCGGTCGCGCAGCACGTACGGCCGGGCGAGTCGGCGGGACTTGGGCGGCATGGCCTGGAGTTCCTCCCGCTCGGCCTCCGCGATCGTGCCGGCTGCGCGCTTCGCCTCCAGGTCCTCGTGCCGGTGCCGCTTGGCCTGCGGCATGTGGAGCCAGTCGAGGCTGGCGACCTCTTCCATCCGGTGGGAGATGGCCTTCTCCGGCAGGGGGCACTGTTCCTCGCACGTGAGGCACTCCTCGCCCCGTGCCCACGGCAGGCAGCGGGTGTGGTCGAAGACGGCCGTGCCGATCTTGTGGTCGATCTTCCCGGCATGCGTAAGCGGTTGGATGGCCCCCGTCGGGCAGGCCTTTCCGCAGAGGTTGGCGACGGCGTCGGTCCGGCCGAACTCGATGTCCTCGGCGCTCACCGCGCAGTAGTACTCGCAGTACCCGATGTTGAAAACGAAGGTGGGCGTCCACAGGCCGGCCACGCCGTTGTCCAGCCCCGAGGGGTGCAGGGCGTTGGTCGGACAGACCCGCATGCACTCGCCGCAGCGGACGCAGGCGGCCAGGAACGCCGTGTCCGGCCGGAGCGACCCCGGCGGGCGGACCTTCGGGTTCGTCTCGTGCTTCTCGCGGGTCCGCTGGTCCAGGAGCATCGCCGGCGCGACGACGGCGCCGGCGGCCACGGCCGTCAGGGCGGCGCGGCGGCCGGGCAGGACGCCGGGCGCGGGACGGAGGGGGCCCGGCGTCCCCGCACCGATGTGAATCGCATCGACGGGGCAAAACTCCCGCTCGCACGCGTAACACAGGATGCACTCCTGCGTGAGGTTCCGGTACCGCTCGCCCTCGGCGGCCGGCTGGAAAGCGCCCATCTTGCATCCCTGCCGGCAGGCGTCGCAGGAGATGCACGTCTCGCTCACCCGCGGCCGGAAGGGGCTGATCGACCCCAACAGGCCCAGCATCGCCCCCAGCGGGCACAGGTTCCGGCACCAGAACCGCTTCTGATAAGCCTGGCTCAGCCAAATGCCGAGCAGCACGCCCGCGAACGTGAACAGCCACAGGTACGCGATGCCCGGGCTGCCTTCCTTGAAGTTGGCGTCGCGGATGAAGAGGCCGGCCTCGGACGCCCAGTCGTAGAGGTCCGCCGCCGTCCCGATACCGCGCTCCTCGGCGGCCACCAGGCCGGCCTTGGCGGCCCAGTCGGCGATGGGGTAGACGGCAACGGCAAACGAGCGCGTCGCGATGCAGATCGGGTCGATCCAGCCGAAGACGCCGAGGCCGAAGACGGCCATCACGAGCACCGCCGCCAGCAGGCCGTACTTGATCCTCCGCAGAAGCGGCGCGGCCGCGCGGTTCCGCTTCATCGTGCGGAAGAAGACGTGGTCGACGGCGTCCATGGAGGTGCCGAGCGGGCAAATCCACCCGCAGTACGCCCGCGGAAAAAGAAGCGAGAGGCCCACCACCGCCAGCGAGGCCAGCAGCACCGCCGAGAATGCCCCCGCCAGCGTCATCCCTACCAGAAGGAGCGGGTCCGTGATGAGGAAAACCTGCGCAAGGTACGCCTGGTCCATCAGCGGCGAGCCGAGCACCGTCGCCACCACCAGCCCGACGAACAGCGCCAGGCACACCGCTTGCGAAACCATGCGCAGGACGTGCAGCAAATGTCGGCGGTGCGTGCGTTTGGCCATGAGACGGCGCCCTCGATGACGGCTGCGCGGCAGGCCTCCGTCCCCGCCGGGCTCAAAGCAACGGCCACGGCGAGATTCTTCGCTCTCCATGCTCGCTCAGAATGACATTCGTGTGCGCGGGGGGCGCCCTCGGCTCCGCTCGCGACAGGCTCCGACCCACCGCGCACCCTGCGGACGTGGCGCTGTCGTACTACTCGGTGCGCCGCAGAATCTCCGGCTTGTACGCGTGGTCGCGTTTGCGGTCCACCGTGACGCGGGTCATCTTGTCGCCGCGCTCGATGGCGTCCACCACGTCCATCCCCTCGACGACCTTGCCGAAGACGGCGTGCTTGCCGTCCAGATGCGGGCACGGCACATGGGTGATGAAGAACTGGCTTCCGCCCGTGTTCGGGCCGGCGTTGGCCATCGAAATCACGCCGCGCTCGTGCCGCAGGTCCGGGCTGAGTTCGTCGGCGATCACGTAGCCGGGACCGCCGCGGCCGGTGCCTTCGGGGCAGCCGCCCTGGATCATGAAATCGTCGATCACCCGGTGGAACGTGAGGCCGTCGTAGTACCCCTTCTCGGCCAGGGAAATGAAGTTGGCGACGGTGTTGGGGGCCTCGTCCTCGAAGAGTTCCAGGCAGATGTCGCCCTTCTCGGTTTGGATGGTGACCTGGGGATCGGGTTCCGCCATGGGCTTTTTGTCTCCCTCGTTGGAATTCGAAATGGCTCCGGTCAAGGGCTCGTTGTCACCCTCGTTGGAGTTCGAGACGGTCTCGTTGCAGCCCGCCAGGACCAGGAGCGCGACGAGCGCGGGCAGCCAGGCGGCCATGGATGAAGTAATCGATTGGCGCATGCGGTTCCTCCTTTGGCAAGCAGTATAGCGGAAAACGGGCCGCGAGGCCAGCGCTAAGACGCCGTTCGAGCCCGCTGCGGAAGCAGCGGGTCATCGGCATCGGCCGGGGCCCGTGCCACGACAGCGGAGCATGACCGGCCGCTTCCGCGGCCGGCTCGCAGAAAGGAATCGAGCGCGGCAGATCCGGGCGCGGTGGCCTGGGAAGGCCACCGCGCGGGAGTGCGCGCGGCCTCTTCGCCCTAAGCCTTCAGGACCTCGGCCACGTGAGCGTCCATGGCCTTCTGGTCGGCGGCAAAGGCGTTCAGGCCGGCCAGGTTCATGAGGGCGTCGAAGCCGACCTCGCCGGCCCGCAGCGCCTGGCCCCAGTTCGCCAGGGTCGGAATCTTGCCCTCCTCGGCGCTGGTGGCCACCTGCTCGTCGGTCCAGTCGACGAGGATGTCGCCGCAGCCGTGGTCGGCGAAGAAGGCGAGGAGGTCGTCCGGCGCGAAGGCCCGCAGGTCTTCCTGCTCGAGCGCGTCGAGGCACGCCTCGAGCCGTTCGTCCACCTCCCACAGGGCCGGCAGGCCGACGCCCGTCGGGTCGACCGATTCGGCGAGCGGCGGCTCGGGGCGGCCCGGGGTCCGGTTGTCGAGGTCGTCCGGCCCGAGGCCCAGGTCGAGGAACGCGCGGGCCGCCTTCGGCGGCATGGTCAGGACGTCGACGCCGGCCAGGTCGCGAACCTGCGCCCCGTCGCGGAAACTGGCCGCTATCTGCCGCGACGGCGTCTTCCCCTCCTCCCGCAGGGCCCGGACCACGCGCTGCGAGGCCAGGGTGGTTCGCTGACCGACGTACTCCCCGCCCCCCAGGCCGTTCGTCTTGACGAAACTGCCCAGCCGGCCGAGGAACACGTTGACGAACCGCGGCCGGGCGATCCGCGCAATCATCACGTTCTGCCGGGCGCTGAACCCCAGCGTGTGATTAACGGGCACGCCCTCGTCCGCGAGGCGGCGGGTGGCCAAGAGGCCCGCCGGCGTCAGCGGCACCTTGATGATGAACCGCTCCGGGCAGATCGCGTGGTACCGGCGGGCCGTCTCGACGGCGGCGTCGACGTCGTGGGCCAGGTCCGTGTGCTCCTCCACGGAGACGTATGCGTCGAACCGCTCCACCAGCCGCAGCGCGTGCCGCGCGTTCAGGACGAACGCCAGTTCCAGCAGGCGGTCTCGGTCGGAGAGGTCGCCCTCCTCGCGAAGCAGGGCGTCGGCCTCGCGGATGAGGTCGTCGTACGTGCCCTGCTGGACCTCCCTGTTCAGCAGCGTGTTGTTGGTGGTCAGGGCGCTGAACTCGCGGGTCCAGACGCCGGCGGCGTCGTCCAGGCTGCCGGTATCGAGCCACAACTCGCTGCCGAGGTCGCGCAGGCGCGACCACAGCGGGTGGCTGGCAAAAGCGTCCGCCCGCTCGCCGAAGTGGGGGGTGACGTCGCGGCGGACGAACTCCGCGATGCGTTTGGCCAGGTCAGAGGAAGCGTCGGCAACGGTCATGGGTCGGCCTCCTTGGGGGTGCGGGCTCATTCATGATTATAGACCGTGCCGGCGCCGCGCTTCAACCGGAAGCCGAAACCACGCCCGCCGGGGATTTCTTGCGTGATTTCCCGCCGCAGTCCGAGATCATAACGGCAGGGCCGGAGGGAGCCGACCCGGCAACCCCTCGCAGAAAGGCGCCGCCACGTGACCGATGCCGACCTCATCCGAGCGATTCAGTCCGGCGACACGGCGGCACTGGACACGCTCTACCGGCGTTACCTGCCGTCCGTCTGGCGGTACGCCTTCGCGCGGCTGCGGGGCGACACGGCCGCCACCGAGGACGTGGTCAGCGAGACGTTCCTGGCGGCCGTCCGGCGGATCGACCGCCTGAAACCGGAGGGCGGGAGCGTGGCGGGCTGGCTCATCGGCATCGCCCGGCACAAGATCGGCGACCTCTGGCGGCGCCGGCGGCGCGTCCACACCGGCGGCGCCGCCGAGGATCGGGCCGAGGCCACGCCCGGCGGCATCGATCCGGCGGTGCCCCTGGAAGCCGCCGAGACACGGGCCCGCGTCGCCGAGGTGCTCGATACCCTGCCCGACGACCAGCGCATGGGGCTGGAATGGAAACACGTGGAGAAACTCAGCGTCCGGGAGATCGCCCGGCGAATGGGCCGGACCGAAAAGGCCGCCGAGACCGTCCTCTATCGCGCCCGAAAGGCCTTCCGTGAGGCGTACGACACCGCCGGCACGGCCCCGGGGTAATGGGGCGCGGTGGGTCTCCGCACCCACCGCGCCGAAGGCGCCCATGTGGGTCCTGCGCGGCGGGCAGTCGGGACCGCCGCGGCGCACGCGGTGCCCAGGACCAGACACCGCCCAGCGCGCCGCCCCGCATGCGGGGCGCGTGCCGTGGGCAGGGAGCCAAACACAATGACTCAGCCAGATAATCCCGACGACCTGGAAGGCCTCTTCGGCGCCTACGAGGCACCGGGACCGCGGCCGGAGTTCGTCCGCCATCTGCGGTCACGGCTGGAGTCGGAACTCGTCGCCGCCCGCACCGCCCGGCGCCGCCTCGTCCGCCTGTGGACGTACCTCGGGGCGGCTGCGGCCGCCATCCTCGTCATCGGCCTCGCCGCCGCCCTCCTGACCGACAACGCCCCGCCGCCGACGCCCGTGGTCAGCAACCAGGGGCAGTTCCAAACCTTCGGCACGCCGCGGCAGATCCCGTTCACCCACCCGGACCCGAGGTACGCGTGCACGCCGCGGGCCATCCCCACCGGGCCGCACATCGAACCCTACCCGGGCCCGCCCGGCCGGCCCGTCGTCGTCTCCGCCGACACGCGGAACCTGGCCCTGGGGAAACCGGTCACCTCGAGCGACCCGACGCCGATCGTCGGCGGCCTCGACCTCGTGACGGACGGCGAGAAGCGCGGCACGGACATGACACTCGTGGAACTGGCGCCCGGCCTTCAGTGGGTGCAAATCGACCTGGAGCAGACGGCCGTCATCGACGCCATCGCCGTCTGGCACTACCCCGCCACGCCGCGCGCCTACCACGACGTGATCGTGCAGGTCTCGGCCGACCCGCACTTCCGAACGGGCGTCGTGACCGTCTTCAACAACGATTACGACAACTCGGCGGGCCTCGGCGCGGGCGAAGACATGGAGTACGTCGAGGATTACCGCGGCCGCGTCATCCAGACGGACGGCCTCCGCGGCCGGTACGTCCGCCTGTACTCCAACGGAAATATCGACAACGAGCAGAACCATTACGTGGAGGTCGAGGTGTACGGGCGGGCGGCGAACAGAGCCAGACCCCTCTGATTTGCCGGGTGGCGTGGCCACCCGCCTGTGTGGCCCGGCCGGTCTTGTCCGGCCGGGAGATGCGCCAGATTACCTCCGCGGCCGGACGGCCGCGATCTTCTCCGGATACCACGACGCGGGTCCCCGCCGGTTGTACCGATGGAGGACGCAGAGCGTCTGCATGCACCGGCCACCGTCCTGACTGCACCGGACGTAGTCGAGCACGTACTCCCCATCGGGGGTATAGCGGAACCGGCCGTCCTCCCCGGCCTCGTACCATCCCCGCACCTGCTTCACGTGCTGCGGGCAGATGATGAAGATGGCCTGGCGGCGTACGGGCATCGCGTATGGGTTCCTGATACCACCATGCGACGTCCCACGCGGCGGGGCTCCCGGCCCGCCTTGCAAAATCAACATGGCACTCGGCATCCCGATTGTACGCGCCCGCGCGGCCGGAGCAACCCTGTCGTCGCGGCGCAACCATCCGGGTTTGTCATTCTGAGGAGGCCGACAGGCCGACGAAGAATCTCGCCGTGGTCGTGGCCGTACGGCTTCGTCCACGGCGAGATGCTTCGCTTCGCTCAGCATGACAACCTCGTGACCAGGCGCGGCCTTGACACGCCCCCGCCGGTCCTCGTACTCGTACAGCGCGTAGGCAAACGCCCAGGTGTCCTCGGCATCGTCGGCCCTAACCCTACAACGCTAACTTGTGCGCGGCGGGTCTCCACACCTGCCGCGCAGCCCTGAAAAGGCCGTTTCAATCGCGGTGGGTACTCCAGACCCACCGCGCAAATGGCCGACTTAGAGCCTATCCGAATAACCCCCCCTCGTCGGCCCGAGGCCGAGCGAGGCGGCCGCAGGCAAGGAGGGCGAAGCAGGCAACCCGTCTCCGGGTTGTCGATGCAGCCCGACGCCGGCTACGGTCGCCGCAGCCGGCCGAAGCCAGAGGGTGATTCGGATAGGCTCTTAGCGTTGTAGGGTTAAGACCCGCCGTCAGGTACGCGAAATCCTCCGGATGGCCGAACGTGCCCAGCGCCTTGTCGTGTTTCTCTTGTGGGCCGGCCGGTCTCGCCCGGCCGGGAAAACGCGGATTGACACGTTTACCCGCCAGAGGCGGGCAATCCGTGGCACCGGGCGTGCCCGGCGCGGTGGGTATCCCTCGGCCCGCCCCCGGGGGGTAAACTGCGCTCCGGACAGGCTCCGACCCGCCTTCGTTGCTCTATCACTTCGTTACTGTGTTACTCGAATTCTCGTCACCCTCACCCCTGCCCTCTGCCGTCAAGGGAGAGGGAGCCAGTCATTCCACCGCCTGTGTGGCGAGCCGGGCGAAGGTTTCGAGGTCCGCGTAGTCGTTCCGCCAAGTCGTGTACATCAGGCCGCGCGCGGCCTGGGGAACCTCGGCGGCCGCACGACGCCAGCCGAAAACATTCGCCTTCACGTCCGCCTGGTCGTAGTAGCCGGCCATCAGGATCTTGTGCCCCCGCTTCGCGAAGAACGGCATCGACTCCGCCCGCTTGCCGAAGTACCAGCACGCCACGTGCACGGACGGGTCGAGGCCCTTCCACGAGCCCTCCAGCGAACCGGCGACGAGGTAGTAGTCGTCGCGGGCGTTGTGGTGCGGGTCGAACATGTCCGACCACACGAACACCTCCGCCTCGGGGTCCGCCCGGCGGATGAGGTCGGTGCACCGGGCCACGTTTTTTGCGAGGACGTCTCCGGTCGTGTCGCCGGCGGCCTTGCAGAGATCGCACCACCCGGCCACGCGGATCTCGTCGTGGCTCATCATATACTTCTTCGGGCGCAGATACTTCTTAACGAGCCGCACCTGCTCCTCAAGCACCTCGAACACGCGCGGGTGCGACAGGCAGCAGCATACCTGCCCCGAATGGATGAGGACCGTGTGGGAGAACGAGACGCGGAGGCGCTGGCCGTCCGCGAGGCGCGAGTCCTCCGTCAGGACGAGCGGCGGCTGGGGATGGACCACCTCGAACGACCCCGGCCAGGGCACCCGGCCCATCTCCGGGTAGGCCCACCGTTTGAAGTCGCGGCCTTCCTCGTAGACGGTCCGGCCGTCGTCGCTCGTGACGCGAAGCGGGCACCCCTCGCGCCGGAGCATGTTGACGCCGGCCACCTCGCGGACCGACACGTCGTCGAGCCACAGGGTGCCCTCGCGGCCGCCCCAGATACCGATGTAGAGGGCCACTTCCGTGTTCCGGAGCGAGTTGAAGAGGATGCGATGCCGCGCCCACTCCTGCGTCGGCTTGACGCCCAGGTGCGTGTAACTCAGGGCCCGGCCGTCGGCGAGCGGGGCGATGCGGACGTTGCCGGCGCCGGAGAGGTTTTTCGTCCGGATCCAGCAGTCCACCCGGTACTGGCGGAACGGTTCGAGCGTCAGCGTGCGGACCACCCGTCCGTTGCCGTGATCGTTGCCCTCGCGGAACCTCGTCATGCGGAGCGACGCCTCGCCGACGTGGGCGACGGCGGTGTCGCGGGCAGCCGAGGCGTCCATCCAGTCCCAGCCGGGGACCTTCTTGCCGCCGCCCTCCTCGAAGCCGCCGTTCGGCAGACGGTTGGCGGGGTCCGCGACGGTGGCGGCGCCGTCGCAGACGACCATCGGGCACCCGCGCACCGGCAGGCCCGCCGCCAGATTCGGGTCGTGCTGGAGCATGCTGCCGGAGTACCCCACGGGCATGACCGCCGGGATGATCTCGATGCCGATGCGGTCGGCGGCCGCCCGCACGCGCTCCAGGTTCCGGTAATAGTGGTCCGGCCGGTCCGCGAGGTTGCCGAACTTGTAGTCCGCCAGCAGCACCCCGGTGTAGCCGGCCTTGGCGGCCCGGTCCATAAGGGCGAGGAAATCGTCCGCCCGCTCGTTGACCTGGAGGTTCGTCGAGACGTAGACCCAGAGCCACTGCCAGTCAGGCGCGGCGGCCCGGGCGGGGGCGGCCGTCGCTGCGACCGTCAGCGCCATCGCCACGGTCGCAGACGTCAAGCGAGACAGGCGCATGGGTTGGCTCCAGAGGCTGTGCCACGGCCGGCCTTGTCCGGCCGTGCGATGGTGCGCGGCGGGCCTCCGCACCCGCCGCGCCAGGATGATCCGTGATTCGCTCCGCCCCGTATCCTCCCGGCCCGGACAAGCCGGCCCGGCCACACAGGCGCGGAATTCTACAGCGTCACCGCCTCGCCGCTTCGGGCGGCCTGCATCTCGGCCTCCACGATGGCGACCGCCGACGCCGCCTCCTCCACCGGCAGCCGGTCCGGCGTCTCACCCCGGTCCACGCACCCGACGACGTATCGAAGTTCCTCGGTGTACCCGTCCGCCGCGGGTACGGCGGGATGGACGGGCTCCTCCGCACCCTCCTCATACACCGCGAGGGTGGGCGAGGTCATCGTGCTGAACGCGACCGCCGCCTTCTCGAACACGACGCGGGCCTCCATCCGGAACGGGAAGGAGGCGGGGAAGTCCCATCCGCCCTCGGCGACGACGGCGGGCCCGCCCGGCCAGTGGTACGCCGCCGTGATGTGCCCCATCGCCTTGGCCTCCTCGGCCCCGACGGCCGTGACGGACTCCGGCCGGCCGAAGAACCACTGGACGGTGTCGGCATCGTGGATGTGCAAATCGAGCGGCGCGCCGCCGGAGCGCGACTCGTCGAGGATCCAGTTCTCCCACGTCCACCCGGGCCGCGGGCTGAGGCGCGTCAGCGTCGCCCCCGTCACCTTGCCGTAGCGGCCATCGTCGATCATCTCCTTGATGAGGACGTACTCGGGCCAGAAGCGGAGGACGTGGCCGACGGCGAGCACCCGGCCGGCCTTCTCGGCGGCGGCGATCATGCGGCTGCACTCGTCCGGCGTGCGGCCCATGGGCTTCTCGCACATGACGTGCTTGCCGGCCTCCAGCGCCTGCACCGTGAAATCCGCGTGCTGGAACGTGGGGACGCACAGGTCCACGAGGTCGACCGCGTCGTCGGCGAGGAGGTCGGCCAGGTCGTCGTAGGTCTTGAGGGACGAGAGGTCCTGCCGGGCGGCCGAGCCCGTGTCGATGTTCCCCGCCGCCTCCGACCAGTCGCCGGAGAGTTTCTTGCCGGAGACGTCGCAGACGGCCACGACGTTGGCCTCCGGAATCTCCTGGTACCCGCGGAAATGCGTCGTGCCCATCATGCCCAACCCGACGACAGCCACGTTGACAGCCATGGTTCACCTCCTCTATGGAACAACATACATGGAAACAGCCACGGCGAGATTCCTCGGCTCGCTTCGCTCGCTCGGAATGACAAACACAACGAACCGTCCCCGCCAGCGTACCGTTTCGGCGGCCGGCAATCAACGGAGTTCGGCGGAGGTGTCTGGCACCTTTCGTCCATGTGCTCCCTCTCCCATGATGGGAGAGGGTCGGGGTGAGGGTGAACCTTTTCTCCGCCCCCTCACCCTGCCCTCTCCCGCCAGGGGAGAGGGAACGCCCGCCGCCCGAAGACTTGCACTTCCCGCCGTCGCCCGGTACCGTGCACGTGAGGAACAGAGCGAAACCGTGTCCATGCGACCCTGCCTCCCGACGTGGCTTGCGCTTCTGGCGGTGACGACAGCGGCAACCGTCGCCGCCTCCGGAGCGCCCGAGGCGCCGCCGCCGGCAGCCGCCGACGCCCGGGCCCTCCTCACGCGCTTCTTCGCCGAACCGGACGCCGGCGCCCGCCGGGCGCTCGCCGAGCGGTTCGGCCGCGTCGCCCCCGCCGATTGGGCCGCCGTCACGGCCCTGTTGCACGAGACGGCCCCGCGGCCGTCGCTGGCGCCCGGCACGCACACGCTCGCGACGCCCGTGGCCGATCCGATCCCGGCGGTGCGGTACCTGCTCCGCGTCCCTGCCGGTTACGAGCCGAACGGGCCGCGGGGGCTGCCCCTCGTCGTCGCCTGCCACTGGACGAACAGTACGGCGGAGCGGGCCATGGAGTGGATCCGTTGGGTCCTCGGACGGGACGCCGACGGGTACCTCCTCGCCTGCCCGGACGCGCCGGACCCGGGCGTCTACCGCGCCGGCCGGGTGACGGACGCCTATCCCCTGCACGTGCTGGCCGACGTGCGGCGGCGCGCGAACGTCGACGCCGACCGCGTCGTCCTGACGGGCTACAGCCGCGGCGGGTACCAGACGTGGGCGACGGCCCTGTTCTCGCCGGGCCGGTGGGCGGGGGCGGTGCCGATCGCCTCGGCCCCCATCTCCGAGGCCGGCCTCCGCGGCTCCACGATGTACCTGGAGAACGTGCTGCGCCTGCCCATCCAGGCGCACTGGGGCGACCGCGACATCATCCGCGGCGAGACCGACGGCATCAACACGCTCTCGAAGAAGGCGGCCGACTGGTTCGCCGGACGCGGCGGCGCCCGCTTCGAGCCGATCGAATACGAGGGCCAGGGGCACGACCTCGACCTGCGGCGGGAACCGATCCGGGCGTTCGTTGCGCGTGTCCGCCGCGACCCCTGGCCGCCCGCGTTCACGTATCTCTTCCACCGCATGTACCAGGGACGGGCCTACTACGTCCGCGCGACGGAGGCGGCGGCGCCGGAGGTCGACTTTCGCGAGCGCGTGCCCGTGCGCGGCGTGCGGCTGCCGGAGCAGGTGCCGGGCGCCCTCCAGCGCATCTGGAAACGCAAAGGGTACCACCTGGCGGTCCGGATGCCGGAGGGCGAGAACCGCATCATCGTCCGCACGCGGAACCTGGCGGAGGTGGCGGTCGACCTGCCGGCCGGGGGGTTGGACTTTACGAAGACCGTCCGCGTCATCGTCAACAACCGCGTGCGATACGCGAAGCAGGAGGGCGTGGACTGGGTCGGCCTGCTCGAGACGGCCCGGCGGACATACGACTTCGAGCGCCTCGTGGCCCGGCGGGTGACCGTGCCGGCGCGGTGACGCGGACGGGCGAATTCCGCCCGGTGGCCCTGCGCATCGGTCCCGCGCGGTGGCCCGGGCCACCGCGTCACGCCGTACCCTCCACAGATACGCGCCGGCCAGGGCCGGCGGCTGAATGTGGGCGTCGGCGCGGCGTCACTTGGGCGCAAAGCCGAGCGACCGCAGCCACGCCGCCGCCAGGGTCGTCCACTGCCGGACCTCCGGCGCATTCTTGCCGCGCTTGCCCGTGCCGAGCCCCATCCCGTGCGGGCCGTGCGCGAAGACGTGCAGCGCGAACGGCACCTTGTGGGCCCGCAGCGCCATCGCGAACAGGAGGCTGTTCTCGACCGGCACGGCCGCATCGTCGCTCGTGTGCCAGAGGAAGACGGGCGGCGTGCGGTCGGTGACGCGATTCTCCAGGCTCAACTGCTCGCGCAGCGTCGGGTCAGGTTCCGGACCCAAGAGGTTTCGCATCGACCCGTCGTGACGGAACTCGCCGAACGTCAGGACGGGGTAACAGAGGATGGCGGCATCGGGCCGGCACGAGTGCCGGTCGATGGGATCGGCGGCCTGCGGGTCGCCGTCGTCGAAGATGGTGGTGGCGGAGCCGGCGAGGTGCCCGCCGGCCGAGAAGCCGAGGATGCCCACCCGTTTTGGGTCGATCCGCCAGTCCTTCGCCCGATGGCGCACCAGGCGGATGGCCCGCTGCGCGTCGCCGAGCGGAATCGGGTGCCGGTACGGACGGACGCGGTAATCCAGCACGCATGCCGACACTCCGATGGCATTGAGCCACCGGGCGACCGGTTCGCCCTCGTGGCCGGCCCGGCGGGCGTAGCCCCCGCCGGGACAGACCACGATACAGGCCCGCGTGCCTTCGCCCGCCACGAGATACGGGGTGAGGCGCGGCGTGTCCTCCGGCCCGTCGCCCTTGGCGCCGGGGGCGCCGTCCGGCCAGAGGGGAACGGTAGCGAGTTTCTCCGTGACCTCGGCGCCGACCGCGGGGGCGGCGACGACAAGGCAGACGAGCAGACAGACGATCGGCCTTCGGCAGCAACGGAACGTGGTCATGACGGTGTGCCTCCCTTTCATAGACACCGGCCGCGCGGTGTCCAGTCCTGGGCACCGCACATCCTCAGCATCGCACTGGCGGACAAGCCGGCGGCGGCACCCGCGTTTCTCGACACGACCGGCCAAGACCGGCCGTGGCACAGCGCATCCGGCGCGGCGGGCAGGACTGCCCGCCGCGCATGTGCCTCAGCCCGTCCGCATGCGCTGGAGGATGTGCCAGTACGCCCCGCGGGCGCCGGCGGCGACGGCCTCCACGAGGTCCGTATTATCGTTATAGTTATACCCGCGGTCGTCCGGGTCCGCCACCTCCTCGGCCGGCTCGAAGAAGCGCGGATCGCCCCCCACGAGGTCCCGGACGAGGGCGGCCGGCCGCTCCCCCAGCGCCGGCGCGATGTAGAACGTCGGCCGCAGCGCGTCCACCGGCCCGTCGTACCGCCGGCGGAGGCCGGGCTTCGTCTCGGGCGGCCCCTGCCGGGCCAGCCACCCGGCCATGGGCGTGCCGGGATAGACGCGGACGCCCAGCGCCGCCCCGACGCAGTCGGGCCCGGCGGCTTTCAGGAACTCGATGGTCTCGCGGACGGTCTCGGGCGTCTCGCCGGGTCCGCCGAGGAGCAGGTCGACCATGACGGCGATCCGGTTCTCGCGGCAGAGGCGGACGGCCCGGGCCAGGTCGTCGCGCCGGTGGGGGTGGCGGTACGCGGCCAGCATCGCGTCGCTGGCGGAGTCGCCCGTGAAGTCGATGCCAACGCACCCGGCGCGCCGCATCGCGCGGGCGAGGTCCGCATCGAACGGGGTCACCGCGAGGTAGGCGTACCATCGGACGCCCTCGCCCAGGCGGCGTGCGATGAGCGCCTCGCAGACGGCCCGCGCATGGTCGGCGGGCAGGTTGAACTCGCCGTCGGCCAGGTGGAGAACGTCGACGCCCTGGCGGGCGAGGGCCTCGACCTCGTCGGCGACCTCGTCCGGATCGCGGAGCCGGGCAGCCGGCCCCTTCGCGATCGGGTCGGCGCAGTACAGGCAGCGGCGCGGGCACCCGCGTTTGGTTTCGACGGCCCCCTGCCCGCCGCGGCGGAAACAGGCGGCGTTGTCGATCCATCGGCGGGCGGTCGGCAACCGGAGTCGCCCGGGCCAGGCGGGCGGATTCGCACGCAGGCCGCCGTCTTCCTCGGCGCAGGCCGCTCCGCC
>CAZNYC010000014.1:23663-26701 GCA_964577175.1 uncultured Anaerolineales bacterium
CCGGCCACGTAGTCCAGGCCGATCGGGGCAATGACCGGCTCCATCCGATTGGTGTTGATGAGTGTGATCATGGTGTGCGTCGCGGCAGGGCGTAAGGCCTGCAGCGCGGGAACCCTCCGCCACGGGATGCGCGGCGGGTCTCCGTACCCGCCGCGCCAGGCACCGCACTGGCGGACCAGCCGCCCGTGGCGCCTCGCGCGGGCACGGCGTTGGCGCGCCTCAGGCGCCGGGCGAGGTATCGTCCTCGGTGTCGGCGGCCGGGCCATCGTTCCAGGGGCGGGGCAACTCCGGCTCCTCGGTCTCATCGGCCGCCGCGTCGTGCGCCTCCGGCGAGGGTTCGGCCGGCTCCGCGTCCGTTTCGTCCGCGTCCCCCTCGGCCGCCGCCTGGTACACCTCCACCCGCGAGCGGAACTGGAGCACCAGATATACCGCCCCCAGGGCCACCGCAAGCGGGCCGTCGCCGATGGTCCACCACGGCGGCATGCCAACCCGGATATCGACCCACAGCAGCACCATGCCCGAAGCGAGCATGATCACCCCGAGGGCCACAATCGCCCGCCCGTAGCGGCGGACGTCCAGGCTCAGCCACCACTGCACCACGCCCGTCAGGACATAGAACCACGAGGTGGACCGGGCCAGGTACTCCGCGACCGGCGCGTCGGGAAACGGGTTGAAGCCCAGGGCCTGGTGGCACCGGTCGATCCAGTCGCGCGGCATGAAGACGGCGACGACGGCCAGCAGCGCCGCCGTCCCGACGACGCGTAGCAGAATCATCAACCAACGTTCGGATGGTGTCATGGCTTCTCCCCTGATTATACTGCGCGGCCTGCTCAGTCGGGCCGATCGAGCAGGTACCACATCGTCGCGTGCTTCGGGTGCAGGTGGAGGCGCGGCGTCGCGCTGTCGTTCGCGGCCTCGACCGGCACCGCTTTGCCGCGCGTACCGTCCGGGCGGAGGGCGTGGCAGGTCCACTGGCCCGTCGGCAGGTCGACGGTGCCCGCGACGGGTTCGATGCGGACGGGCGGCTCGCCCCAGTTGCGGCCGACGGTCCGCCGGTCCTTCGAGAAGGCCATGCCCGTGTTCTCCGCCCGCCCGCAGGCCGCGACGAGGACGCGGCGCGACGCGGCGAGCGGCCGGCCGTCCAGGGCCGTCACCGTGACGGCGGCGAACGCGGGCGAGCGGAGGCCGATCCCTGCACCCCGGCTCCCGCCGTGACCGACGAGGACGCGGGCGCCGGTGGCCTCCACGGCGTACGTGCCCTCGCCGTCCTCCACCGTCCACGAGAGAAGGGGCTCGCCCGCGTGGCCTCGGGAGGCGGTCTTCGTCTCGCCGGCGAGCGCCACCGCCAGCCGCTTCTTTAGAAGGTCCTTCCAGGAAAGTTTGGCGCGGTCGGCGACGGCGGCGAAGAGGTCGCGGTCGTGGGCGCGGTGGAGGGCCACGAGGTCGTCCAGCATGGTGGCCTGCGCCTCGGCCAGCGCCCCGCGGTGCGCCCGCGCGAGCGGGCCCACGGCCCCGCGGTCGAAGATGGCCGTGCCGGCCCGCATGAACCCCCACTTGGCGGGGTTCTGGTCGATGTCGAAGAACGAGCGGAACGCCCGCCGGTCCACCTCGCTGTTGTGGCTGTAGGCGAACAGCCAGATGCCGTCCCAGTCCTGGGCGGCGGCGAAAGAGGCGAGCATCGGCACGCACTCCGCCTGGTAGTCCATGGGCGCGGGATGGTTGTACTCGCTGACGGTGTACGGTTTGCCCGCCAGCCGCTGGGCCGCCAGCCGCAGCAGCGTCGCCTGCTCCGGGTGGTCCGTCATCGCGACCTGGTTGACAAGCCAGTTGCCGGGGTCCCACGGCCGGCCGGGGAACCGCGGGTGCTGCCAGTAGGCGTGACCATCGATGAAATCCATGTCGCTCTGCCCGTACAGGCCGAGCGGTCCGAAGACGATGGTGCCCGTGACGAGCGCCTTCGAGCCGAGGTCCTCCTTGACGAATCGCCGCATCTCGTCGAAGTAGGCCTTCTCGGTCTCGGCGAGGAAGCGCCAGCGGTCGCGGACGCGGGCCTCGGTCTCGCCGGGGGCGAAGACGGCCACGTTCCGCTTCTCGAGCGATTCGTCGTCCCCCAGCCCCACCCGGCCGCCGGGGCGGAGGGCCACGTCCGCCAGTTCCACGTCCGTCTCGCTGCCGCCCACGGAAAACGAGAGCCGGGCCCGGTCGTCCGTCTTCGTGGCGGTGAAACCCGACCGGAACGTCTGCCACTCGCGCGTGAGGTTCGCTCCGGCCGAGAGGCCGAGCGTGCCCCACGGCTCATGCCCCTGGCCGACGGCGTAACCGATGGACCGCGGCGCCTCGGCCCGCGCGCGGAACGTGACGGTGTAGTACCGCCCGCCCTTGACCGCGAGCGGCACCTGCTTGAACTGGAGGTGCCACGTGGTGGCGTTCGCCTTGGCGATGTCGAGGCGGACGCCGTCCACGTCGTCCAACGGTTTGGCGGTCATGCGGCAGCCCTTGTGCTGCTCCAGGACCCAGCGCGGGGCGTCGTCGTCCGGCGGTTCGGCCAAGCGGAAGTCCGTATCCGCGAGGAGGTTCTTGCCGAGCGGGTCCTCGCCCGTCGCCCACGCCTTCCGGACGGCCGCCGTGGAGCCGTACCGCGCCTTCAGCCACGCGCTGAACCGCTCGCGGAGGACGTCGGCGTAATACTCGGGCAGGGCGCGGAGGTCGCGGGCCGCGCTCCACATGAAGAGGCTGTCCTCGTTGGTGATCTCGACGAACGCGACGGCCGGGTCGTCGGCGTAGCGGACCTTGCGGACGGTACTCGTGCGCCCGAGCAGGTCGCGGGCGTACTGCTTCTGCGCCTCGATGAGCCGCGGCGTGAAGATACCGACGATCTTGTCGTACCGCGTGTTCGGCTCCGGCATGCCGAGGGCCCGGCTGGCGGCCCGGCCGACGTGCAGGTTCAGGTTCACACGGATGCCGTGGCGGGCGAGTTGGTCGATGAAGACGTCCAGCCGCTCCAGCGCCTCGGGCACGAGCCGCGTCCGGTCCTTGGG
>CAZNYC010000014.1:26801-45270 GCA_964577175.1 uncultured Anaerolineales bacterium
TGAAGACGTCCAGCCGCTCCAGCGCCTCGGGCACGAGCCGCGTCCGGTCCTTGGGGTCGAGGATGCCGCGCGGCCAGGCGGCCGTGTCCATGTGATGGAACCGGACGGAGTTGACGCCGGCGGCGGCCATGCGGCGGGCGATGCGCGGCGCGTCCTCCGGCTTCGGGAAACAGGCGCCGAAGCAAAGGTTGACGCCCCACACGCGGACCCGTTCGCCGCCGACGGCGAAGTGCCCGTCGCGGACCACGAGGCGCGGGGCGTCCGCCGGGACCGGCGCGGCCTCGACGGCGATCGCCGAGTCCGGGTTCGGGGCCATGGGGATGACGAACGGCGCCATCTCCTCGGCGGCGGCGGGAACCGTAAGGACGACCGCGGCCAGCAGCATCGCCAGGCAGCATTTCAGCATCCAGATTCTCCTTTCGCACGCCCTAGAATGCCGCGCGGAGACGGCGTCGGCAATGGAATTCGGCGCGGGTCGGCTTCCGCGTTCCTGGAATGCTCGCTCCGCTGCCCGTCGCGACGACAAGGGCAGGCCGTGCCGACGCCGCTGTGGCCTCGTCCGATTTCCGCTTTGCGGTTTCCGATTTGTCCCCATTTCCGCATTCCGCATTCGCTGCCTGGTGAAGAACGCTTGCCCGCACCGCCGGAGGCCGGTACAGTGGCGGCATTCACCGGGACTCCCCCGCGGTGGCCTGGGACGGCTGCCGCGCCGCAAGCCCGGGCGACCGTCAACGAAGGAGATTGCCATGACCCGACTGACCCGATGGGCGTACATGATGCTCGGTGCCGTCGTCGCCGTCGGCGCCATCGCCGCCCTGTACGGCTGCGCGACGGACGCCGAGGAAGGCACGGGCGGCGAGGAGACCGCCGCCGAGAAGGCGCCGGCCGAGGCCGGCGCCTTCGCCAGCCAGACCGTCGACATCGGCATCGTCGTGAGCGACGTCGAGAAGGCCGCCGACTTCTACACCGAGGCCCTCGGCTTCACGGAAGTCCAGGGCTTCGACGTGCCCGCCGACATGGGCAAGAAGGCCGGCCTCTCCGACAACCACGCGTTCAGCGTTCGCGTGTTCGTGCTCGGCACGGAACCGACCGCCACGAAGGTCAAACTGATGGCCTTCCGGGACGCCGAGAGCGCCAAGCCCGACAACGCCTACATCCATTCGACGCTGGGCCTGAGTTACCTGACGCTGCACATCACCGACACGACCGCGGCGATGGAGCGGCTGACGGCCGCCGGCGTCGAGCCCATCGCCGAAGGGCCCTACGAACTGCCCGAAGGCTTCCCGAAAGGCGTGTACCTGACGATCGTCCGCGACCCGGACGGGAACCTGATCGAACTCGTCGGGCCGAAGAAGTAACCGTCCGCCGGGTGCCACGGGCCTGTGCCACGGCCGGCCGTGCCCGGCCGTGCCGACGCAAACGGCGCGCGGCCCGCAAGCGGGCCGGCGAACACCGGCCGCACGGCGCAGGGTAACCCCTCCGACCCTCGAACGGTACCGCGTGTAACCAAGCCGCCCGGCGGATTCACCCTCACCCCGCCCGTCTGCCGTCAAGGGAGAGGGCGCACTGAAACAGCCACATCACGGCAACTCGGCGATGAACGTCTCGCACGCCAGCGGCGCGAGCGTTTGCCGGACCCGCCCGTCCGCCACCGGCACCGGCCGGCCGGTCATCGTTTGCACGTGCCGCACGCCCTCGGAGAAACGGATGACCATCTCGGCGGGTTCAGCCGTGGGATTCGTGACGAGGATCCAGGCCTTGCGTCCGTCGCGGCATGCTCGCCAGCAGGCCCCGTCGACCTCGACGCCCTCCGGCGGGGGGTCCGCCGACCGCAGCGCCGGTTCCAGCGCCCGGACCTCGCGGGCGATGCGGCTCATGTCTCGCCACCGGGCGTCGAACCCGAGCGGGTCCTCCTTCAGTTCGTAGAACGCGTAATAGACGAGTCCCGTCGCCCCCTCGGCCAGCGCCTGGTAGGTCATGCACCGGAGTTCCTCATACGTGGGCGGGCGACCCTCGCCCTCGGGGTCGCGGTCCTCTCGGGCGGCGTGCCACGCGAACGCCTGCGGCACCTGCCAGAAGGCGTCCGTGCCGAGACTCGCCTCGCGGGTCTTCCGGGCCCACTCGCCGGCCATCGCCACCGGCCGCCGCGCCACCGGGTACGGGTCCGTGCCGAGCACGTCGCAGGTATGGCGATACTCGGCCAACTGATCCACCTGGTACAGGACGGCCCAGGCGGGGTGGTCCGGGTCCAGCCGCCGGACGAGCCGGTACCGGTCCTCCAGCCGCCCGCGCCACGGGGGCGGGAGTTCGTCGTTCAGGTACCATGCCAGCACCGCCGGGTGCGGCCGGAACCGCTGGACGATGCGCCGGACGCGGGCCTCGGCCTCCTCGGCCGTCTTCAGCCACCCCGGCGTGTATCGCATCCCCGGATACAGATCTTTGATGGAATAGATGACCTTGATACCGTGGCGGCGGGCCAGGTCGAGCAACCCCGCCGCCTCGTCCGGGTCCAGCCGGGAGAAGGCGTACGGCATGACGCAGTTGAAGCCCGCGCGGCTCATCGTCTCCAGGTCTTCGGCGCGGAGCGTGCTGCAATAGAATCCGAGGGGAAAGAACGGCCGGCCGCCCACCAGGGTGCGGCGCCGGCGGTCGATGTAGACGCGCGGCCGGTCGCCCCTGGCGAGGACCCGGCCGTCGAGCGGCTGCCGGGCCAGGACCTCGGCGCCGCGGACCAGCCGCACGTCCACGCGATACGTGCCGACGGGCAGGGCCGACGCGTCGAGGTCCACCTCCAGCGACCGCTCGGCGACGTCCGCAATGCGCTTCTCGGCCACCGTCTTACCCGGCACGAGGAGGCGGGCGGTGAGGGCAAGACCCGAGAGGTCCGGCCATCCCTCGCCTTCCTTCCAGGCATGGCCGCGGATGCGTTCGCCCAGGTCCACGTGGACCCGAATCGGCGGGCGATCCTCACTGCTCTCGAAAATCAGGCCGCGGTACGGCGGGTCGAGCAGGAACGCCTCCATCGGTCGGCCCCAGTACTCGCGGACCGAGACGTCGTCGAACAACGCCTTGCCGGTCATGCCCCGCCGGAGGTACACCGTGACGGTGATGCGCGTCGCCTCGGCCGGTACGGGGGGCGTGATGCCCTCGATGCGGGTCCAGCCGGTCGTCCCCTTCACGCCGGCGGGGTACGTGCCGCCGATCCAGCCGTCCTCGCCGGCCCACTCCATGCAGACGGTGGCGCCGCTGCCCTTGCCGGCCACGTCCTTCGCGCGGACCCAGGCGGCGAACCGGTACCGCCGGCCGGGTTCGCACGGCACGACCTGCGAGGCGAGGCGGTAGACGTCCGGCTCGGACCTCTCGGCCGCGAGGAAAAAACCGCCGCTGTGCCCGGCCGCGCCCTGGACGATGCGGAACCCTTCCGGCACCCTCCAGCCCTCGGCTTCCTTCTCGAAGCCGGGATTGGTGACGAGGTTCGGGCCGTGGGCCCGCTCATCGCCGGCCGGCGCAAGGACAGGAAGTGCTGCAAGTGCTGCCAGAACGAGGAGATATCGGGCCACGGCGCCCTCCGTGCTGCGCGGCAGGCCGGACCGTGCGGAGGCGTATGCGAAGGCCCGCCGCGCAAAACTCGGCGGGCGTCAAAACACCCTTACGCCTTGGCCAGCGGCTGGGGCGATTCGAGCAGGTCGCGGACCGCCTCGAGGAACTGGGCCGCCACCGCGCCGTCCACGATGCGGTGGTCCACCGCCAGGGTGATCGTCATCATCTGCCGCACCTGGATCCCGCCCTGCCGGAACACCACCCGATCCTGGATGACGCCGACGCCCATGATGCAACTCTCGCCCGGGTTGACGACCGGGATGAAATCGCGGATGCCGAACATGCCGAGGTTCGTCACGGTCATGCACCCGTCCTGGTACTCGTCGGGGGTGAGGCGTTTGCTGCGGGCCCGCTGGGCGAGGTCGGCGGTCTCGCGGGCGATCCGGCGGAGGTCCTTCGCGTCGGCGTCGCGGACGACGGGGACCATGAGCCCCTCTTCCAGGGCAACGGCAAGGGCCACGTTCGCCACGCCGCGGCGCTGGATGCCGCCCTCCACCCACCGGCTGTTGACGGCGGGGAACTGCTTCAGGGCCCGCCCGCACGCCTTCAGGAGGAAATCGTTGAACGAGACCTTGGGCTGCCCGTTGGCCTTCTGGTTCAACTTGGCCCGCAAGCAGGCGGCGTCGGCCATATCCACATCCATCGTTAGGTAGTAGCAGGGGATGGTCTGCTTCGAGAGGGCCATCCGTTCGGCCACGACGCGCCGCATGGCCGAGAGGGGAACGACTTCGCCGGGCCGGACGGCCGGCGCGGGGACCGCCGTCGCGGCGGCAGCCGCCACGTCCTCCCGCATCACCTTGCCGCCGGGACCCGTGCCGGGGACCGACGCCAGGTCCACGCCGCTGCTCGCCGCCACCTTCCGGGCCAGGGGGCTGGCCTTGACGGCGGGGGCGGCCTCGGCCGCCGCGACGACGTCCGCCTCGATGATCCGCCCGCCCGGTCCCGTGCCGGTCACGCCTTCGAGGGCGACGCCGAGTTCGCGTGCCCGCCAGCGTGCCCGGGGCGAGGCGACGATACGACCGCCTGCTTCGGTTGGCGCAGCCGGAACAGGCGCCGCGTCGGCCGGGGCCGACGGTTCGGCCTGGGCGGGGGGCGCGGCCGGTGCGGCCGCCGACGGGGCCGCCGACGGCGGGGCGGCTCCGCCCGCGGCCGCGGCCGGCACCTCGGCGCCCTCGGGTCCGATGACGGCCATGGGGGCGCCGACGGGCCGTTCCGCCCCGGCGGGGGCGAGGATCTTCAGCAGCGTCCCTTCGAAATAACTCTCGACCTCCAGGGTGGCCTTGTCGGTGGTGATCTCGCAGAGGACATCGCCCTTGGCGACGGCATCGCCCTCCTGCTTGACCCACCGCTCGATGGTGGAGGTGTCGACCGTCTCGCCAAGGGCGGGCATCGTGACCTGGTGCAGGCCCTCGGGCAGGTCGCCGGCGTCCGGGGCGGCGGGGGCCGGCTCGGCAGCCGGGGCCGGTCCCGCGGCGGGGGCGGCGTCGGCCTGGGGCGTCGCCGCGGGGGCCGATTCGGACGGTGCGGCGGGGGCCGCGGTGCCACCCTGCCCTTCGGCCTCGGCCAGGACGTCGGCGGGAATCTCCTCGTCCGGTTCGCCGATGACGGCGATGAGTGCGCCGACGGGGCGTTCCGCGCCGGCGGGGGCGAGGATCTTCAGCAGCGTCCCCGCGTGGTAACTCTCGACCTCCAGGGTGGCCTTGTCGGTGGTGATCTCGCAGAGGACGTCGCCCTTGGCGACGGCGTCGCCCTCCTGCTTGACCCACCGCTCGATGGTGGACGTATCGACGGTTTCGCCGAGGGCGGGGAGTGTGACTTTCTGGATCATGGGCGTTTCCGCTTTGTGCGCACCGATCGACGTCGCGACGATAAGGCCAACAGCACGCGCCGGGCAAGCCCCGCGGCTGAATGGGACTACACGTTTCGGGCCAGCGTCCGCTTCGCCGCCGACACGATCTTGTCGGTCGTCGGCACGGCCTCGTTCTCCAGGACCGGGCTCATCGGCACGGGGCAGTTGGCCGAGCACACCCGCTGGATGGGCGCATCGAGATAGTCGAACGCAAACTGCTGAACCTTCGTCACGATCTCGCAGACGAAGTTCGTTTCCTGGTACCCTTCGGAGCAGACGACGAGCCGGCCGGTCTTGCGGACCGAGTCGAGGATCGCGTCAATGTCGAGCGGTTTCAGGCATCGGAGGTCGATGACCTCGGCCTCGACGCCCTCGCCGGCGAGTGCCTCGCCGGCCTCGACGGCGCGGTTGGCCATCCGCGAGTAGCCGACGAGTGTGACGTCGCCGCCCGCGCGCCGCAAAGCCGCCTCGCCGAGCGGGATGAGGTACTCCTCGTCCGGCACCTCGCCCTTCTCCTTGTAGAGCATCTTGTGCTCGATGAAGAGGACGGGGTTGTCGTCGCGGATGCAGGTCTTCAGGAGGCCCTTGGCGTCGTACGGCGTGGCGGGCATGACGACGAACACGCCCGGGGCGTGGGTGAACCACGACTCCAGGCTCTGGCTGTGATGGGCGGCGATGCACCGGCCGGCCCCGCCCTCGGTCCGCAGGACCATCGGCACGGTCGTCTTGCCGCCGAACATATAACGATTCTTGGCGGCCTGGTTGACGAACTGGTCCATCGCCAGGGTCATGAAGTCAACGTACATGATCTCGGCCACCGGCCGCATGCCGCACATGGCGGCCCCGGTGGCGGCGCCGGCGATGGCCATCTCGCTGATGGCCGTGTCGCGGACCCTGGTCTCGCCGAACTCGTCCATCAGGCCCTGCGTGGCGCCGTAGGCGCCGCCGTAGATGGCCACGTCTTCACCCATGACGAACACGGCCTCGTCGCGGCGCATCTCCTCGGCGATGGCATTGCGGACGGCCTCGCGGTACATGATCTCCGGCATCGTGAGTTAACCTTTCGTATCGGTCCGGACGAGGCCCTTCTCGGTCTCGATCCACCCGCAGTAGACGTCGTCAAGCACCTCGGACGGGTCGGGGTACGGGCTCTCCTCGACGGCGAACGCCTCGGCGTCGGCGACGGCCTCGTCGACCTCCACCTGGAGCCGGTCGAACGCCTCCTCGGTCAGGGTGCCCTCGTCGATGAGGGCCTGTCGGAAGAGGAGGATGGGGTCGCGGCTCTGCCAGTGTTCCTCTTCCTCCTTGGTGCGGTAGGCGCGGGGATCGCTGCGGCTGTGGCCGCGGTACCGGTACGTGACCGCCTCAATGAGGGTGGGGCCGCCGCCGGTGCGGGCGCGCTCGGCGGCCTCGAGGACGGCGTCGCGGACCTCGAGCACCTGCTGGCCGTCCACCTTCGCCACCTGCATGGCGTACATGCGGCCCCGGCCGCAGATGTCCGTATCGGCGCAGGCCCGCTGGATGGAGACGCTCATGCCGTACTGGTTGTTCTCGCAAATGTAGATCACCGGCAGTTGCCACTTGCCGGCCATGTTGAGCGACTCGTGGAACGTGCCCTCGTTGGCGGCCCCGTCGCCGAAGAAGCAGAGGCACACGGAATCCTTCCCCTGCATCTGGATCGCCAGGCCCGCGCCCGTGGCGACGGGCAGGTTCCCGCCGACGATGCCGGTGGCGCCGAGGTTGCGGCTGGCGACGTCGGCGATGTGCATGGACCCGCCGCGGCCCTTGCAGTAGCCGGTCGCCTTGCCGCAGAGTTCCGCCATCATCCGGTTCAGTTCACCGCCGATGGCGAGGCAGTGCCCGTGTCCGCGGTGCGTGCTGGTGATGTAATCGCGGTCGGTGATGGCCGAGCATGCCCCGACGGGCACGGCCTCCTGGCCGGCGGAGACGTGGCTGGCGCCCTTGAGGACGTTGCGGGCGAGGAGTTCGAAGACCTTGTCCTCGAAACCGCGAATCTCCATCATGCGGCGGAGAAGACCGATCTTGTCCTGTTTCGTGAGCCGCGCCTTGGCGCCCTTCGGCGCACTCTTCTTGCCGCCGGACGCCTTCGCCTGCTTCGTGGACGCCTTGCCGGCCGCCTTCTTCTTTTTGGCGCCGGCCTTCCGTTTGCGTTTCGTCTTAGCCATCCTGACCTCCTGCAAACCATCCGTGGCATGACCGCCCGAGGCGGGCGGCGAATGCGACATCGCCATATCGTGCGCGGCGGGTCTCCGCACCCGCCGCGCCCCTCAAGCACGCTCACCTGCGCGGTGGGTCCGGAGACCCACCGCGCCATACGCTGACCGAGCGTTGCACAACTGAGGGACGGGCATTATAGCCGCAGCGCCTCGGGAACGCAACCGAGGATGTCCCACGCCGTCAGGCCGAGCGGGCCGAGACGTTCGGCCGCCAGGTCCCCCGCCCGTCCGTGGACCCACACACCGAGGACCGCGGCGTCGAACGGCTCCATCCCGGACGCCACCAGGGCCGTCAGCACACCCGTCAGGACGTCGCCCGCGCCGGCGGTGGCCATCCCGGGGTTGCCCGTCTCGTTGACGTACAGGCGCGAGCCGTCCGTGACGACGGTGCCGGCGCCCTTGAGGACGGCGACGTCGGCCATCCCGGCGAGGGACGCGGCGGCCGCCTCCCGGTCCGCCTGCACCTCCGTCGCACTGGAGCCGAGCAGGCGGGCGGCCTCGCCGGGATGCGGCGTGAGGACGGCCGGCGCCCGCGAACCCGCCAGGACGGCACCGGCCTCGTCCCCGAGCACGTTCAGGGCGTCGGCGTCGAGCACGACGGGCAGCGTCGCCTCCGCAAGGACGTCGCGGACGGTCCGGGCCACGCCTTCGGTCTGTCCGAGGCCGGGGCCCATGGCAAGGGCGTTCTGGCCGTCGGCCAGCCGGAGGACCGTGCCCGCCACGTCGGCCGTGATGCAGGCACCGTCGTCCGCGAGCGGCGCGGTCGTGCAGCACGGGGCGAGGCCGGCGACGGTGTCGAGGGCGGCGTCGGCCGTGGCGACCCGCACGAGGCCCGCCCCGGCCCGCAGGGCCGCGCTACCGACGAGGGCGGCCGCACCGGCCATCCCCCGGCTCCCGGCCACGACGAGCACGAGGCCGGCGGCGCCCTTGTGGGCGTCGGCGGGACGGGCCGGCGGTTCGGGGATGCGGCTGATGCGGTTCATGGAGGGTCTCCGACGGTGGTAAAGCGCGGCGGGTCTCCGCACCCGCCGGGCGAACGGAAACGGCGCGCGGCCCGCAAGCGGGCCGGCGAACACGGGCCGCGACGCGCAGGGCCGCCCGTGCCGACGTTCGGACGGCACGCGCCCTCATGCATTCTTGTGCTCGGCCGTGCGAGCGATGAGGGCGGCGAGGTACCCGCCGCCGAAGCCATTGTCGATGTTCACGACGCCCACGCCGGCCGCACACGAGTTCAGCATCGTCAGGAGCGGCGCGAGGCCGTGGAAACTCGCCCCGTATCCGATGCTCGTCGGGACGGCGATGACGGGGGCGTTGACCATCCCGCCGACGACACTCGCCAGGGCCCCTTCCATCCCGGCCACGACGACCACGACCGCCGCCCGGCTGATGGCCTCGGTATGGGCGAGCAGCCGGTGCAGCCCCGCCACGCCGACGTCGTAGAACGTCTCGACGGTGCACCCCATGACCTCGGCGGTGACGCGGGCCTCCTCGGCCACGGGCTGGTCGCTCGTGCCGGCCGAAACCAGCGCCACGGTCCCGCCGACGGGCACGGGAGCCTCCTCGCTCGGCACGACGATGGCGCGGGCGGCCTCGTAATAGACGGCCTCAGGATGGTTCGCCTTGACGGCCTCGTACACCTCCGGGGCGGCACGGGTGGCGAGGACGGGGCCTTGGCGCTCCACGAGCCGCTCCACGATCCGCACCACCTGGCCGACCGTCTTGCCCTGGCAGAGGACGACCTCCGGAAACCCGCAGCGCAGGGCCCGGTGGTGGTCGATCTTGGCGAAGCCGAGGTCCTCGAACGGCAGGTGACGCAGACGATCGGCCGCCTCGGTCGGCGCCACGTCGCCGGTGCGGACGGCCTCGAGGAGTTCCAGAATGCGGCGATTGTCCATAACATCTCGCTCCACTTCTCGCGTTGGCGTGGCGCGCGAGCCGGGCATCGGGCCGGGCGCAGCCGCCGGGCGGTGCGTATCGTCAGGGTAGTATAGGATACCAGGGCGGGATGTCCACCGTCGAGACGCGGGCGAGGTTCAGCGGCGCCGGCGGATCGGTTCTAACGCAGAGGGCGCCGAGAAGCGCAAAGGACGCCGAGAACAGCAACCGCGGAGAACCTCAAATGCCAAATGAAAAATGATAAATGCCAAATCACGCTCCGCGCAAGCGCAAGCCTCCTTTGGCATTGATCATTCGGAACCGTTCCCCGTTGTTCTCTGCGTTCTCGGCGGTCTCTGCGTTGAAAACAGAATCGCCGGCAGGTTAGGACATGCCGTCCGGCCCGGACTCGTCCGCGTAATCCAGCCGGTGGACGGGCGCCACGACCGCCGTGCCGATGTTCGCCAGGTGGGCCCCGATCCGTTTCATGTGGCGCGCCAGCAGCGAATACGCCACCCCCTCGTCGGTGGGCACGTGGTCCCGCTGCTGAAGGAGGTCGTGGATGAGGCGGTCGCATTCCTTGCTGAACCCGCCGAACGCCTTCAGCACCTCGCGGGCCTCGTCGACGTCGCTCTCGTTGAACGCCTTCTTCGTGCGGGTGAAGAGGTCATCCACCTGCGACTGCACCTTCTCCAGCGGTTCGAGGTACTGGGTGCCGGTGAACTCGCGGGTGTAGAACTTGCCGACCTCGAAGATGTTCTTGCAATAGTCGCCGATGCGTTCGGCGTCCTTGACGACGCTCATCAGGACGAGGCAGGCGGCCAGGTTGCTGCCGGGTTGGATGGTCAGGTGCTTGACGATCTGGGCCCGGATGCGCCGCTCGGCCTTGTTGACCTTCTTGTCCCGTTCGTACAGCGGGTCCTGGACGGCCTGCCAGTCGACGCGGCTGAAGAAGACCTCGACGGCCCGGTGGAACATCCAGTGGGTCTCGTCCAGCATGCCGTCGAAGTCGTCGAACATCTGCGAGAGCGCGTCCCGCCCCCGCCAGGCCGCAAGCAGTTCCTTCAACATGACGTGTCCCTCACCACTCAGCGCCGAAGCCACTCGATCAGGATCACGAGGATCGGCAAGACGAAGAAGAAGGCCAGTATGTGGATGACGGCGTACCGTTTCGAGCCGGAGGCCACGCGGGCCCACCAGCGGGCGGCCTCGATCGGTACGCGGCGAAGCGGGTACCAGGCGACGGCCCCGAGAATGTTGAACAGCATGTGACTGAACGCCAGCGCCACCCCCACCGCCGCCTGTTCCGGCGTGTCGGCACTGGTCGCGAAACTCGCAATCAGGGCCGTGAACGTCGTCCCCAGGTTCGCCCCCAGCGTGTACGGAAAGACCTGGTAGATCGTCAGCAACCCCGCGCCCACGAGCGGGACCGCCAGCGACGTCGTGATGCTCGAGGACTGGACGATGAACGTCAGCCCCAACCCCACAATGTACGCCGTGACGGCGTTGCGGAACAGGACCTTGTCGAAAAACTGCTCCACCCGGTGAAGCACCAGGCTGCGGAGGGTGCGGGTGATCAGGATCAGCGACACAAACAACATGCCGATGCCGAGGAATATCAGTGCGGCGTTCGCACCCGTATGCCCCAGCCCCACGCCCTCCCGGAGCACCCAGTCCAACCCCTCGACAAGCGGTTTGACGGCTTCCTTGAGGAAGTTCGTGGGCTTCGAACCAGCCGGCGCGGCGGAGTAAAATGCGTGCGACATGGCGCTGGCGGCCCGCTCCAGCAGCCCCCGGCCGGTGAGTTTCCAGACGATCCATTCAACAGGACACAGCAAGGCCACCGAGAGGACGTTGAAGAAATCGTGGACGATGGCCGCTCCGTAGGCACGTTCGAACTCCTCACTCCGGCGAATGTGCGTGAACGAGACGCCCACGTTCGTGACGCTCGTGCCGATGTTCGCCCCCATGATGATGTACACCGCCTGGTGCAACTGCAGCGGCGTCGTGACCACCAGCGCCACCGTGAACGACGTGGTAAACGAGGAACTCTGGAACAGGCTCGTCGCCAGGATGCCGACGAAGAGGCCGACCAGCGGATTGTCCGCGTAAGCGAAGATGTCGTAAACGATGTCGCGGTAGGGCCGGTTCTCCATTGAGACGGCCTGGGACGTGTCGAACTCCGGGTTCTTGCCCAGGTCCTTCAGGCCGTGCCCCATCGTCCGCATGCCGCCGAGGAAAAAATACAGAAGGATGAACACCAGCAGGACCCGCGCCCACGTCTTCCAACGGGGTTGGGAAGCGGTAGCCCGGTCGCTCTGCGTCATCATCATGTGGGTGTGGGCCCCCTCAGGGCTCGTCCCGCGCGATGCAACCCTCTCGCCCCCCCCGTCCACCGATGAACATGCGGGCCGAAGCCAACGTTAACAAACGGTTCAGATCGCGTTCAGCCGGATTGTACGGACGGGCCCCTTCCACACAAGTGTTAAGCCGCCCATTCGCGTTAAGAGTGCGTTAAGAGTGCGCAAGGGCCGGCCGGAAACGGGCTCCGCGGGACATGTCGGGGGAAACGCCGGCTCCCGGAGACATGCCCCCGGCGAGGCACCGGAATAAACGGTCGTTTGACTCCTCGTCGCTATCCGAGTACGCTGGGGGCGGGTGGTTGCTCCAGAGAGGTGAATGCCATGCATCGTATGCTGCTTGAAGCCGCCGTCGCGCTGCTCGTGCCCCTCCTGGCGGCCCCGCAAGCGAGGGCCGAGGACGGCTATCACGTACGCCACGGCCTGCGCATTCCGGTCGAGGGCAAGGTCCAGCCCGTCACGGTCCACGAGGTGGACTGGCCCCGGAACTTCCGGCCCGTGGACGCCGACGGCTGGTCGGTTTTCCGCGCGACGCCCGACACCCGCATCCTGTACGTCGCCGCCGGGGGCGACGACGCGAGCGCGGAGGTCTACGAGCCGGACAGTGCCGCCGTCGGACCCGATCCGTTCCGTCCCGCCGGCAACGTCAAGCCGTTCCGGGACGTCAACACGGCCCTCGAGAAGCAGCGTCCCGGCATGCCGGACTGGGTCCTCCTGAAGCGCGGGGACACCTGGCGCGGGCCGATCACCGAACAGGGCGTGCCGCCGGGCAAATCCGCCGACGAACCCCGCCTCATCGGCGCCTACGGGCCCCTCGCCGAGCCCCGGCCGCAGATCACCGGCAAGGGCGCCGGCTTCCGCCTCGGCGGGCCGCATCGCGGCACCCAGCACGTCGCCATCGTGGGCATCGAGTTCTACAACAGTTGGAAGGACCCCGACCACCCCGACTGGAAGGTGGATCTCGGCCGGGTCCACGACGAGAACGGCCACGCGTACGTCAAGGACCTGCGCGGCAAGCATCGTTCCGGCATCCATTGGGGCAACCACGACCGCCGCGGCAAGCCGATGGAGAACGTCCTCGTGGAGGACTGCTATCTGCGTTTCTGCCCCCTCTCCGGGACCAACTTCGGGGCGGACATGACGAATTTCGTCGTCCGGCGCAACGTCGTGGTCGACCACTATCCCCTGCGCGGCCACACGATGGGCCTGTGGAACTCCCGCGGCAGCCTGCGCCTGGAGGAGAACATCGTCGACCACTGCGGCTGGTACAACCAGCGCGGGCAGGGAAAGGACATCGGCTGGGCCAACCCCCTCAGCCACAACCTCTATTACTCGAAGTGCTGGAACACCGCCCTGGTGCGGAACCTCTGGCTCCGCTCCGCCTCCATCAGCAACAAGTTCCGCGGCGACGTGCTGCGGTCCATCGGCCACCTGCTCCTGGAGGACAACCTCTTCGTCGACGGCGAACTCGGACCGGGCATCAGCGGCAACTACCCCGGCCCGTACCGCAACGTCAACGTCAACCTCGTGAACAACGTCCTGACGGACGTCGGCCGGTCCCGGCCCACCAACCGGCACCTGGCCTGGTACTTCCCCCTGGCCGACTGGGACGGCGGCAACATCGCCAACAACCTGCTCGTCCACCAGCGGCATCCGGAGATCACCAACGCCTACGGCATCCAGTTGAAGGCGACCGAGCGGCAGCGGGACCGCGAGACCGGCAAGCCCGTCACGGAAGGCCGCGGCAGCCTGCGGGGGCGGACGCGGAACGTCCGCATCTTCCGGAACGTCGTCCACGGCATTCGGATGAACGAGCGGAACGCGCCCCTCAAACTCCTCGCCAACGCCGAGGGCGGGTTCGAGAACGTCCGCATCTACGACAACCAGTTCCAGTGCCAGGTCTTCCCCAACACGCTGGCCGTCGTGGAAGACTTACGGGGGCTGACGTTCGAGCGCAATACGTGGTTCACGACGGCCGAGGGCGAACCGTTCCACCTCGGACCGCGCGACGACCGGCGCGAACTCGGTTTCGAGGAATGGGTCAAGGTCTCGGGCGAGAAGGGCGCCCGTCTCCGGAAGATCGACTACCCCGACCCCGAACGCAGTATCGAGACCTACATGCGCACCCTCGGCTACGAGGGGACGGACGAAGAACTCTACGCCCGCTTCTTCAGGGAAGCGCGCACGATGCGCCGCGGCGCGTGGCGGGCCGAGTTCACCGCCCGGAAGATCAACGCCTATTTCCGCGAGGGGTTCGCCATGACACACCTGCCCCTCGACGACCTCCCGCCCGTGGAGTGCGGCCCGTTCAACCCCGAATGGAGTTACCGCAAGTAGGTTAACCCTACAACGCTAAGAGCCTATCCGAATAACCCCTCGTCGGCCCGAGGCCGAGCGAGGCGGCCGCAGGCAAGGAGGGCAAAGCAGGCAACCCGTCTCTGGGTTGTCGATGCAGCCCGACGCCGGCTACGGTCGCCGCAGCCGGCCGAAGCCAGAGGGTGATTCGGATAGGCTCTTAGCCGCCGGCCTTGCCCGGCGCGTGCCGTTCATGAAACAGTAACGGCGTGCGGCGACCAAGGTCGCCGGCACCTGATCCAGGTAGAATCCATGTCCGGGGTTGTCATTCTGAGGAGCGGCGAAGCCGCGACGAAGAATCTCGCCTTGACGCCTTTCGCACGGCGAGATTCTTCGGCTCCGCAAGCAGCGCCTCAGAATGACAGCCTGCCGCGACGAGGACATTCCTTCCGCTTCGCTCAATAAATGGGCAAGCCGCGCGACGGGTGCGGAGACCCGCCGCCCTGCACTTTGCGCGGGGCACCCGTGTTACGCCCGGGCCTCCAGGTCCAGGTCATCCACCCGCCCCGCCCGGAAGCGATGGTACGCCAGGCCGGCGACCATGGCGGCGTTGTCGGTGCAGAACCGCATCGGCGGGAGGACGAGGTCGAGGCCCGCCTCATCCGCCGCCTCCTGCATCCGCTGCCGCAGACGACGGTTCGCCGCCACCCCGCCGCCGAGGAGCACCCGGTCCAGGCCGCACGTGTCCGCCGCCCGCATCGTCTTGCCGACGAGGACGTCGACCACACACTCCTGGAAACTGGCGGCGACGTCGGCGGTCTCCTGGTCCGTGAGGTCGGTGGTCCGCGCCTTGGCGCCGGCCCCCTGCCCCCTGACGTGATACAGGACGGCCGTCTTGACGCCGCTGAAACTGAAGTCGAACGCCTCGCGGTCGAGCCACGGGCGGGAGAACGCGACGGCCTTCGGCGAGCCGCGCTCGGCGGCCGCGTCGATGCTCGGCCCGCCGGGATACGGCAACCCGAGGAGGCTGGCCGTCTTGTCGAACGCCTCGCCGGCGGCGTCGTCGGTGGTGGCACCCAGGCGGGTCTGCTCCAGCGGCCCGTCGCACCGGTACAGGCTCGTATGGCCGCCCGAAACGATCAGGGCCACGCACGGGAAGACCGGCTCCTCCCGCTCCAGGGCGGCGGCGTAGATGTGGGCCTCCACGTGGTCGACGCCCACGAGCGGCCTGGCGTGCAGCCACGCCAGCGTCTTGGCGGCCGTCAGGCCCAGGACGAGCGACCCGATGAGGCCGGGATGATGGACGACCGCCACGGCGTCGACGGCGTCGGCGGAGGTGTCCGCCTCGCCGAGGGCCTCCTCCACCACCGGCACGAGCGCCTCCAGATGGGCGCGGGAGGCGATTTCCGGCACCACGCCCCCGTACTTCCGGTGCAGGTCCACCTGCGAGGCGACGACGTTGGACCGGACCCGCCGGCCGTCCTCCACCACGGCCGCGCACGTCTCGTCGCACGAGGTCTCGATGCCGAGAATCTGCATGGGGTGTGGGCTATCTTGCGGGGATGCGAACCGTCGTCGCAGGGGGACCTGCGCGGAGCGGCCCGTCTTCACCGGCCCGCTTGGGGCCGCGCTCTCCACCAGGGCACTGAAGACTGCGTTCTTACGAAAACACGCTCGAAACGCGACTTGCCGAGCTGCGCGGCGGGTACGGAGACCCGCCGCGCATACGTCAGCGTTGCCGCCCATGAGTCAGCGTTGTGTCGCGTTACGCCGCCTTCAGGTACTTCTGGATGACCTCGATGCTGCGCAGGACGTCCAGGGCCCGCTGGAGTTGGGTATCGGCGGGCTTCTCCTTGGCCGCCCCGTCGCCCTCGGCGCCGGGCGTTTCGGGGACGGTCGGCGGGACGGGCATCCCCGACTCGTCTTCCGGGACGGCGGGCGGCTGGTCGGGGGCCGCCTCCGGCTCGGTGTCCTCCTCCCCGTCGCCGGCCTTCTTCTCGGGCTTCTCGCCGTTCTCGCCGTTGTTCTTGATGACCTCGCCCTCGCGGCGTTCCTGGATCAGGGCCACGTACTGCTCGGGCGTCATCGGGACGCCGATGTCCGGGATGACGCCCCACTCGTCCTCCTCGGTCATGTCTTCCTCGCGGTGGATGCACCGGCCGCTGGGCAGGTAGTACTTGCTGGTGGTCAGTTTCAGGGCGGCGTTCTCGCCCTTCAAGGGGATGACGTTCTGGACACTGCCCTTGCCGAACGTCCGTTCGCCGATGATGATCGCCCGGTCGTGGTCCTGCAGCGCCCCGCTGACGATCTCGCTCGCGCTGGCGCTGTACTGGTTCACGAGCACCACCATGGGGAAGTGCGGCAGGGTGCCCTCCTTGGTGGCGGTCGCCTCCCAGTAGGGCGTGGTGCGGCCCTTGGTCTTGACGATGACGCCGTCGTCCAGGAAGAGATCGGTCATCTCGACGGCCGTCTTCAGGATGCCGCCGGGGTCGAACCGCAGGTCCAGGATCATGCCCTTCATGTCCTTCTCGAGCATCTGCTCGATGGCGGCCCGCAGGTCCGGCACGGAGTTCTCGACGAAACTGGCCACCCGCACGTAGCCGATCTTTTTCTCGTCATCGAGCATATAGACCCACTCGTTATTCTCGTCGCGACGAAGGCCCTTGACGGTGGGCACCTCGATCAGGGCCCGCGTGATGGTAATCTTCTCGATGTCCCCCGTCATGTGGCGGACCGTGAGGGTGACGTCGGTGCCCGGATCGCCCGTGAGGATCTTGACGGCCTCGTCGAGACGGATGCCGTCGGTGCTCTCGCCCTCGATCTCGATGATCATGTCGCCGGCCAGGACGCCGGCCTCGTAGGCGGGGGTGTTCTCCAGGGGACTGATGACCGTCAGCAGGCCGCGCCGCATCCCGATCTGGATGCCGATGCCGCCGAACTTGCCCCGCGTCGCCTTGTTGAACTCCGCCAGTTCCTCCGCCGGGATGAAGTTCGAAAACGGGTCCAGCCCGCCCAGCATCCCCTCGATGGCGTCGCGGAACATCGCCTTCGTGTCCACCTCGTCCACGTACTGCTTCTGGACGAGGCGGAGGATTTCGATGAACCGGTCCGCCTCGCGGAAGAGCGCCTCGTTGTCGGTCGGTTGTTCCGGGGCGGATGCGCCGAACGCCCACGCCAACCACCCGCCCATCACCAGGACCAACAGGATGACCAGTGTGTGCCTGCGTATCATGCTTGCCTCGCCTCCTTGCATGGGGGTGCATAACCTGCCCCATTGTACCCGCGGGGCTCGTGTTTGCAACCCCGACACGAGGCTTCTGCGTCCCGGCGCTCGGCGATGGCCCGTGGCGAGGCATTCGCGGCGCCGGCACGCGTTCGCCTGTCGCGGCGACCTGCGGCCGCGGACCCAACGCTCCAACGTCGTGCCGCGCTGCCTTCGTGCCGGCACCCTGAGGGAGCGAAGCGGAATCGAACGGCGGGTCGGCGCCTGGCCCGAGCGACGTCGAGGGGCACCCGCCGCGTGTGTGTGACCCGGTTGGCGTGTCCAGCCGGGTCGATAGCCCTTCCCGGCCGGACGAGCCGGTCGGGCCACATGGCGGGTTCGGCGCACGGCCGGGCAAGGCCGGCCGTGGTACGTGGCGCGAGAGGCACGGGCGTCGTTCGAGCCCGCGGCGGAAGCCGCGGGTTACGCTCCTCCGGCATGGCACGTGTCACGGCAGATGGAGATGACCGACCGCTCCCCCGGCGGGCTCAAACGGCGCGGCGCGATCGATACTCTGAGAAAACGCCTTGGCGCGCACCCCCCGAAAATGCGCTTTTTCCGACCCCCAATCGCCGATTCTGTCCCGTGTGGGACGATTGGGGGCCGGAATGTTAAAATGGGTAAGCCGAAACGTACCCCTTTTTTCAACTTTTTGATCGAAACGCGCGCCGATGCGCGCAAACTTGCCCCGAACTTGCGCCTTTTTTCGTCTCATGGAGGATGGGCGATATAAATTAAAAGCGCGATGAACGGCCGTACCGGAGTACCGGAGTCACGGCAACGGCCAAGGCAACGGCAACGGCAGGCAACAGGGATTCGGCAACAGGCAACAGGCAACAACCGGCCGTCTCCGGCACCGCCACGAGGTGCACGTGGCTGGGCATGAGGCACCACGCCCGGATCGCCACGCCGCAGGCCGTGCACTGCTCGGCCATCAGGGCGAGGTACGCCTCGTAGTCGTCATCGGAGAAGAAGGTGGGCAGCCGGCGGT
>CAZNYC010000015.1:0-43167 GCA_964577175.1 uncultured Anaerolineales bacterium
GCCCGCGGCAGGTAGACGTTGTGCGGCGGGACCTGGTTCGCCGCCAGGCTGAACCGGCCGAAGGCGTCGGCGCCCGCGACGGCCCGGATCGTCGGCCGCAGCGCGATCGCCGTGCCGCGCTCCCCCGAGAGTGGCACGTCGGCCGGCACGGTGTCGGCCTCCGCGAGGCGCACCACGAGGCGGTCGCCCTCGCCGGCGCCCAGCCGCTCGACGAGCGCGTCGTTGACGGCGACGGCATCGCGGCCGGCGTCCGGCAGAAGGGGCTCGGCCGCCCCGCCCAAGCGCCAGAACGCCGCGTCCGCCCCGATGACCTGTGCCCCGTTGACGCGGTCGGTGCCGTCGGCCCGCGCCGCGATGCCGCCCACCTGGATGATGGCGGCCGCGGGCACGCCGAGGTCGCGAGCGAGGTCGTCGGCCAGGGCGTCGCGGAAGAAGCGGTTGCCCCCCACGACCGCCAGGTGCGTTTCGCCCAGCCGCGCGCGGGCCATCCGGGCCAGGCTCCCGCGGACCGAGTCGCCCACCACGAGCGCACCCACCAGGACGGTGGCGGCGACGGCGGACCCGAGGGCCACGCCCACGTGGCTCCGCCAGTGGAATCGAAGGCTTCGCGCGACCAGGCGGGCGAGGTTCATGCGTCCGTGTCCATGGGCGTCAGCGTACCGTCGCGGAGTTCGAGGCACCGGGCCATCCGCTCGGCCAGGTGCACCGCGTGCGTGACGACGATCAGGGTGACGCCCTCGTCGCGGTTGAGTTCGACGAGCAAATCGGCCAGGCTGTCGGAGGCCTCGCGGTCGAGCGAGCCGGTCGGCTCGTCCGCGAGGAGGAGGGCGGGGCGGTTCACCAGCGCCCGCGCCACCGCCACCCGCTGCCGCTCGCCGCCCGAGAGGTGCCCGGGGCGGTAGTCCATCCGGTCCGAAAGGCCTACGCGCTCCAGGAGCGCCCGGCCGCGGGCGGCCGTCTCCTCCGGCACCGCGGCCGACTGCGCCAGCGCCGGCACGAGGACGTTCTCCAGGGCGGTGCACTGCGGCAGGAGGTGGTGCAACTGGAAGACGAAGCCGACGCGGCGGGTGCGGACGTCGGCCACGGCCTCCTCGTCCATCGCCGACAGGTCGTCGCCTGCCAGGCAAACCCGGCCGGAGGTCGGACGGTCGAGCGTCCCGATGATATTGAGCAGCGTGCTCTTGCCGCTGCCGGACGGGCCGACGACGGCCAGGGCCTCGCCTTCGTCCACGGCGAGCGTGATGTCGCGGAGTACGGGCGGCCCGTCCTCGCCGGTGGGCGAGGCGTACCGCTTGGTCACGCCGTCGAGTTCGACGAGGGGTGGCGTTTCGGGCATGGCTCAATTCTCCGAACGTCGAACGGCACGCGCCCGTACGGGCAGATACTTGCGGCGCGGCGGGTCTCCGCAGGCGCCGCGCAGCCCTGAAAAGGCCGTTTCGAGCGCGGTGGGTGCGGAGACCCACCGCGCTCATCCGCGCCTAAGTCTTTGCACCCGCGCGTAAGGCTTCCACCACCTCGAGCACGCCGTCGGCGGTGTGCGCGACGGTGAAGCGCTCGCGCACGGCCTCGCGCCCCGCGCGGCCGAGGGCGCGGGCGCGGTCCGGGTCGAGCAGCAGGTCTTCGACGGCGTCGGCGAGGGCATCCGGATCGTCCGGCGGCACCAGGACGCCGCCGCCGGTGGCCTCGACGAGTTCCTCCAGGGCGCCCGCGCGCGGCTCGACGACGGGCACGCCCGAGGCCGCCGCCTCCAGCACGTACAGGCCGAACGCCGGCCCGCCTCGCACGGGCACCGAGAGGACCGAGAGCGAGGCGAGCAGGTCGCGCTTGGCCTCGCGGTCGGGAATCGGCAGCCACGCCACGTCCCCGTCGGCGCCGGCGGCGGCGACGCGGTCCCGCAGGGCCTGTACGAACGGCTCGTCGGTGCGCGTCCGGCCGCCGGCCACCTTCAGGCGGACGCCCGGCACGCGCCCGCGCTCGCGGATCGCCAGGTACGCCTCCACCAGCAGGTCCAACCCGCTCGCCCGGTTCTGCTGGCCCAGGTAACCGACGGTGGGCACCTCGGGTGGGGCCTCGGCGGGGCGGAAGTCGTCCACGTCCACCCCCAGGGGTACCACGTGGACCCGCTCCGGTGCAAGGCCCAGCCGCCGCTGCATGACCTCCGCGTAGTACCGGCTGACGGGGAGGAAGGCGTCGGCGTCGGCGGCCCGCTCGGCCAGCAGCGCCCACGCCCGGCCGCGGTACGGTTCGGGCAGGGCGTCGAGGAAGGCGTCCTCGTCCTGGAGGGTGAAGAGGATGGGCGCGCCGAGGGCCTCCTTCATCCGCCGGGCCATGCCGAGCAGGAGGGCGTTGGAGAGGAGGACGGCGTCCGCCCCGCCGCGCCCGCGCAGCCAGCCGACGAGGTGCTCGAGTTCCGCCGTCTGCCGGCCCTCCTCGCCGCGCAGCATCGAGAGGGTGGGCGGACCGAGGTCCTCGGTGCGCGTCATCCCGGCGCGGCGTGCGGCCAGGCGGAGGAGCGGGCGGGCGTCGAGCCAGCCCCGCATCCATCGCGGCAGCCGGCCCCAGAGGGGGATCTTCTGCTCCAGGTACACGTTGATGCCGCCGAAGAAGATGGGCACGTCGTCGGCGGGGCCCGGCCCGTCGGCCACGGGCGGCAGATAGAGCGGCACCATGAGGGCGTCGTGGCCGCGGCGGCGGAGTTCGCGCACCAGGCCGGCGTCGCGCAGGCAGTTCTCGCAGTAGTAGCCGCCGCCGGCGCCGGGCGTGATCTGGACGAGGTTCATGGCGTTTCGCTCTGTGTGCGTCGCCCCGAACGCCTGCGCGATCAGCGTCCGCCGAAGCAGTGCAGCACCCCGTCGTCGGCGCCGATGACGACCCGCCGGCCGGCGACGGCGGGCGAGGCCAGGACCGCCGACCCGAGGTCGTACGACCAGACCTGCGTGCCGTCGCCCGCCCGGACCATGTACAGCCGCCCGTCGCCGGAGCCGAACAGGACCTTCTCGCCCACCAGGACGGGCGAGGAGTCGACGTCGCCCCGCGTCGCGAACGTCCACAGGAGGTCGCCGAACTCGCGGTCGAGGGCGTGCAGCCGCTTGTCGCGCCCGCCGACGAAGACGGCCGTCTCGCCCACGGCCGGCGTGGCGAAGAACTCGGTGGCGTCGGGTTTGTACTTCCACTGCGGCCACCGGGTGACGGGGTTCGCACACATGAACAGCCCTTCAACGTTGCCGGCATAGACGAGGCCGCCGGCCATCGCGGGCGAGGCCGCAATGTACGTCTCGGCGTCGATGGTGGTCGTCTCCTTGCCCTCGGCCAGGTCCACCACGTGCAGCAGGCCGTCGCACCCGCCGAAGACGGCGAGGCCCCCCGCCACCGCGGGCGTCCCGTTGATATAGTTCCCCGTCTCCACCTTCCAGAGCACCTTGCCGTCGGCGGCGTCGAGGCAGTGGAGGAACGCATCGTACCCGCCGACGAGGATGCGGTACCCGCCGCCGTCGGGGGCCTTCCAGTAGTTGGCGGCCCCGGCGATCTGGTCGTCGGTCTCCTGCGTCCAGCGGACGGCGCCGTCCTCGGCGGCGAGGGCGTACAGGCGGCTGTCGGTGGAGCCGACGTACACCGTGCCCTCCAGGACGAGCGGGACGGCCTTGATCTCGCCCTCGGTCGTGTGGGACCAGATCTTGCGGCCGGTGGCCAGGTCGAGGGCGTAGACGTTGAAATCGCCCGAGCCGACGTACACCCGGCCGCCGACGACGGCGGCGCCGGCGAAGATCGGGCCGTCCGTCTCGAACGTCCACTCGGGGGCGAGGGCGTCGGGCAGGTGCCCGGCGACGGCCCCGCGCAGGTCGGGCGTGGCGTGGAACATGGGCCAGTCGGCCGGCGGGGCGGGGCGGCCGTCGTCGGCGCCGGTGTCCGGGCCGGCGGGCTGGCCGTCGCAGCCGGCGGCGGCGATGGCCAGGGCGAGGGCAAGCAGCACCCCTGGCACGAGGGGGGCGCGGTGGGTCGCCGCACCCGCCGCGCCGGCGTGCGGCGTGCGATGATCGGGCGGCGGGTGCGGAGACCCGCCGCGCTCTGTCAGCGCGAAACGTTTGGCCGAAACGGTCGGGCTGCAGGGCATGGCGGTCCTCCCGGGCCGGACGATACGCACGACCGTGACCTTAAGTATATGCCGCGGGGACCCCCGTTCGACAAGGGTTATCGCCGAGCGCTGTGGTCGCTGTCATTCTGAGCGAGCGAAGCGAGCGAAGAATCTCGCCGTGGCCTTTGCCGTTTCTCGCGAGGCGGGCCGGGAGCCCCGCCGCGCGGAAAGCGGGCTCGAACGACGAAACGCCTTATCTGTCGCCCAGGGCACGAACAGCCGCCAACGCCCCGACCGTGAAGATGACCGGGTACAACCGCTCGAAGTACCACAGGCGGGCGAAGTAGAAGCCGATGGGAGCCGGCGCCAGCGCCGTCCCGCCGCGGGTGGCCTCCGAGAGGTACGCCGCGCCGCGGCGTGCAGCGTTTCGAGCCCGCCGCGGGAGCGGCGGGTCAGTCTCATCCGCCGCGGCATCGGCCATGGCGGATGGTGATGACCGGCTGCTTCCGCAGCCGGCTCGGAACAACGCCCCCCACCGCGCCAGGGCCTCGGTGGCCAGGGCGGTTTCCTCGACCGACGGCGGGGCGTCGGCGTCGCCGCCCCAGCCGCCCTCTTTCTGCTGGGCCGAAAGGAGCCACGCCACGCCGCGGGCCGCCATGTCGACCGGGTCGGCGGCTTGCGCCGTTCGAGCCCGCCGCGGGAGCGGCGGGTCAGTCTCATCCGCCGTGGCATCGGCCATGGCGGATGGTGATGACCGGCTGCTTCCGCAGCCGGCTCGAACAGCACACACCACCTCCGCCAGGGCCGACACGACCCGCGCCGTGCCGCAGGTCGGGTTCGTCTCGTCGGGGACGTGCTCGCTTCCGAACCAGAGGGGCACCCAGGCCCCGTCCGGCCGCTGGGTCCGTGCGAGGTATGCGAGGGCGCGTTCGGCGGCGGCGTCGGTCGCGTCGCCGAGGGCTGCCGGCAGCCGGTCCCGCCACGCCGCCCACGCCGCCAGGGCATGGGCCGTCAGGTCCGGGCTGCTGCGGTCGAAGGGCAGTCGGCCCCATCCGCGGCAGAAGGTGGGCACGCCGCCGTCGGCGTTCTGGAGCCCCAGGAGCCATCGGCCCCCCCCGGCGGCTACATCTGCCACCGAGGCCAAAGCGCGGCGGGTCTCTGATGGATGGGCGCGGCGGGTCTCCGTACCCGCCGCGCGCTCGCCCTTTCGGCGCGGTGGGTGCCCCTCGGCTCCGCTCGGGACAGGCTCCGACCCACCGCGCTCCCCGTCCTGGTCGTCCGGCACAAGGTGCGCAAGGGCCAGCAAGGCCCCGGCCGTGTCGTCGGCGTCCGGGACGCCGCCCGCCAGGTCGGTCCACGCCCATCCGCCGGGCGCGGCCCGCGTGTACGGATGGACCTCGGTGTGCTGCTGGTCGAGCAGCCAGTCGACGAGGCGCCGGCGGTCGTCGGCGGCGAGGAGGTCGGCCAAGTCTTCTCCCGCCGCCAGGGCCCGGACGGTGAGCGTCGTGACCCACGTGGCGAGGTTCGTGTCGATGGGCCAGGCGCCGTCGTCGCGGACGGCGCGAGCGAGAAACGAGACGCACCGCCCGAGGACCGGATGGTGCGCCTGCCCGGCGGCCGCCAGCGCCATCGTGACGAAACTCGTCAGGGGCACGGCCTCCAGGAACCCGCCGCTCGCCGGCTGGATGGCCGCCAGGCGCTTAAGCGTCGGCCCGACGGCCGCCCGCCGCACGAGCCGGCGCAGCGGGCACCGCGGCGGGGCTTGGCGGTAGCGGGCCTGGCCGATGGCAATCAGCGCCGGCAGGGCGTAACTGACGACCTGCATCCGCAGCCGCTTCCACCACGCGGGGGGCAGGGCGGCGAGTTCGAACGGCAGGGCCGGCACGCGGCGCCATGCCTCCGCCTCCGGCCCGAGCCGGCCCGCCTGGGCCGCCGTCATCAGAATCGGGGCCGAGAACGTCCGGTCCTCGCCGTAGGCGGCGACGACGGCGTCGGCGACGGTTTCGGGCGAAAGGTCGCCCGCGGCCTGGGCGACGTACGCCTCGGCCCGGCGGGCGGCGCCTGAGTGGGCGTCGCGGCCGTCGGAGGCGGCCAAGGCCGACCACGCCAGCACCGTCGTGCTGAGGTTGCTCCGGGACAGGACCGTATCGCCCCAGCCGCCGTCGCGGTTCTGGTGCCGGACGAGCCAGTCGAGACCCGGCCGGACGAGGCGCGAGAACGGCCCGGGGCCGCGGTCGCGCTCCGCCACGTGCAGGGCCCAGACGGCCGTGGCGGTCGCCAGGGCGCTGGAGGCGAGGTGCCCCTCCCAGTGGCCGGCGGGGGTTTGCCACTCGAGGAGGTGCTCCCTCGCGGCGGCGAGCGTGGTGTCGAGGTCGGGGGTGGGCATGGTGCGTTTCTCAGTTCGCGTGAGCGCCGCGTTTTTGGAGCCCGCCGCCGAAGCGGCGGGTCATCTTCATCCGCCGTGGCCGACCGCCGCCGCCATTCGAGGGTGACCGGCCGCTCCCGCGGCCGGCTCGAAAGGCGGGCGCCCGAACGACGCGGGGCTCAAACGGCAAAACGGCAACGGCCACGGCGCGATTCGTCGTCGGCCCTTCGGGCCTCCTCAGAATGACAGCGCTTTGGCTGTCGGACGCCGCGCCTTATGTCACATGCCCCAGCGCCAGGAGGCCATAGAACGTATATTCGCAGTCGGCGACCGTGTCCTCGGGATGGCCGCGGAAGCCGGCGGCGTCGGCAGCCGCGCCGGCCGGCTCGGCGAGGGATTCGACGAAGGCGCGGGCGGCGGCGCGGGCGTCGTCGGCGATCGCCGCGCCCGCCGACGCCAGCGCGTGCAGGGCCGTGGCGGTCGAGAGGAGGTCGGCCGCCGGGGCGCCCGGGGCGGCCGGCCAGCCGCCCGCCGGCCCCTGCCGGGCCGTCAGCCACTCCACGGCTGCGGCGTCCACGGCCCGTCCGAGGGCGGCCAGGGTGACCACGGCCGCCGCGGTGGACGGGACGAGGCCGGTGGCGGCCCCGGGCGAACCCGCGTACCCGCCGTCGTCGGCGCGGAGCCGGACGAGGCTGTCGGCGAGACGGTCGGGGTCCGGCATCTCGGCGCCGGCGTCTTCGCAGGCCCCAAGGGCCAGGAAGGCGCCGTACGCCGTCCCGTCCTTGGCACCGGGCACGTGGCTGTATCCACCGTCGGCGGCCCGGAAGGACTCGATGCGGTCGACCAACGACCTATCGGCCTCTGCCCTGTCGGAAAGCAGCGCCCGGCACCGCAGGAGGCAGCACAGGTGGACGAAGTCGAGGTCGTCGGCGTCGAAACGAGCGAGGTAAGCCCCGGTGTCGCGCGGCGGCCCGCCCGGCTCGAACGGCGGCGCGGCGGGTTCGAACGACGCACGCTCGAACGGGGCCGTTTCGGCCGCTGCCAGGGCCTGGAGGCCGAAGACGGTGTAATACAGGTCGGGCCGGCCGGCACGGTCCGCGAAGCCGCCGCCGGGGCAGGCCCGCGCGCACACGAAGCGGGCGGCGCGGGCGGCGACGGTCGGCCGGGTCCGGGCGGCGCGGCCGGCGGCGTGGAGCAGGCGGTCTCTTAGAGAGTTCACGTGTGAGGGCACGCTGAGGCGCGGTGGGTCTCCGCACCCACCTCGCATCGAACTGGCTGAGGGTTACGCGACGCGGCGGGTACGGAGCCCCGCCGCGCTACAAGCACGGCCGGACAAGACCGGCCGTGGCACGGTGCGGTAAACAAACCGGGGCTAGGCGTCACCGTCGGGGGTTCCTTCGGGCAGGCCGCGGAAGATCGTGAACACGACGCGCCGCAGGAGGCCTTTCAGGTCGGCGCAGGTGAGCGGCTCCAGTGCCCGGACGGCCCGGTCGTCGTACTCGGCCATGAGGCGGCGGGCCTCGGCCTCGACCTCGAGCCGGCGGAAGCATCGGTAGACGGCGTCGGCATCGACCTGGGCGTCCGGTTGCCCGAGGCGGTCGAGGAGGTCGGCGTCCTCGCCGCGCGCCCGCTCGCGTGCGATGGCCAGCAGGATCGACGGCCGCATCGCCGCCACGTCGCTCGGCTCGGCCCCGTCGTGGTTGTCCTTGAGGTCGTCGGCGACCTGGTAGGCGATGCCGAGGGCCTCGCTGTAGCGATGGAGGGCCTGGCGCAGGTCGTCGCCATTGCCGGCGGCCAGGGCGCCCAGGCGGAGGGCCACCTCGAACGCCGGGGCGGTTTTGCGGCGGAAGATCTCCAGGACCTGCTCGACGGTGAGCGGTCCCGGCCGGCGGGCCCACCACAGTTCCGCGCCCTGGCCGAGCGTCAGGTCCCGGTGCCCGTGGGCGGCGGCGGTCAGCATCCGGGCCGTCTGCGGGCCGTCGAAACCGGCCTCGGCGATCAGCCGATACCCCTCGCCAAGGAGAAAGTCCCCCACGTTCAGCGCCACCGGCACGCCGTACTCGGCGTGCAGCACCGGCTGGCCGTAGCGGTATGTGTCGCCGTCCTCGATGTCGTCGTGGACGAGCGAGGCCTTGTGGAAACACTCGACGGCAAGGGCGAGGCGCCGGACGGCGTCCGGCACGGGGGCGTTGGCGTCCACCTGGAGGGCCTGCCAGGTGCAGACGGCCAGGAGCGGCCGCCACCGTTTCCCGCTGCGGGCCAGCCACTGGCGGCCGATTCGGTCGGTCCGGCCGTCGGGCGGCCCGAGGAGTTCGTCCAGCGCCTCGGGGGCGAACCACGCCTCCACACGCCGTCGCAGGGCGTCGACGTCCAACCGCTGCGACACGGAGCCGCCCGCCAGGTGCATGACCTCGCGGACCCAGTCCTGATCGACGGCCGTGTCGATGCACCCGTCGTACAGCAGGGGGACGGCGATGCCGGGGACGGCGGCGGCCGCCATCAGCGGGTAGATCGCCTCCAGGGCCGACAGGCAACTCACGCCCACGACCGCGTCGATCTGGCCGGTCTCGATAAGGCGCATGACGGCGGCAGTGCCTTCGGCCACCAGGACGACGTACCCGAGCCGCTCGGCCTCGATCTTGAAATCGTTGATCGGGCACCGGCCGCACCCGGTGCAGAGGAGGCCGAGGGCGTCGACGGTGGCGGTGCATTCGCCGTCGGCCCGAAGGCACTTCGGCAGGAGCAGCAGGCGGCGCTCGAACGGGACGGCCGCCAGCCGCTCGCGCCACGCCTCGTTCGAGATGAGGACCGAAAGCCACCGCGTGAATCGTTCGTCCGTGCCGGTGGCGCCGACGACGGCGTCGGCGTGGGCGGCGAGTTCGCGCAGGGAGAGCGGCGGGACGGGCTCGACCCGGGCGACGTACCGGCGGACGGCGTCGCGCAGCAAGTCGCGGCGGGCGCGGGCCTGGGGCACCTCGTCGCGGTTGGGGGCCTCCGGCCCGGCGGCGCCGGGCCGGCCGGCGTCGTCCGTGATGTTGAGCGGTTCGGTCATTGTGTTCGGTGGAGCGTACGAGCGCGGTGGGCCTCTGTACCCATCGCGCCAGCCTTGGCCTGCGCGGCGGGTACGGAGACCCGCCGCACCACCTTGGCGTTATACGTTTTGGGCGGCGGGGACTGCCGTCTCGGCCGCGTCCATTGCCGCGCGGAGGCGTCGGAACCGCCGGCGCCACATGCGGATCTCGGCCCGGCCGAGCACCTGCGTCAGGGCCCGGCGGGTCCACGAGACGCCGCCCGCCCACTGATTATCCCAATACACCCGCGGAATCCACCGGAAATTCATCTCGTAGCACGCCGCGTACAGGTCCAGGTGCCGCCGCGTCATCGCCGGGAGGTTGAACCCGGTTCCGTCGCGGTCGGGTCGGACGGGTTCGTGAAAGACCGGGAAGACGGACGTCGGGGCCTCGCCCAGCCGCTCGACGAGCCGGTGGGTGCGGGCGAGGTCGTCCGGCGTCTCGCCCGGCAGGCCCAGGATGATGCTGAACAGGGGGAAGAAGCCGGCCCGGCGGAGGCGGTCGGCGGCGTCGGCGGCCATCGATTCCCAGTCGTCCGGGTCGAACGGGGCGATCTTGCCGGGACCGTTGGCCGCGACGAGGTGGCCGCCCGCGCTCTCCAGGCCCAGGTTGATCCACAGGTGCCGGGCGTCGGGGTCGGCGGCGAGGAGGCGGCGGAGTTCGGCGAGTTCCTCCACCTCCAGTTGGAGGACGGAGGTGATGTTGGCGTGGCCGGTCTGCATGAACGTGCCGCGGCGGAGGGGTTGCATCCGCTCGAGCAGCCCGCGAAGCCGCTCGAAGTTCACCCGCCGGCCCTTGCCGCCGTAGCGGAAGAAGTCTTCGCTGCTCGAGACGAGGGCCCCCGCGCCGGCGGCGACGTTCGTCTCGACGTCCGCCAGGATCGTGTCCTCCGCGAGGTGTTCCATCCGGCGGTCGGCCATGAGGCAGTACCGGCATCCGTTGCCGCAACCCCGCGAGAGTTCCACCGTGCCCATGGTCGTGGGGCCGCGGACGGGCCGGGCGTCTCCCGCCGCCGTAGCGCGGGAGTGAAGACGGGCGGGCGGCGCCTCGCCCTCGACCATCGCCATCAGGTGCGCCGGCCCGTCGCCCTCGACGTACCCTTCGAAGACGGTATCCACGCCGTGCCGGGCGGCGTCGTCGGGATGATGGACGTACTGCCAGGCGCCCGCCCCGCCCGCGACGATGCGGAAGCCGAACCGCTCGCGGGCCTCGGCCAGGCGGCCCATCAGCCGGTCGGTCCACAGCCGCGTGTACAGCGTGCCGGGGCTGAACTCGCGCGTCGTCGTGTTGCTCATGCCGTGGCCGAGCGGGTCGGACGAGGAGACGCCCACCACCTTCGTCCACGGGCCGAGGAGGCGGCCGACGGCCTCGGGCGTGGTGACGACCACGTCGTCCGGGCCGAGGGGCGTGGCATCCAGGAGCGCAGCCTCGACGCGGCGGACGCCGACGGGCGCGGTGACGGCCCGGCCGGCGGCATCGGTCCGGGCGGGCGGCGCCAGGAAGCGGCGCATCATCCATCCCGGCACCTGGGTCGTCTGGGCGGTGGCGAAGATGCCCTCGAAGAGCACGCGGTACCGGGCGCTCAGGGTGGGGTCGGCCACCAGGACGACGGCGGGCTGCAGCGGGGGGCTCATGCGGGGGAGGTGTCCTCGGGGCGGGTGGCCGCGCGGCGGGCGGCGGCGCGCTCGCGTTCGGCGGCCTTGGCGTCGGCGGCGGCACGGGCGTCGGCGGCCCGGCGGCGGAGGGCCTCGTACACGTCGCCCCGGCCGAGGCGATCGAGGTCCGTCTGCATGCCGTCCTCGGCGCCGTCGCCGAGGGTGCCTTCGTCGCCGGCGATGGGGCCGCCGTCGGGGAACTTCGGAAAGATGATCGCCGACTTCGGGCACACCCGCGCGCACGCCGGGCAGTTCAACTTGCACTTGGCGGGATGGGCCACGCGAACCCGGCCGTCGGCCTCGACTGCATAGGTGCCGAAGAGGCAGAACTCGGCGCACTGGCCGCACGAGACGCACCGGTCGTAGTCGATGACGGGGTACCAGGCGATCCAGGCGTCGGGGGCCTTGGGGGGGAAGGGGGAATCCCCCTCTCCCTTGACGGGAGAGGGAGGGGGTGAGGGTGAATGCTGCGAATCAACGGCACGATCCCCCTCACCCGGCCCTCTCCCGCCGGGGGAGAGGGTGTTGGCGCCGCCGCTCACCCCCAGGCGCGCGAGGATCGTCTCGGCCGCCTCCGTCCGCATGTTGTGGATGGTGGCCGCGCCGGGCAGCGGTGCGCCGGCGAATTCAAAGAGCCACCGCACGGCCCGCGGGTGGCACGCCACGACGTGGAGGGGCCCGTCGGCCGCGGCGAAGTCCGCCAGGCGCGCGTCGCCGGCCGCGGCGAGTTCGCACAGGTCCGCGACCTCTTCAACCCGGCCGTCCGCGCGGGGCAGGGCCCCGCGGACGGCCTGCTTCGTCGCCTCGGGCACGACGCCGGCGTAGGCGCAATGGCAGTACAGGATGGTCATGTCGCACTTACTTTTATAAAGGCAGGCAAATGCTGTGTTTTACTCTGTCATTCTGAGGAGCGGCGCAGCCGCGACGGAGAATCTCGCCTCGATGTCTTTCGCACGGCGAGATTCTTCGGCCCCGCAAGCGGGACCTCAGAATGACCGCAGCGCTCACAAGCCCCCCGTTCATGCTCGCACGGCCGGGCCGGTTCACGTCACTTCTTCCGGACGTCGAGGCACGCCAGGTGGCCCGAGTGGCTTCGGCACCAGAGGCGGCCGCCGGCGAGGACCGGGTGCGTCCAGCAGGTGTCCCTCTTGGTGAAGAGGCTCTTGCGGCCGAGGACGGTGCACGCCTCCGGCGAGGCCTTCACCAGCACGGCGTCCCCCGAGGCGGCTATGCAGATGAGGATGCCGTCGGCGAGCATCAGGCCGCCCGCCTTCAGCGTCGGCTCGGACCAGCGTTTCTCGCCGGTCTCGTAATCGATGCACGTCAGGGGGCCGCCGTTGACCTGGCCGTCGAAGCCGTACAGGTGGCCTTTCCAGAGGACGCAGTTGTTGGCGTGGTTGCGCATGTGGCGGTTCTTCCAGATCTGTTCCAGGCCGCCGTCTGCGACCTTGAACAGGGCCGCCCCGACACCGTACCCGGACGAGATGAAGATGGTGTCGTCCTTGATGATGGGAGTGACGGCGTTGACGTCGTATGAGGTTTTCCAGCGTTCGCGGGCCAGGACCTCGCCCTCGGCGGCGTCGACCACGATCGGGCCGTGGGCGTTGAACGAGGCCAGCAGCGTCCGGCCGCCGTGCTCGAAGGCGATGGGCGAAGCGTAGCCGGCTTCGTCGGAGCCGGCCTCCCAGAGGACCTTGCCGGTCATCTTGTCCAGGGCCGCCACGGGGCCGACGTCGATGATGAGGCGGTCGCCCAGGACGAGCGGCGAGCAGGCGAAGCCCCAGCGCGGGGGTTCGGCCCGCAGGCGCTTCGGCACCTCCACGAGCCACTTCACCTGGCCGCTTGCCGCGTCCAGGCAGAACAGGTGCCCCCGGTTGCTGAGGGTGTAGACCCGGTCGCCGTCCACGGTGGGGGTGCAGCGGGGCCCCTTGTACTGGTGCGGCTGGCAGGGGTACCGGTGCCGCCACAGGGGCTTGCCGTCTTCGGCCGAGAGGCACCAGACGGTGTCGACGCCGCCCTCGTTGCCCATGGTGTAGACGCGGTCGCCGACGACGGAGACGGTGGAAAAGCCTTCGCCGACGTCGATCTGCCAGAGGACCTCGGGGGGTTTCTCGGCCCAGTTCGTGCGCCAGCCGGTTTCCTCGGAGATGCCGGTGCGGTCCGGGCCGAGCCAGGCGGGCCAGTCGGCCGCCGTTGCGGGGAGGCAGAGGAGGAGGCCGACGGCTGCAGACAGGAGGACGGTGATGGCCGAGCGGGCCAATGCGCGGCGGGTCTCCGCACCCGCCGCGCCAAATGGGAAGAAGCGCGTATGGCGCGCGGTGTGTACGGAGCCCCACCGCGCTGAAGGCGGTGTTTGCCGCGGCGCGTGCGCCGCGCGTGCCGTTGGCGTGGCGTGCATGAAGGCTCCTTGGATTCGATGGGCGGGTGCCACGGATTGCCCGCAATCCGCGTTCCCCCGGCCGGGCAAGACCGGCCGGGCCACGCACGGCGCACGGATTCACAAGCAAACCGTAACGCCTTCCGTGTCACATGGCCTTCGCGGTATCCGCAGCACCCCGGCCGTCTCGGCCGGGGTTGACGTATGGTACGCGCCGCGCGCGGTGCGTGTCAACTGCGAGACGGCCGGGGGGCGTCGCCCGTGCCACGCGATTGCGGTGGCGGACCCCGCCGGCCGGATTGTAGAATGCCCCGCGCGGCGGCCGAAGGCCGCTTTGGAGTGCGGTGCCCCGGCACCGCTTTCCTTGATTCCCGCGTGGTGGGTTTCCCAGGCCACCACGCCCGAACGGATGGGGAGAAGCGCGGCGGCCTGGGAAGGCTCTCGCGAGCCGTCTTGGAAAAGGCGTTTCGAGCGCGGTGGGTGCGGAGACCCACCGCGCAAGACGCGTGAAGAGGAGGTCTATTGTGCTCAAACGCAAAGCGGCATTGAGTGCCTGGGTTTGGACGCTGGCGGCGGTAGCCGTGTTCGGTTGGTGTGCCTCCGCGACGGCGGCTGCCGATGCGGACGCCGGCGCCGAGGCCCGTCGCATCCTGGACGCCTCCGGCGTCCGCGGCGGCCTCCTCGTCCACGTGGGCTGCGGCGACGGCCGACTCACCGCCGCCCTGCACGCCTCGGAGGCGTTCCTCGTCCACGGCCTGGCCCGCGACGCCGACGGCGCTGCGAAGGCCCGCGAGCATATCCGCGCGCAGGGACTGTACGGCCCCGTATCGGTCGACCGGTGCGACGGCCGGCATCTGCCGTACGCGGACAACCTGGTGCGCCTCCTTGTGGTGGAGGACGCCGCCGTGCCGGAGGCGGAGATGCTCCGCGTCCTGGCGCCGGAGGGCGTCCTCTGCGTCCGCGACGGCGAGGGGTGGAAGACCACGGTCAAGCCGCGGCCCGAAAACATCGACGACTGGACACATTACCTGCACGACGCGTCGAACAACGCCGTGGCCGACGACACGGCCATCGGGCCGCCGAAGCGTCTGCGGTGGACGGCCGGGCCGCACTACTGCCGCAGCCACGAAATCGACTCCAGCCTGTGCGCCATGGTGACGGCCGGCGGCCGACTGTTCTACATCTTTGACGAGGGGCTGACGGGCATCACGGACCCCCGCCTGCCGCCGCAGTGGAAACTCGTGGCCCGCGACGCCGACAGCGGCGTCCTGTTGTGGAAGCGGCCGATGCCCGACTGGGGCTGGCAGCAGTGGAAGCCCGAGTGGGGCACGCAGAACTGGACGGAGACGCGCGGCCACCGGACGCGGCTGCCGATCGTCCTGCCCCGCCGCCTCGTGACCGACGGCCGCCGCGTCTACGCCACGCTGGCGTTCGACGCGCCGGTCTCGGTGCTCGACGCGGCGACGGGCGAGGTGCGCCGCACGCTGGACGGTACCGCGCACACCGACGAGATCCTTCACGCCGACGGCACGCTCGTCCTCTGTCGCCGGCCGAAGGAGGGGAAGCCGTCGCTCGCCGCCGTCGACGCCGACACGGGCCGCGTGCGGTGGGCGCACGAGACGGCCGTCCTGCCGCTCTCGCCCGCCGTCTGCGACGGGCGGGTGTTCTTCCACGACGGGCAGACGGTCGTCTGCCTGGACCTGGCGACCGGCCGGCGGCTGTGGCGGACGAAGTGCCGGGGCGGCGGCGGGAACCTGTGGAACGTCGGCCAGACGCTCGTCGCGGCGGGCGGCGTGGTCCTGTACCACCATCCGAAGGAACTGACCGCCCTGGACGCCGAGAGTGGCGAGGTGCTCTGGACGGCGCCCGGCTCGCGGGGCCCGGGCGTCGCCGGTCCGCCGGACCTCTTCCTGGCGGGCGGACTCGTGTGGGCGGGCGCCCAGCGGAAAGGGTACGACCCGCGGACCGGCAAGGTCCGCCGAACCATCGAGGTCGGCCACCTCATCAGCCCCGGCCACCATTACCGGTGCCACCGGAGCAAGGCGACGTCCCAGTATCTCCTGTGGCCGAAGCGGGGCGTCGAGTTCCTTGACCTCGACGGCACGGAGCATCAGCGGCACGACTGGCTGCGGGCGCCGTGCCGGTACGGCGTGATGCCGGCGAACGGCCTGCTGTACGTGGCCCCGCACCAGTGTTTCTGTTACCCGGCGGCGAAACGGACGGGGTTCAACGCGCTGGCGGGGGGCTCGGCGAAGGAGACGCCGCACGCGCCCGCGCAGCGCCTCGTTCGCGGACCGGCGTGGGGATCTGAGATCTCGAATCTCAAATCTGAAATCGCCGCTCAAGAACCGCAGAACTTAAATTCGAGATTTGAGATTTCAGAAACGGATTGGCCCACCTTCCGCCACGATCCCCGCCGCACGGGCGCCACGCCGGCGACCGTGTCGGCGGAGGTCAAGCAGGCGTGGCGGACGGACCTGGGCGGGCGGCTCTCGGCCCCCGTCGTGGCGGGCGGCCGGCTGTACGTCGCCCAGACGGACGCCCACGCGCTCCACTGCCTCGATGCCGCGACGGGCGAATCCCTCTGGTCGCACACGGCGGGCGGGCGGATCGATTCCCCGCCCACCATCCGCCGGGGACTGGCGCTGTTCGGCAGCCGCGACGGCTGCGTCACGTGCCTGCGGGCCGATGACGGCCGGCTCGTGTGGCGGTTCCGCGCGGCCCCGACGGACCGCCGCATCGTCTCGTTCGGGCAGGTGGAGTCCGCCTGGCCCGTGCCCGGCAGCGTGCTCGTCCTGGACGGCGTGGCGTACTTTGCGGCGGGGCGGTCGTCGTACCTGGACGGCGGCATCCGCCTCTACGGGCTGGACCCGGCGACCGGCAAGGTGCTGCATGCGGCCCGTCTGGACGGTCCCTGGCCGGACCCCGCCAAGGACACCGGCCGGCCGTTCGACATGGAAGGCACCCGCAACGACGTCCTGACCAGCGACGGCGAGTACCTGTACCTCTTCCAGGTGAAGTTCAACACGCAGTTGGAGCGGCAGGAGGCGCCGCGCATCACCAATCTGGGCGACCGCGACATGGGCGGGCGGCACGTCTTCGCCACCTCCAGCCTGCTCGACGACTCGTGGTGGAACCGTACCTTCTGGATGTACTCCAGCCGCTGGCCAGGCTTCTACATCGCCAACCAGGCGCCGAAGGCCGGCCAGATTCTCTGCGTCGGCGACGAGACGACCTACGCCGTCAAGTGCTACACCCTCCGCAACCGGCACAGCCCGATGATGTTCCCCGGCGACAAGGGCGCCGACGGCTACCTCCTCTTTGCCGACGCCAACGACAACGAGCCGTACCTGTACGACGGCGAGAGCGAGCCGGAGCCCGTCCAGTGGCTGCCGGCGGTGAGCAGGAAGATCGGTCACAGGCGGACCATGAACGCCGTCAACAAGGACAAGGGCACGGGGTTCACGCGGTCGCGACCGCCGCGGTGGCAGGCGTGGAAGGACGTCCGCATCCGGGCGATGGTCCTGGCCGGCGACACGCTCTTCTGCGCCGGCCCGCCGGACGTGCTGACCGAGGACGATCCCCTGGCGGCCTTCGAGGGCCGTGCCGGCGGCCGGCTGCTCGCCGTCGCCAGCGCCGACGGCACGACCCTGTCGGCGACGTCGCTGGACGCCCCGCCGGTCTTCGACGGGCTGATCGCGGCGGGCGGCCGGCTGTACCTGGTGGACCGGGCGGGCGGGGTCCGCTGTTTCGGCGGTGATTGAAACGGGCGGGCCGAGCGGCTATAAGAGCCTATCCGAATCACCCTCTGGCTTCGGCCGGCTGCGGCGACCGCAGACGGCGTCGGGCTGCATCGCCAACCCGGAGACGGGTTGCCTGCTTCGCCCTCCTTGCCTGCGGCCGCCTCGCTCGGCCTCGGGCCGACGAGGGGGTATTCGGATAGGCTCTAAGGGGCGGTGGCGGGGCGGTCCGCCTCGCCGGGGAGGGACCCGCGATGTCGCTCATCTCGCTGCCGCTCGTCGGCCTCATCCTGATCGTCGTCGGCATCACCGTGCTGGTGGTGAAGGCGGGGGCGATGGCGCTCCGCCTGACGGGCATGGAGGCCCGGCGGGCCGATTTCCAGGCCCTCTCGGCCGTCACCGGCACGGGCTTCACGACGCGCGAGGCCGAACTCGTCATGGCCGACCCGCGGCGCCGGCGGATCGTCAGCGCGCTGATGATCTTCGGCAACGTCGTCCTCGTGACGCTGGTGGGCCTGATGGTCGGCTCGTTCGCCGGCACGAAGGAGAACTACGAGGTGCCGCTGTACGCCCTTGTGCTGGCCCTCGGCGGGTACGTGGTGTACCGCGTGCTGACGGCCCGCGGGGTGGTGCGGCGGTGGGACCGGTGGGTGGACGAGCACCTCCGCAAACGCCTCCGCCTGAAGGAGCACTCCTTCGCCGAGATGCTGACCCTGGCGCCGGGCTACGGCGTGGCGGAGTTGCGGATCGATGCGACCTCGCGCTTCGCCGGCAAAACGCTGGCCCGCTCCGGTCTGCGCGAGGCGGGGGTCCTGGTCCTGGCCATCCGCCGCGACGAGCACGTCAGGCCCACGCCGTCGGCCGACGATATCATCGAGACCGGCGACAGCGTTATCTGTTACGGCGATCTGGAACGCATGCACGAACTGGTTCACGAGACGCCCGAGGAGGCCGGCCCCGCCGGCCCTGCTTCCTCGGCCGGCACCGGAGATTAGGATGTACAGGCCCACACGTGACGAATTCCTCGACCTGGCCGGCCGCGGCAACACCGTCCCGGTGTACCGGACGCTGCTGTCGGACCATCTGACGCCCGTGCTGGCGTTCCGGAAACTCCTGGCCGAGGGCCAGGAAGGGTTCCTGCTCGAGAGCATCGTCGGCATGGAACGGGTGGCCCGGTACACGTTCCTGGGCGTGCGGCCGCGGATGGTCGTCCGGGCGCTGGGCAAGCGGGTGGAGATCGATCGCGGGCCGGGCGAGGTGGAGACGGTCGCGTGCGACGACCCGCTCGCGAAACTCCAGGAACTGCTCGATGCCCGCCGGGCCGTCCATCACGGCTCCCTGCCGCGCTTCACGGGCGGGGCGGTCGGTTACGCCGGGTACGACGTCATCCGCCATTACGAGCCGCTGCCGGACTGCCCGCCCGACGACCGCGGCCTGCCGGACATGGTCTTCGGCTTCTACGACACGATGCTCATCTTCGACCACGTCGAGAAGACCGTCCGCGTGGTGGCAAACGCGTTCGTGGACGAGGCGCCGGACGCCTCGGCGGCGTACGAGGAGGCCCGGTCGCGCATCGACGCGGTGTGCGAGCGGCTGCGGCGGCCGGCGCCCCTGCGCGTCGAGGACATGGTCCGCCGCGAACCCGTCGAGATGCCGTTCGAGTCGAACGTCGAGCGGGCCGACTTCGAGCGGGCCGTCGAGGCCTGCAAGGAGTACATCCGGGCCGGCGACATCTTCCAGGTGGTCCTCTCGCAGCGGCTGCGCGTGGGCTCCGGCGCCGACCCGATGGACATCTACCGGGCGCTGCGGGTCGTGAACCCCTCGCCGTTCATGTTCTTCCTGAAGACGCGGGACGTGACGCTGCTGGGGTCGAGCCCGGAAATCATGGTCCGGGTGGAGAACGGCGAGATTACGAGCCGGCCGCTCGCCGGCACCCGGCCGCGCGGCGCCGACGAGGAGGAGGACAAGCGGCTGGAGGAGGAACTCCTCGCCGACCCGAAGGAACGGGCCGAGCACGTCATGCTCGTGGACCTGGCGCGCAACGACGTCGGCCGCGTGGCCGAGTTCAACTCCGTCCGCACCAGCGACGTCATGACCGTCGAACGGTACAGCCACGTGATGCACATCGTCTCGAACGTGACGGGGCGCCTCCGGCCGGAGTACACCGCGCTGGATGCGCTGAAGGTCTCCGTGCCGGCGGGCACGGTCTCGGGCGCGCCGAAGGTGCGGGCGATGCAGATCATCGACGAGTTCGAGCCGACGAAACGCGGGCCGTACGCCGGGGCCGTCGGCTACGTGGACTACGCGGGCAATATGGACACGTGCATCGCACTGCGGACGATGGTCCTCTCACGCGGGCACATCGACGTGCAGGCCGGGGCCGGCATCGTGGCCGACTCCGTCCCCGAACGCGAGTACGAGGAAACGCTGAACAAGGCCCGGGCGCTGCTGCTGGCGGTGCAGATCGCCGAGCGGGGCTTCGGGCCGGGATGAGCCGACAGCGGAAATCGGCAAAGCCAAGCGGCGTGGCGGCGGGGAGTAAGGGTGACGGCCTCAAGCACGCACCGCCGGCGAAGCCGTTTGCCGTTCTTTCCGCTTTCCCACTTCCGATTTCGTCACGCCCATCCCTCCGCCACGACGGCCGTCTGCACCGTCGCCACGGCGTTCATCATGCCGTGCAGCAGGATGGGCAGGGTGATCGACTTCGTCCGCCACCGGACCACGCCCAGGAACAGGCCGACGACGAGGATCGTCGTCTTGCCGTACCAGTCGTACTGGAGGTGGATGCCGGCCCAGACAATCGAGGTGATCAGGATCGCGCCGACGACGCCCGCCTTCGACGTCGCCAGCCCCTTGTACATGAAGCCGCGGAAGAAGACTTCCTCGACGAGCGGAGCGGCCACCAGCAGGGCCACGACGAGCACCGGCAGGAACCCCGCCGTCCGGTACGCCGTCAGCATGAACTCCGCCACGATGGGGCGCTCCAGCGACCACGAGAGGGCGTCCTGGCCGGCGATCAGCGCCAGCAGTGCCCCCAGCGCGACGAGCGTCTCGGCGTACCCCGGCCATCGGAGGCCCAGGTACTCGCGGACGGGCATGCGGACCCAGGCCAGCAAAGCCGTCAGGCCCAGCATGAGCGGCGTCTGGACGATCGCCACGATCCCGAGCAGCAGACCGTTGGCCGCCAACTCTTCGGCCGTCTGTTCCAACTGCGAGACACCCCCGGCCCCGCCCACCACCAGGAGGGCGAACACGAAGATGGCCACGCCGCTGCCCAGGAAGACCCCCAGCCACAGGACGGTCCAGCCGAGGGTGGCCCAGAATCCCCACGGCCGGTCGCGGCGGCCGGCGGCGTCGCGCGGCGGGGGGAGGCCCGGCGACGTGTCCGGCGGCGCCGGCGTGGGCGAGGCTTCCGTCCGCGAAGCGCGTGCCTCGTCGTTCGGACCGGAGGGCGCGGCGGGTGCAGCGTTGCCTTCGGGAGCGAATCGGGGGTCGTCCATCATGTCTCCGCCAGTTTGCGTGCGAGGGCCTCGGCGACGGGCGGGGGCACAAGGGCCGACACGTCGCCCCCGAGGCGGGCCACCTCCCGCACCAGCCGCGAGGCGATCGCGCCCGTCTCCGCTTCCGCCGCCAGGAACACCGTCTCAACGCCGGCGATGGTGCGGTTCGTGACGGCCATCTGGTACTCGCCCGCGAAGTCGCCGTGCGGCCGGAGGCCGCGAAGCAGGAACGCCGCCCCCTGCGCGCGGGCCAGGTCCGCCGTCAGGCCGTCGTAGACGAGGACCCGGACGCCGTCGATGTCGCCGGCGGCCCGGCGGACGAGGTCGGCTCGCTCCTCGGCGGTGAAGAGGCACTGTTTGCCGGGCGGGTCGGTGTGGACCGCCACCGCCAGGCTGCCGAACAGCGCCGCCCCCCGCCGGATGATGTCCAGGTGACCGAGCGTCACCGGGTCGAACACGCCGGGGTAGAGGACGGTGGGCGTTTCGGGCATAGACGGCCTTTCGGGCACTGGGGGCGCGCGGCGTTGCCTCCGATGTCGCGGCACGGTGGCGCGCCGCCTTCCGAGCCGGCTGCGGGAGCAGCCGGTCATCTCCATCGGCCGTGGCACGTGCCATGGCGGACGAGGATGCCCCGCCGCTTCCGCGGCGGGCTCGAACGGCTGCGGGAGCAGCCGGTCATCTCCATCGGCCGTGGCACGTGCCATGGCGGACGAGGATGCCCCGCCGCTTCCGCGGCGGGCTCGAACGGCTGCGGCGCAACAGGATTGTAGAACGACCGCCCGGACGGAGCAACCGCAAAGCCGCTTGACACCGGGCCGCGCCCGGGTCTATAGTCTCCGCGGTGCGACCATGAACCGAACACTGCTTCTTTCTCTTCTGTTGGCCACGGCGGCCGCGGCGGGATGCCAGGAGGCCTCGCGGGCCTGGCAGCGGCAGCCGATGCCGTCGCACGACCGCCAGCGGGTGTTCCAGGCGGCCCAGGAGGTGCTGGAGCGGCACTTCCGGATTGCCGACGCCAACCTCATCCGCGGCACCATCGAGACCGAGCCGGCGCTGTTCGACCGCGGCGGCGGGGGGGCCCTGGCCGACTTCCGCGGCGCCGGGGGCCGGTGGCGCCGGACGGCCCTGTTCGAGATGGAACGCGCCGGCCTGACGGTCGTCGGCAAGGTGGCGGTCCGCCTGGAACGCGAGGCCACCGACGCTGCCGTCGCCGTCGCCGAGCAGCATCGCACCGCCCCGGAAGAGGAACTGCCGGCCGCCTCGCACGGCGAGCCGATGCGCGGGGGGCGGCCGGGGGAGGCCGTCTGGATGGACGTCGGCGAGGATAAGGCGCTGGCCCGTGAACTGCTCGGCGCCATCGCCCGGCGCGTCCGCGAGATGGAACGCGACGAGGCCGTCCCGGTGGGCCAGTCGCCGCGCGAGGCCGCCGAAGAGGTCCGCCGTCTCGGCGAGCAGCAGGGGTTCTGATCGTTCCCCGCGCGGGTGCCATGCTTTGGCGACTACCTGGCGCGGCGGGTCTCCGCCCCACCGCGCTCGACGATGTCATTCTGAGCGAGCGCAGCGAGCGAAGAATCTCGCCGTGGCCTTTGCCGTTGGTTGCGCGGCGGGTTCGGAGACCCGCCGCGCAGAGCGTTGTGTTTCTTTCCGCCCTCCTTCGATATCCGAAAGAGAACGCTTTGCCCTACCGCCTCCTCGCGTTCGATTACGACGAAACGCTCGCCACGGACGGGCGGATGCACCCGGCGGCCGCCGAGGCCCTGGCCGAGGCCCGCGGGGCCGGCCGGCGCCTCGCCCTGGTGACCGGCCGCACGTTCGACCGCATCGTCGAGATTTGTCCGCACCTCCAGCTGTTCGACCTCGTCGTGCCGGAGAACGGGTGCCTGATGCACGTGCCCGAGACGGGGGCGGTGGAGCCGCTGATCGCGGGGCCCGTCGACCGGCTGCGGGCGGCCCTCGACGCCGCCGCCATCCCCTTCTTCCCCGGCCGCGTGGTCACGATTACGAAACGGGACCACGAGGCGCGGGTCCGCGCGGTCCTCGCATCCGACGGCCTGGCGTTCGACTGTTTCCCGAACCGGCCGGCCGTCATGATTGTGCCGCGCGGCACGAGCAAGGCCACGGGGCTGGCCGTCGGGCTGCACCGGCTGGGCATCCGGCCGGCAGAGGTCATCGCCGTCGGCGACGACGAAAACGACCTGGCGATGTTCGCGGCCGTGGGGCTGCGCGTGGCCGTTGGCAACGCCGTCGAGGCCGTCCAGACGGCGGCCGACGTGGTCCTCGATGCGCCGAACGGCGAGGGGGTGGCGGCGTTCATTCGGGACCGCGTCCTGGCGGCCCCGGAGACGCTGCCCGAAGCCCGCGTGCCCGAGCCGCAGGGGTGAACAGGTCATTCCGAGCGAGCGAGCGGTTTGCCGTCTGTGGCTTGCGGCTGTCCGCCGCTTCTTTTCTTGACCCTTCCCGCCGGGGCGGGATACACTGCTCCCCGAGTCAGGACGGGCAGGCGAGCCCTTGCGCGGTGGGCAAGACGGCCCACCGCGCAGTCGATGCGCGGTCGATGAGACGGTCCCTCGTTGCGGAAAGGAGAGGCGCCCATGCGACGCCGAGCGGCACTTGCGATTCTGGCGGGATGGACGGCCCTGGCGGCGGGATGCGTCGTCGAACAGCCGGCCGAGGAGGAAGGGACCGAGGCCAAGGAGGGCCCCCTGACCATCGCCGTCTGCCCCAAAGGCACGATGCACGTCTTCTGGAAATCCATCCACGCCGGGGCCAAAAAGGCGGAGAAGGAACTCGAGGACGTCGAGATCATCTGGCAGGGCCCGGTGGTCGAGGACGACCGCGAGGCCCAGGTGAACCTCGTCGAAACGTTCGTCCAGAAACGGGTGGACGGCATCGTGCTGGCGCCGCTGGACTCGAAGGCCCTCGTCTCGCCGGTGCGGCGGGCGAAGCAGGCGGGCATCCCCGTCGTCATCATCGACTCCGACCTCGCCGACGCGGACGCCTACGTCAGTTTCGTCGCCACCGATAACTACAAGGGCGGCGTGCTGGGTGCCCGGCGGCTGGCCGGACTCCTCGGCCCCGACGGCGGCAAGGTGATCCTCCTGCGGTACCAGGTGGGCAGCGCCTCGACCGAGAACCGCGAACGCGGATTCCTGGACGAAATCAAGAAGCACGAGAAGATCGAGGTTGTCTCCAGCGACCAGTACGCCGGTGCCACCGTCGAGACCGCCAAGAACGCCTCCGAGACCCTGCTTACCAAGTACGGCGAGGGAGACGTGGACGGCATCTTCTGCCCGAACGAATCGAGCGCCTTGGGCATGCTGCGGGCTCTGGTCGAGTCCGGACGGGCCGGCAAGATCAAGTACGTCGGCTTCGACGCCTCCGACCACTTCGTCGAGGCGCTCGAGAGCGGGCACATCCACGGCCTGGTGGTCCAGAACCCGTTCCGCATGGGACACGACGGCGTGGTCAGCATCGTCAAGCATTTGCGCGGCGAGGAGGTGCCGAAGCGGATCGACACGGGCGTTACGCTCGTCACGCCCGAGAACCTGGACGAGCCCGAGATTCAGAAACTCGTCAATCCGCCGTTGGAGTAGAGTGGCGTGACTGCTTCAGTGTTGCGCGGCGGGTCTCCGCCCCACCGCGCTCGACGATGTCATTCTGAGCGAGCGCAGCGAGCGAAGAATCTCGCCGTGGCCTTTGCCGTTGGTTGCGCGGTGGGTCTCCGCACCCACCGCGCTCGAAAGGGTTGTTTTGGGGCTGCGCGGCGGGTGCGGAGACCCGGCGCACGAGTTAGCCTTGTAGTGTTAGGCGCGGTGTGTCATCCTGGGCGAAACGAAGGATCTCGCCTTGCGTATGGTGTAAGAGCAACGACCACGGCGAGATTCCTCACTCCGCTCGGAGTACAGCGCTTCGGGCCGCAAGCGGCCCTCAGAATGACATCTCCGAGCCGTCGAAGAGCCGAATGAGTATTGCCGCATGAGCCCACACGCTGACACCTCCGCGGCGTCGCCCGCGCCGGCCGAGGCCCCGCCGGGGGATCTCGCTCTGCGGATGCTCGGCATCTCGAAGGCGTTCGGCAAGACCCGCGCCCTGGTGGACGTGGACCTTGAGGTCCGCCCCGGCGAGGTGCACGCCCTGGTGGGCGAGAACGGGGCCGGCAAGAGCACCCTCATGAAGATCCTCTCCGGCGCGCTCGACCCGGACGCCGGCGAGATGGTCCTGGAAGGCCGGCCGTACCGTCCCGGCGGGCCGCTCGAGGCCCGCTCCCGCGGCGTGGCGATGATTTACCAGGAACTCAGCCTTGCCCCGGGCCTCTCGGTGGAGGAGAACGTCCTGCTGGGCGTGGAGCCCCGGCGGGCCGGCTTCGTCCGCCGCGGTGAGATGCGCCGGCAGGTGACCGACGCCCTCCGCCGCCTCCACCATCCGGATATCCACCCTGCTGCGCGCGTGGGCGATCTCTCCATCGGCGCCCAGCAACTCGTGGAGGTGGCCCGGGCCCTGGCCGCCGACGCCCGCGTCGTCGTCATGGACGAGCCCACCTCCAGCCTGGCCCAGGCCGACACGGAGGTCCTGTTCGAGGTGATCCGGGCGCTCAGGGACTCGGGTGTCAGCGTCATCTACATCAGCCACTTCCTGGAGGAGGTGCGGGCCATCGCCGACCGCTTCACCGTCCTGCGCGACGGGCAGGCCGTCGGCACGGCCGTGGTGGCCGAGACGCCCACCGCCAAGATCATCCGCCTCATGGTCGGCCGTGACCTGGCTGATATGTACACCCGGGTGCCGCACGACGTCGGCGAGCCCGTCCTCGACCTGCGGGGCCTGACCGGCGAGGACGTGCCGCGCGAGGCCGACCTCCAGGTCCGCCGCGGCGAAATCTGCGGGGTCGCCGGACTCATCGGGTCCGGGCGGACCGAACTCGTGCGGGCCGTCTTCGGCCTCGACCCGGTCGCGAGCGGCGAGGTGCGGGTCCGGGGCCTCTCGTGCACCGGCTGGGGACCGCCGCGGATGCTCGCCCGCGGCGTCGGGTACCTCTCGGAGGACCGCAAGACGGAGGGCCTCGCCGAGAACCTCACCGTGGCCGACAACCTGACCCTGTCGCGTCTGCGGCCGTACGTGCGGTGGGGCCTCCTCAGCCGGGCGCGGGCGCGGGAGGCCGCGCGGGCGTGGATCGACCGCCTCGGCATCCGCACCCAGGGGCCCGAGCAGCCGATTACCGGCCTCTCCGGCGGGAACCAGCAGAAGGTGGCCCTGGCGCGCCTGCTGCACCAGGAGGCGGACGTGCTGCTGCTGGACGAGCCGACGCGCGGCATCGACGTGGGCTCCAAGGCCGACATCTACGCCCTCATCAGCGACCTTGCCGCCCAGGGCAAGGCCATCCTCTGGATCTCCAGTTACCTGCCGGAACTGCTGGGCGTCTCCGATTCGCTGGCCGTCATGCACCGGGGCCTTCTGAGCGAGAAGCGCCCCGTGGCCGACTGGTCGCCCGAGGCCATCATGGAGGTGGCGACGGGCGGCGAGGCGGCCCCCGACGACGTGACCGCCGAGAGCGAGGACCCCCTCGGCCGGACGCGCGGCGACGGTTCATAGCGCGGTGGGCCGTCTTGCCACCGCGATGGAAAGGCCCTTTCCAGGCCGGCGCGGCGGGTGCGGAGACCCGCCGCGCATGAGTTGGCGTTGTGGTGTTAGCCGTCGGCCTTGGCCGGCGCGTGCCTTTCCGAACGCGCCCTGCAAGCAGGGTGGCTAACGGTAGGCGGTGTCGTTTACATTGCGCAGCACGAGGAACGGATGACCCAGACCGACACCCAACCCGACCTCCTGCCGACCGAACGGCCGCGGGCCCACCGCCGGATCATGAACATCGTGGGGCCGATGCTCGGCCTCTTGCTTATCGTGTTCGTGGGCGGCATCACCGAGTACTTCATGGCGGGCACGCTGAAGTACTGGTCTCCCCAGAATCAGTGCATGGTCCTGACGCAGACCGTGACGGTGGCGCTGGGAGCGATCGGGATGACCATGGTCATCATCTCTGGTGGCATCGACCTCTCGGCCGGCAGTGTCATCGCTTTGGCGGCCGTGGTGACGGCGTGGTTCATGCGCGAACTCTCGCCCGAAGGGGCGGCGGAACTGGGCGGCATGCCCGCCCTCTGGATCCCCCTGGTCGGCATGATGGCCGGCGTGGTGGCGGGCGGCCTGGCGGGGGCGACGAACGGTTTGCTCATCACGCGCCTGAAACTGGCCCCGTTCATCATCACGCTCGGCATGATGTCGTTCGCCCGGGGCGTGGCCATGTGGATCGCAAACCTCCAGCGGATCGATGCGCCGAACAGTTGGCTTTCGAACTTCACGATGGCGCGGCTGAGCATTTTCCCGCTGGATATCGCCGGCGTCCGCTTCCTCCCGCCGTTGGAGGTGAAATGGGGCCCGCTCGACTGGGAAGGCGACGTGAACATCTCCGGGGCGGTGCTGATGGCCGTCGTGCTGGCCGTTGCCGGTGGGGTGCTGCTTAGTCGGACGCGGTTCGGTCGGCACATTTTCGCCGTCGGCTCGAACGCAGACACGGCCCGCCTGTGCGGCGTGCGGGTGGAACGCGTCAAGTGGGCCATTTACGCCGTCGCCGGGGCCCTGTTCGGCCTCGGCGGGGCCGTCAACTTCGGCCGGCTCGGGGTGGGCTCGCCGTCCACCGCGGCCATGAAGGAACTGGACATCATCGCCGCCGTCGTCATCGGCGGCGGGTCCCTCAGCGGCGGTGTCGGCAGCATCCTGGGCAGCCTGATCGGCGCCCTCCTCGTCGCCCACCTGGGCAACTTGTGCGGGTTGCTCGGCGTGAAGATCTACGTCCGGTATATGGTGGTGGGGGCCGTCATCATCGTGGCCGTGGCCGTGGACCGCCTGCGGCAACGGGGACGGGAGTAGGGGGCCGCCGCATTCGCCGTCTCGCTTGCGCCGGGCGGCTCGCGCCGGGCAAGCCCGGCGGCTAAATGGAAATGTAGGCCGCGGCAAGCCGCGGCGGCTAAATGGAAATGTAGACCGCGGCAAGCCGCGGCGTTCACTTCTCGCCCACGATACTCCGCCCGTCGATGCCCTTCGGCACGGGCTTGCCCAAGAGGTCGAGCAGGGTCGGCACCACGTCCACCGCCCGCATCGGCGCCTCGCGTCGCTCGTGCGGCACGCCGGGGCCGGCCATCAGGAGGGGCGTCAGCATCTCCCCCGGCGCGAGGCCCCCGTGCCCCGCCTTGTGCACCTCGCCGAGGTCCCATCCGGGAGCGGCAAAGACCGCCAGGTCCCCCGAGCGCGGGGCGTCGAAGTAGACCGCCAGTTGCGGCACGAGGTCCGGGTAGGCCGTGTCGATGGTCGCATCGAGCCACGCGGCGGCGCCCAGCGGCTGGCCGAGGACCATCTTCGGCGGGAGGGCATCGGCGTAGCCCAGCGGGTCCTCGCCCTGGAGCACCCGGTAGGCGTACATGTCCTCATGCCGCCGTCGTGCGCGGCGGGTCTCCGCACCCGCCGCGCTGGAGGCGCGATCGGCACGGTCGGTACGGAGACCGACCGCGCCAGAAACGATTTCCGCCGTCCCGTGCCGGTTCGTCACGCGGATGCGGTCCGGACCGGCCCGGTAAGCGAGGAGGTCCACGGCCTCCTGCTCGCGCAGCCGCTTGATGAGGTCGATGCGTTCGCCGTCGCGGGCCGGGTAGGCCCGCAGGTCGTCGGCGGAGGGGCGGACGAGCCAGTTCTCGAAGGCCGGCCCGTCGTCGTCCCCGCCCGCAGCGTGCGCCTTCGGTTTGCGAAGCGAGACGGCCCAGTATCGGTCGCCCGAACCTGCCAGCACGCACGCGTGGTTGCCGTAATGGGCGAGCCGGTCCTCCAGCGTCGTCTCCTCCCACCGGTGCCCGGTGGCCACGTCGAGACGGAAGTCGTCGCGGAACGCCTTCTCGATGGGCCAGTGATGGTCGACGTCGACCATGCCGTGGTCCGTCGTCAGGACGATGACCGTCGTGTCGAGCCGTCCGGCGGCCTCCAGGTCCCGCAGGACCCGGCCGATTTGGGCGTCGGTGTGCACGAGGGCCCGCTCGTACGCCTCCGTCGATACGCCGGAGCGGTACGCCTCCATGTCCGGCCACAGGAGGTACGCGATGACGAGGGCGGGGAACCTCTCCCGCTGCCGCGCCACCGACGCCGCAATGTGGAACCGCAGCAGCGAGAGGCGGTCCACAAGGTCGTACCATCCGAAGAAGTAGGGCGGCCCGGCGCTGGTCCAGTTTTCGGCGAACTTGGTGGCCCCGCGGTGGGCCTGGAAGAAGAGGCTCATCGTGGTCTCGCCCTCGAGCCGCTCGTAGACGGTCGGGGCGATGTAGTCGCCGTCCAGCGTGTTCTTCTGGGCGATGGTCTCGTAGTTCCGCCGGACGAGGCGGGTGCGGTCGAACCACTTGATGCCCGTCACGCCGTGCCGCCCGGGGAAGACGCCCGTCACGAACGAGGTCTCGCACGCCAAGGTGACGCTGGGGACGCTGGAGACGCATCGCCGGGCGTACAGGCCGCGGTCGACGAAATACCGCTGGATCATCGGCAGGCGGCCGTCCGAGAGCATCCGGTCGAAGACGTCGCGATTCACGCCATCGACAAAAAAGACAATGGCCGAGGGGGATTCATCTGCCGCCGCCGGCGGGAAGTCGAAGCCGAACGTCGCCTCCCGCTCGTCGTGCCAGGCGCCGCAGCCGGCGATAAATGCTGCGGCGAAGAGGAGGGTCAGAGCCATGAATCGCGGCGGGCCCTTGCGCAGAAGGCGCGGCGGGTCTCCGTACCCGCCGCGCTGATGCGCCGAACGTCGTGTTTCGGCGCGGTGGGTGCGGAGACCCATCGCGCTCGCCCCTTGGTGTAAGCAGGCCGGCAGCGAACTCACGGCGTGGCCTCCCGCGGCGGGGGCCAGGGCCGGGCCACCAGCCCGGGCAGGACCTTCGGCAGGTCGCGCGACCGCAGCGGGCGGGCGGCCTCCGGCACGGGCCCCGCCGTCGACATGATGAACGCCGTGCTGCTCTTGGCGGCCAGGTCGCCGTGCGTGCTCGCCCCCTCGGGGTACCGGACGGCCCGGGACGGCATGCCGGCGCTGTAGGCGTCCTTCAGGCTGGCGATGACGTCCGGCACGTGCTCGGTGAGGCCGTGGAACCCCCGCCAGATGCGGACCACGGGATCCGGGTACTCATGGCGAGCGGTGAGCCGCAGCCACGCGCGGTCGTCGGCGAAGCCGTCGGCGTCCAGGACACCCTCGTCGGCGGCCCGTTTGAGACTCTCGGCCAAGTGCAGCGGGTCGCCCGTCTCGCGGACGTACCGGTAGCGGTCGCCGCGCTGCTCGATGCGGGCCCGGCCCTCGTCGGATTCCACGATGACGCGGCCGTCGGAGGCGTAGGTCACCACGTCGACGCCCTTGTGCTCCAGGAGTGCTTCGGAAAGGGCCGGGGCGCTCCGCGTGGCGAACGAGGCGTAGGTCACCAGGCCGTAATCGATGACGACCACGTCCTCCGGCTCGTCGAGCCGCTCGGTCACCTCCCAGCCGCGCTCGCGGAGGAACGACCGGAAGTCGATCCACTCGGCCGGCACGAGTTGGTGGCCGTGGTCCGAGAAGACGGTGATCTTCGTCAGGCCCCGCGACTGCCACACGAGTTGATGGGTCAGGCGGTCGATGGCCTCGAGGATTTCCTCCTGTCCCTTCGCCAGGTGCGTGGTGCCCATGCCGGCCGTCGAGACGAGATACGCGACGACCATCGGCCGGTCGCGGCGTGCGATGAGGCCCACCAGGGTCTTCAGTTCTTCCTTGAAGTAGTGTTGCGGGAAGAGGTACGCCAGCGGGTCCACGAGCGTGGGCGCCCGGTAGTCGGTGCAGCGGACCCAGTCCTCGTTGATCATGGAAAGGTAGTCGCCGTCGCCTCCGGCCATCCGGTTCCGGGCGTGGTCGAAGTACCGGGCCTCGTACCCGAAGGGGCGGATGCTCTGGAAGACGTCGGCCAGGGCGATGTCGGTCATCGACGGGTAGGTCGAGATGACCGGCGCCGGCGGATGGAACAATCGCAGACGCCCCGCCGCCTGCCACGCGCGGACCGTTTCGTAGCCCACGCCGTCGAGGATGAGGACGAGGTGCCGGCACTGGTCGGTCGGCAGGCCGTCGAGGTCGACCATGGCCTCGGGGTCCCCGCCGCTCGGGGCGTAGCCGATGTGTGTGATGCGGCCGGCGTCGTTCGTGACGGCCACGTAGTCGGCCTGCCCGTCGCCGTCGGTATCGTAGGCCAGACGCTTGCCGGCGCTGGCGGCCGTGACCCGCAGGGGCTCGGCGGGGAACCGCAGCGGGCCGGTGCAGCCGCCGGCCAGCACCGCGGACGAGGCGCCGATGAGCACCGCCAGGGCGAGACGCAGGGGCGTACGCAGGGTCATGCCGACCTTCCCTCCCGAACCGTTGCTTGGATTCCCGAATGACGGGCCTATTCTAGCGGGAAGGGGGCGCGGGGGAAGATTCTTTTTCCGCCTCGGCCTCGGCCAGGGCCCGGCGGCACTCGCCCATCCGCCGGCGGACCCACGTGGCCTCCACCGGCAGGCCCGTCTGCTCGTAGAACCGGCCGAGGGCCTCGTACCGCTCCGCCAGGTCGAATCCCAACGTCCACCGCAACTTGCGGAGGCAGTCCGGGCACAGGTGCAGCGGTTCCCGCGTCGACGACCGCCGCGCCTGGTTCATCACGCAGAAGTACTTGCGGCAGGGGGTGAGGCTGAGGGCACGGCCGGTGGCGTCGGCCGCCATCCCCAGCGCCAGCCGCCGGTCGCGGTACAGCCGGTCCGGCCGCTCCTTCTTCCGGAAGAACGCGGGGAACGTCCGGGCCAGGCCGACCACCGCCAGCCCCTTGTCCGTGCGCGACAAGTGGGCGACGGACGGCCAGTCCGCGTGCTGCGCGCTGTACAGGTCCTGCGTCGCCAGACCCACGACGGCGAGGGCGTCCGGCGGGCGCGACGCCTCCAGGACGTCATCGAGCAGCGCCTCGGCGTCGTACTGACGGACCGCCCGGCCCGCCACCGTGGCGGCCCGCGACGGCCGGCCCTCGAGCGGCTCAGGCGGCAGCGTCCGGACGGGCAGGGTGAAGTAGGCGGCCAGGAAGTCGCGGACGCGGCCGAGACGCTTCTCCACCTTCTCGTCCTGCGGCCCGAGGGGGAGGACGTAGATCGTGTGCCGCCCGCGCGTGGGCCGCCGCGGGCCGGATGCCACGTATCGCCGGAACGGGACGACCCAGTCGCGGGCCTCGGCGTCGAAGCCGCCGGCGTTCTGCGAAAGACCCCGCTCCCGCCAGCCGCGGCCGGCGTAGAAGCCGGGCGGATCGGACTCGACGTCCACCTCGGGGCGGTACAGGTTCTCCGGCGCGGCCGGCGCCGAACGGCCGGCCGGCGCGCGGAGGGTACGCTCGGCCGGGGCGCTGCCCGACGCCGCGGCCGGCGGTTCGGCGCCGGCGGCGCCGGCGGCGGGGACGCATTCCTTCAGCCGCTCGAGCAGCCACCGGGCCTCGTCCATCCGACCGATGCGGACGTAGTACCGACGCAGCGCCTGGTATCGCTCGACGAGGTCGAACCCGAGGCTCCACCGCAGTTTCCGCAGGCAGTCCGGGCACAGGTGGACCGGCTCCTTCATCGACGTGACCTTGGCCTGGTTCATGACGCAGTAGTACTTGCGGCAGGGGGTGAGGCCGAGCATGCCGGCGGCGGCGTCGGCGAACATCCGCATGGCCAGGTCCATGCCGCGACGTTCGGCCTTGGCGGTTGGGGCGGCGTTGTGAAACTCCGGAAACAGCCGCGCCAGGCTGCACATCGCGAAGCCGTGGCCCGTGTACGTTTCGTTGCCGACGCAGTCCCAGTCGACCTCATCGGAGTAGAGGTCCTCGGCCGTGATGCCGATCATGGCCAGGGTGTCGGGGCGGAGGCGCGGCACGAGGCGGTGGTCCTTCAAGTCGCCGGCCTCGAACTGGCGGACGCGGCGGCGGGCGACGGTGACCGTGCGGACGGGCCGGCCCCGGACCGGCGCCGGTTCTTGCATCCGGACCGGCAGGGTGAGGTAGACCTGGAGGAACTCGCGGAGGCGGCGCATCCGTTTGCGCATGCGGTAGGTCATCTCGCCCAGCGGGACGACGTCGATGGTGTGCCGCTCGCGTGTCGGCCGCAGCGCCCGCCCCTGGAACTGATGAAACGAGGCGACCCATCCGCGGGCCTCGGCGTCCCATCCGCCGGCGTCGCGCCCGAGGCCCCGTTCGCGGAAATGGGTCAGGGCGTAGAAGGCGGGCGGGTCGGTCTCCGGGTCCACCGGCGGGCGGAAGAGGAAGTTGACGGGCGGCGAGCGGTTTGTCCGGATGGGCAGGGGAGCGGGTGGGGGCGGGGCCTCCGCGCCGGCGCCCGGTGGGGGAGGCGGGGTGTCGTCCGGCCGGGGCGAGCGATCGGCCGCACCCCCGGGGATGAAGGCGCCGTCGTCGGGCGGGGTCTCGGGCTCGCCGCCGGGCGTGAAGGCGCCGGTATCGGCGCCGGAGGGTTCGGCGGGGGAAGCGGCCCGAGGGGGAACGGCGGCCGGCGCGGCCGGGGCGCCGAGGGTCACCAGCGCCGCAGCCAGGAGTGTGGCCGGTCGCACGGGTCGGCTCCAAAACGCGTCGTGGGGGCTTGACACCGTCCCCTTGGTTTATACTATGGGGGGGCCCCGACGGGGCAACATTTTGTGCGCTCGTGGCGGAATTGGCAGACGCGCTAGGTTCAGGTCCTAGTCCGCTTTACCGCGGGTGGAGGTTCGAATCCTCTCGAGCGCACCATTCGGCTTCCCACGCCGGCCGACGGGCATCGGTCGGCGTTTTTCAAGGCCGCAGGCGGCAAGCCACGAGCCGCGAGCGTGTGGCCCGGCCGGTCTTGCCCGGCCGGGAGATGGGCCGGTTTACGTGGCCCGGCCGGGAAACCTCCCTTTCCTTTGATGGGAGAGGGGGTGCAGCCCCCGCAGGGGCAAGAGACGATAGCCCTGCACGTGAGTGCGGCACAGGCAGGCGATTCCGTCCGGCCGCCGCCGCGGCAGGGGCGGCAGGCCGCCGCACGCCGGAAACCTCACCCCACGTTCACCTGGGCGAACGCCGCGTTCGCCCACTTCAGCGCTTCCGCGTAGATGGGTGGGACGGCATCGGGGTCGATGCCGAGCCGGACGGCCCATCCGGCGAAGGCCGGCCAGTCGCCCGCCTCGTACGCCGTTACCAGGTCGTACACCGGCTGGTACGGCGTGTCCTGGCCGAGCAGGGTGCCCTTGACGTCCTGGTCGAGCGGCAGTTTCTCCAGCACCGTTTCCATCGGCGCATCGAGCAGGGCGTCGATGACCGAGAACATGCCCATGAGGAAAAGTTCGGACCGATGCTCGTCCAGGCCGGCGGGTTCGGCCAGGCCCTCGCCCATCTTGGCGCGGACGGTGCTTCGCAGGAACAGTTCGTCGGGCTTGTCCGTGCCCATCTGCCGGAGCGAGACCAGGGCGAACCACTTTCGGATTTCCTTCGGCCCCAGCATCACGAGGGCGCGTTTCAGATTCGTCACCTCGTACCGCAGGCCGAACCACACGGAGTTGATGAACTGGAGCAGTTTGTACGCCAGGGCCACGTCCTGCTTCAGGGTCTCCTCGATTTCCTCGAGCGACATCTGGGGCCGGTGCACTTCCTCCAGCAGCCGGAGGTACGCCAGTTTCGACCCTTCGACGACCTTGCCTTCCTCGATGAGCGGCTTGGAGAAGAACGAGCCCTGGAAGTACTCGAACCCCTCGGCCTCGGCCCGGTCGAAATCCTCCTCGGTCTCGATGTGCTGGACCAGCGGCCGGATGCCGCACGAACGCAGGGCCCGGGCCAGGCGGGCCCGCTCGCCGGGGGCGGTCGCGAAGCCGTCCACCTTCACGATATCCGCCAGGTCCAGCAGCGGATGGGCGGCCTCGGCCAGGACGAAATCGTCCATGGCGATGGTGTAACCGCAGCCCCGAAGCCGGCGGCACGCCTCCACGAGGTCGTCGTCCGGGTCGGCGTTGTCGAGCACCTCCAGGGTCACGAGGTCGGGCGGGAGGAGGTCGGGCACGTGGTCAAGCACGAGACCCCGCGTCATGGGAAGAAACGCCCGCCGGCCGCCGGTCAGGTCCTCCAGGCCGATGTCCACCAGCGCCGAGGTGATGAGGTCCAGGAGCGGCTCGTCGCCGGCCCCTTCGCCAACCGCTGTGCCCGGCGCCGGCCGGAACACCAGTTCATACCCGTGGACCGACTTGACGCGGTGGAAGATCGGCTGTCGCACCACGAATACGGAACGGGCCAGAGCGGACTTCTCCATCGGTGGTCCTCCTTGCGGGGTGTCCCCCCCGGAGTGAAGCCCGATCCCAACGGCCCGGCAACGCCGCCGGCCCAGCATCCGGCGGCAAAGAGTCTTCCCCTGTTTCATCGTCAGGATTCGGCTGCGGGTCTAATGAAATCCGGCCGGAAATGTGGCGGACCGGCCCGCCGGGTCACCGCGCGAGGCGCCGGCCGTCCCAGGCGCCATCCGCCGCCCAAAGGGCAAAGGCTGCGGTAAGGAAGGCCGTCCGGGCAAACGCCCGGTGCCGGCCGGGGTGGGCGGCGCGTCGCAGGGTTCGCGCTCCTGCGGCTGTCGCCGGAAGCCGTCCTGCCGAAGAACCGTCCGCGCCGCCACGTCAAAGCCTTGCCGCACAAACGGGGTGGACGGCGCCGGGCCGAAGATGCTACAATGCCCGGCCCAAGGCGGGATAGCCAAGTGGCTAAGGCACCGGTTTGCAAAACCGGCATTCGCGGGTTCGAATCCCGCTCCCGCCTCCACCATCGGCGTTTTTCGGCCGCAAGCGGCGACGGGGGGGCTTCCTGTCCGCGGCAGTGCCCGTCACATCTGCTGTTGCGGGCAGATCGGGCCAGGGGATTGTCGCCGGCTGGCGCACGGCCATCGGGAAGATGACGCCTGAGGGTTACACACAGCAGTGTCGACCACGGCGGCTTGCAAGGGTCTCGTCCGGGTTGGACACGTGCCGCCGACAGCCGGCCCCGAGTGCCGCAGCGTGGACGAGGAGCATATCGTGAGGCTGTCACCTATTGCCATCTTGCTGGCAGGCGTGTTGTGCGTCCATGCGCCGGCCGGGGCTGCGGAACTCGTCCTGGTCGAAAAGGGCGTCAGCCGTGCCCCGATCGTCGTTTCCAAGGACGCCCCGCCGCTGACCCGCCGCGCGGCCGGCGAACTGGCCGGGTACATCGAGAAGACCACCGGCGCCCGGCCCGACATCATCGAGGGCAAGCCGGATCCGGTCCCCGAGCACGCCGTCTGGGTCGGCTGTCAGCCGGTGCTGAAGACGTTGTTCCCGAGCATCGACCTCGACTTCGAGCATCCCGAAGCGATCCTGATCGCCGCCAACGAGAACCACCTGGTGATCGCCGGCCGTGACCGCTGGGACCCCGACCACCTGGTGGCCGAGGTCCGCGACGAACGGATCGTCGGCAAGCAACAGGAATACGGCACCGTCAACGCCGTGTACACCTTTCTGCAGAAGTACCTGGGCGTGCGCTGGCTTTGGCCCGGCGAACTCGGCGAGGACATCGTCGAAAAGGACACCGTCGCGCTGGCGCCTTTCGAGTACCGATACCACCCGCAAATCCGCGCCCGCGGCGGGGTCTTTCACTTCTCCTCGTTGGGGAACCGGGGGTACGGGCGGTCGCACGATTGGTCGCGGCGTCAGCGCCTCCAACTCGACTCGCTTCACCAGCCCGGCGGGCACGCGTTCGGCGATTGGTGGACGCGTTTCCACGCGCAGCATCCCGACTACTTCGCCCTCCAGCCCGACGGGACGCGGAGCGGCTTCCCGCGACCCAAGTATGCCAAACTGTGCCAGTCCAACCCGGCGGTATGGGAGCAGTGGCTGGACGACGTCGAAGCGCAGTTGAAGAAGGACCCCACCCAAACGGTCTTCAGCGGCGCGCCCAACGACAGTTGGCTCAGCGGACATTGCGTGTGCGAGACGTGCAGCGCCTGGGACCATCCCGACGGCGAGCCCCGGATGTTTCACTGGAAGGGGATGCACCGGGAGCACGTGGCCCTTTCCGACCGGCACGTGACGTTCGCCAACCGTCTGGCGCGCCGGCTGAAAGACCGGTATCCCCACCGGGACTACCACGTGCTCATGCCGGCCTACGGGCACTCCCGGCCGGTGCCGGTGGAGGCCGTGCCCGCCGACAACGTCATCATCTCCAGTGTGGCCAACTTCTTCGGACGGACGCACCTCAAGGACCGCGGCTCCACCAGGGGCACAACCCACCGCGAGCAGTTCGCCGGCTGGGGCAACGTGGCGCGGCACCTGATGTGGCGGCCGAACACGGGCAGCCCGGCCGGCTGGCAACAGGGTCTGCCCGACCTGTCCGTCGGCCAGACCATCGAGGACCTCAAGTTTGTCGCCGAGCATCATGGCATCGGCATCTTCATCGACAGCGTGTGGGAACACTGGGCCACCCAAGGACCGCAGTATTACGTCATGGCGCAACTGACGTGGGATCCCCGACGGGACGGCCGGGCCGTTCTCGACGACTACTACCACCGGGGCTTCGGGCCGGCCGCCGAGGAGGTGAAGGCCTGTTTCGCACGGCTGGAGCGGGCCCGCGAGGCGTTCGGCGACGAGTACGGTTACGGCGCGGCCGTGTCTGATCTGCCGGGTCTCTACACGGACGAATTGCTGGCCGAAGCCGATGCGCATCTCCGCCGCGCCGCCGCCGGCCTCGACGATGGGCCCGACCGCTATCGCCGGCGCGTCGAGTTTGTCCGCGCCGGCCTTACCTATACGAAGTTACAGGTGGAGAACATCGCGTTGATGGCGCAGTACTGGGAGCAGCAGGACGAAGGCATCGCCGAGAGAGTGAAGAAGAACTGGCAAGCGATCCAGGCGCTCTGCGAACGGCACCCCTATGCCGTGAACTGGGGCCCTGTGCGCCCGCAGACGCCCCGCATGCGCGGCCTGCATCCCGATTATCCGAACCCGAAGTGGAAGCCGAGGACGAAACCTGAAAACGGAAACCGGGAGAACGGCCGGGACTGACCGGCGACTCGCCCAATCCGACAAGGCCGTCGACCGCTTTGCCCACGCCTCGTGAAATGCGGATTCAACTTTGAAACGCAACACGGCGCTGAAGCCCCTGGAGCCCCGTTGCGTCGGCCTCACGCCGAGGCCCTCAAACGCCTGAATGCGTTGTTTGGCATGTTGCGTTTCAAGGTTGAATCCGCACACCGAATCGTTGACGCCCGCCCCCCGCGGCCGCTACCGTACACACAGCCCTGTGCCGCGCTGCGTCTCGGCGCTCGCGTCGTTGAGCCCTTCTGTCAAGGAGACCGACCGTGAGAATCCTGGCCGTTGACCTCGGTGCATCCAGCGGACGCACCATCGTGGGCGAGGTTGAGGGTGGACGCATCGCCCTCGCGGAAACCCACCGCTTCGAGAACGGTATGGTCGAGACGGACGGCTCCAAGCGGTGGGACGTCGAGGCGCTGCTCGAGGAGATCAAGACCGGCATCGCCGCCTCCGGACCGCTCGACGGCATCGGCATCGACACGTGGGGCGTGGACTACGGCTTGCTCGACGGTGAGGGGAACCTGCTCGACGCTCCCTACGCCTATCGCGACGCCCGCCACGAAACCGCCATCAGCGAGGTGTACGCCCGCGTCCCGAAGGAACAACTCTACGCCCGCACCGGAATGCAGGAACTGCCGTTCAACACGGTCTTCCAACTGGTGGCAGAGGGGCGCGAGCGGCCGGACCTCCACACGCGCGCCCGCCGCATGCTCCTCATGCCCGAACTCCTCACCTACCTCCTGACCGGCCGGATGCAGAGCGAGTACAGCATCTCGAGCACCACGGGTCTGCTGAACGCCCGGACCCGCGACTGGGACACCGACCTCCTCCGGACCCTCGGCCTGCCGGACCGCCTCGTCGGCCCCATCGCCATGCCGGGCGCCCGCGCCGGCGACTACGAGGGCACGCCCGTCTTCTGCCCCGCCATGCACGATACCGGCAGCGCCGTGGCGGCCGTCCCGGCCGTCGAGGGCGGCCAGTGGGCGTACCTCTCCAGTGGCACGTGGTCCTTGATCGGGGCGGAACTCGACCAGCCCGTCCTCACTCCGGCGGCGGCCAAGGCGGACTTCACCAACGAGGGCGGCGTCGAAGGCCGCATCCGATTTCTGAAGAACATCAACGGCCTGTGGCTCATCCAGGAGTGCCGGCGCATCTGGGCCGACGGCGGCCGGGAGATGGACTTCGCCGAGATCGCCGCGGCCGCCGACGACTCCGACTACGCCGCCACCATCGACCCGAACGATTTGCGGTACCTGGCGCCGGAGAACATGGTGGAGGAGATCCGGGCGGACCTGGCCTCCCGCGGCGAGCCGGCCCCGGCCGACGAGGCCGACCTGGCGCGGTGCTGTTACCTCAGCCTCGCCCAGGCCTATCGGCGGGAACTCGACCGGCTCCAGGACGTGACCGGCCGGCGCTTCGACCGCCTCCACATCGTGGGCGGCGGATGCCGGGCCGACCTCCTGAACCGCCTGACCGCCGACGCCGTCGGCATTCCCGTCCACGTGGGGCCGGCGGAGGCGACCGCCATCGGCAACCTGTGCGTCCAGGCGCGGGCGTGCGGCGAGTTCGCCGATCTCGACGCGGCACGCCGCGCCGTCGCCGAGACGTTTTCCGTCCAGGTGTACGAGCCGTCAGGCGATAGGTGATGCCCAGCGCGGTGGGCAAGCCTGCCTGCCGCGCGCCCCAGGCGCTTGCAGCGCCGCAACGCGAGGGATGGAATTCCTATGCGACGAGTGTTCCAGAGCCTGGCCGTCCTCCTGCTGGCCGCCCTGCCGGGGTCGATCGCCGCCGGCGCGGAGACGCCGGCCGAGGCGCCCACCCCGCCGCCGGCCGAGACGTCGCCGACGGCCGAAGCGCCCGGCCCCCCCGTTCCCGAACTGACGCCCGAGGTTATTCGGGCACGGATCAAGCAGACCGAGAGCGATACCTCGCTCGACGAGGCCGAGCAGAAAGAACTCGTCGGCCGGTATAACCAGGTGCTGGCCGAGTTGGAACTTGCCGCAAGCCATACCGCCCAGGCCGAGAAACTCGCCAAGGAGACCCAGCAGGCCCCCGAGGAACTCAAACGCCTGGACGCGGCACTCAAGGTGCCGTCGACCCTCGAGATTCCGGCCGTCCCCGCCGACGCCACCATCGCCGAACTCCAGCAGCGGCTGAGCGAACTGGAGAACGACCTCGGACTCCGGCGCGAACGCCTTGAAGCCCTCGAAACGAAACTCAAGGGGTCCGCTGAACGCAAGGCCTCGCTGCCGGAACGCCTGACCGCGGCGCGAAACCGCCTGAACGCGGTGGAGGTCGCGCTGGCCGATCTGCCGGAGACCGAGACGGCCGGACCGGCCGTCCGGTCGCAGCGGGCGCTGCTCCAGGCCCGCCGGCGGGCGACGTCGGCCGAAATCATGGCCCTCGAGACCGAACTGGCCACCTTCGATACGCTCACACGGCTCCTGACGCTCCGCCGCGACCTGGCCGCCCGAGACCTGGCCCGGGCCGAGAAGCAGGTCGAGCCGTGGCGTACGGCCGTGGCGGACCGGCGCACGCGCGAGGCGCAGCAGGCCGCCACCCAGGCCGAGGAGGCCGCCCGCCAGGCCGCCCGCCAGCATCCCGCCGTCGCCGAGATCGCCGAGGAGAACAAGCAGTTGGCCGACCGGCGAACCGGGCCGGACTCGCTCCTGGCCAAGCACGAGGCCGGCCAGGGCGAGTTGGAACGCATCGAGCGAGCCACGACCCGCATCCAGCGAGACTTCGAGGAAGTCAAGGCCGACATCGCCGTCGCCGGCCTGACCGAGGACATGGGCCGCGTGCTCCGGCAGCGGCAGCAGCGCCTTCACGAGGCGGGGGACCGGCAGCAGAACATCCGGCAGCGGAAGACGGAACTGGCCGAGGTCCTGCTTTCTCTGGCCGCCCTCCGCCGCCGGGAGGATGACCTGAAGAATGTCGATGAGCGCGTGGAGCCGCTCGTCGCGTCGCTCGACCGGGCCCTCGGCGAGGAGCGCCTCGACCGCATCGCCGACGCCGCCCGCGACCTCCTCCTCACCCGCAAGCAGCTGCTCGCCGACCTCATCGGCGACCACCGCCAGTACTCCTCGCTGCTCATCCGGTTGAATCTGAAGGAGCAGGAACTGGCGGCGGCGTCGGAGACGTTCGCCGAGTACATCCGCGAACGGGTGCTGTGGGTGCGAAGCGGGGCGCCGCTCGGCCTGGCGCACGCGGCCGACGCCGCCCGCGCCGCCGCGTGGCTGGTCGCGCCGCAGGGATGGGCCGACCTCGGCGTCACCCTGTGGCGGGACCTGCGCGCCCATCCGGTGTATTACGCGCTGGCGGCCGTGCTCGTGGCCGCCATGGTCGTCACCCGCCGCAGGAGCCTCCGGGCCCTCCACAGCGTCGGCAAACAGGTCATCCGGGTGGACACCGACCGCTTCGCGCACACGGTGCGGGCAACGGGGCTGACGGTGTGGCTCGTGTCGCTCGGCCCGCTGGTCGTGGGCTTCCTCGGCTGGCGGCTGGCCGAGGCCGACACCGCCGTGTTTCCGGAGGCGGTCGGGGCGGGCCTGAAGGCGACCGCCGCCGTCTACCTGCTCCTGGAGGTCGCCCGGATGCTCGCGGTACGCGACGGGCTCGGCCATCAGCACTTCCGCTGGAGCGCCCGGAGCCTTCGGATGGTCCGGAAAGGGCTCTTCCGCCCGTTGCTGGCGCTGCTGCCGGTGGTGGCGATCGTGGCCACGCTCGAGGCCCAGCCCGCCGAGGCGCATCGCAATTCGCTCGGCCGGCTGGTCCTGATGGCCGGGTTCCTCGTGTGCGCCTTTCTGCTGCTCCGCGTGCTCCACCCGCGGGGCGAGTTGATGAAGGCGTTCCTCGCCCGGCGGCGCGACGGCTGGCTCGACCGGCTCCGCTACGTCTGGTTCCCCCTGGCCGTGGCCGTGCCCGTCGGACTCGCCGTCGCCGTCGGCGCCGGCTACTACTACACCGTCGTCGAACTGGGCCGGCTGCTCGTCGTCACGCTGTGGCTGGTGGCGGGCCTGGCGGTCGTCTACGGCCTGACGATGCGGGTGTTGTTCATGGCGCGCCGGCGCCTGGCCGTCCAGCGGGCAGAGCAGCGACGCGAGGCCGCCCAAGCCGCCGGTGAGCAGGACACCGGCGAGGCCGGACCGGTCCCCCTTCAACCCGGTGCCGAGGAGGAGGAAACCAGCCTCGGCACCATCAGCGAGCAGACCCGCCGGCTGGTCCGGAGCCTGGTGGCCCTGGGAATGCTCGTGGGCCTTTACCTCATCTGGATCGACGTCCTCCCCGCCCTTCGCGTGCTCCAGGAGGTGGATATCTGGACCTACGGCGACGGCGCGGTGGTCACGTTGGCGGACGTGGCCTCGGCGATCCTCGTAACCGTGGTGACCGTCCTCGCCGCCCAGAACCTGCCGGGTCTGCTGGAGGTGGCGGTCCTCCAGCACCTGCCGCTGGCGGCCGGCGTCCGCTTTGCCATCACGACGGTCTCGCGGTACCTGATCACGATCGTAGGGGTAGTCGTGGCGTTTGCCCTGATCGGGGTGGGGTGGTCGAAAGTCCAGTGGCTGGCCGCCGCCATCACGGTGGGGCTGGGCTTCGGCCTCCAGGAGATCTTCGCCAACTTCGTCTCCGGCCTCATCATCCTGTTCGAGCGGCCGATGCGCGTCGGCGACGTCGTCAGCGTCAGCGAGACGACCGGCTACGTGACCCGCATCCGCATCCGCGCCACCACCATCACCGACTGGGACCGCAAGGAACTCATCGTCCCGAACAAGGAGTTCGTGACCGGCCGGCTGGTGAACTGGTCGCTCTCGGACGACCTGCTGAGGCTGACGCTGGAGGTGGGCATCGCGTACGGGTCGAACACGGCCCTGGCCACCGAACTGCTGCTGAAGTGCGCCCGCGAGAGCCCCGACGTGCTCGAAGACCCGCCGCCGTCGGCGTACTTCGACAAGTTCGGCGACAGCGCGCTGCTCTTTAAATTACGCTTCTATATTTCTGGGGTACGCCAGTGGCTCGTCATCCGCGACCGGCTGCACCGGGCCGTTGACGAGGCGTTCCGCGCCAACAATATCGAAATCTCCTTCCCGCAGCGCGACATCCACGTCCGCACCATCCGCCCGGAACTGGCCATGAAACTCGAACACGAAGACGGTGGCGAGAAACAAGACGAAACCGAGGCGTAGAGCGAGGCCGCGGGACGCCTACAACGTCACGTCCAGCGCCGGGGCGGCGAGGGCGTCGGCGGGGTCGAGGAGGGGCTCATCC